>DDSL01000125.1:0-14511 GCA_002343825.1 Chthonomonas sp. UBA2391
ACGCCGTCCTTGCCGACCTTGTCCATGGCTTCGGCGACTTGCTTTCCGATCTCGTTGTCGTTACCGGCGATGGTGGCGACGAACTCGATTTGCTCCTTGTCCTTAACGGTTTGGGCGTGCTTCTTGATTTCGGCGATGACGGTTTCGACGGCTTGGTCGATGCCTCGCTTGACGGCGATGGGGTTACCGCCGGCGGCAACGTATCGAAGGCCTTCGTTCACGATGGCTTGGGCGAGGACGGTTGCGGTGGTGGTTCCGTCGCCGGCGACGTCGTTGGTCTTGCTGGCGACTTCCTTGCAGAGCTGGGCGCCCATATTTTCATAGGGATCTTCGAGCTCGATTTCCTTGGCGACGCTGACGCCGTCCTTGGTGATGGTGGGGCTGCCCCACTTCTTGTCGAGGACGACGTTGCGTCCCTTGGGTCCGAGGGTGACCTTGACGGCGTCGGCGACTTTGTTGACGCCTCGCTCGAGGGCCCTTCGTGCATTTTCATCGAAGAGAAGGTTTTTGGCTGCCATAGTTTTTGGGTTCCTTTTGGCCCGGGGTGGCTTTAGCACTCCGGGTTGATTACTGCTAGATTTTGGCACTCCGGGGCTGCGAGTGTCAACGGGATGGGTTCACTTTTCTCCTCCCCCGGCGGCGCTGCTTGGGACTTGCCAAGGATCCCGGGGAGTCTTCCGCGGTGCGCGGGATCATCTGGTTTCGGATTTCGGTTGCCGCTTGTAGAAGTGCTGTAGCCATGCCCTTTTCTGGCGAGAGAAACCAGGCCATCATGGCTGACGTCGTCAGCTCGCGCATGGCCGCATAGCTGAAGTCCTCTATCCTGACGTGGAGTTCTGGGCACTTGGGGTCGAAAGTCATCTCTGCGTTCCACTTAGCGAGTGTTCGTTCCAAGAAGCGAGTTCGATCATTGGCCGTCGGGGGCCCAAACTCGATCACTCGATCAAACCGTGAAGGGCGCGACCGGATGGCCGGGTCCAGCTTCTCGGGGTGGTTGGTTGTAGCGATCACACAAACTCCTTCGAGCGGCTTGGCCCCATCGAGTTCATTGAGGAATGGGCTGAGGAGGGTTGAGGTGATGAGTGAGTCGATATCCTCCAAGATCAGCATGCACGGGCCCGGGTCCCGGACCTTCTCGAAGACTTCCGAGAGTTCCCCTTGTGCCTCCTTCGGATCGGAAGAAATGCTCTTGACGAACAGGGCCCGGGCGGGAGCGCATCCGGCTAAAGCGGCGATGAGTTGGCTCTTTCCGTTCCCAGGAGGTCCGGTTAGTAGCAGGCCGCGTCGCCAGGGGATACCGAAGGCGTGGTACCGGTCCTTTTGTTGAAAGAACCCCAAGACTTGATTTGAGACCTGATCAATTTTTTCGGGGCAGAGATCCAGCAACTCTAGGCTTGCTGACCGAATGCGCTCGGTAAGGGCTTCGTCTTGGTTCCAATAGCCGTGTTCATAGATTTCAGGATTACTTGCCTTGAGCCCGATGACGTGTGAGGCATATCGCAACAATTCCAAGATAACCGGGTCACTCGGTCCTAGAATAAAGACCTTTGAGCCGCGGCCGATCGGAAGCTTCATCACCAGAAAGCTATGGTGTTTCCAGGTGAACTCGATGAGGCCAGCATGCAAGAATTCCTCAAACTCCTCGCCGTTGTAGTGGAATCCTATAGATTCTGGAAAAACAGGAGAAAATGTCCCTTCCACAAAACCGAGTTGAAGAAGTCTTACGATAGGGAAGGTGTTGTAGTTGGCAAATCGGATCACGCGATCCGGATAGAGGGAGACTAGGCCCTGCACAATGAGTGTAGGGACAATAGCCTCTTGAGACTGGAAGGCATCCTTTACTAGTTTTTGAATTGCGATCAATGTTAGTTGGTTTCGTGTGTTGGCGGGAACCGCTTTCGCAAGAATGCGAAATGGAGAACTCGGCGGGTCCTGGTTTGCAGGATGCGGTCCGGGCACTATCGCCGATCTGGAGGCACGGCGTCACCGCTTACGCGGTGGCGAGGGAGTGGCCTCGGGGAGGGATCGGCGACGGAAATACGGCATTGGGCCAAGCAAGAGGAGCTTGATCCACGGATTTTCGGATGAGGAATGTGGCCGGGTGACGGACCACGATTATGTCGTCACTGTGCTCGGGAATGCAAGCCTTTAAAAGCAAAAACCCCACTTACTTGGGAGTAAGTGGGGTTTGGAAGCACCGTGAAGGTGGGGTTGTTAGTTGTTGACGATGGCGTAGATTTGATCTTCGTCGAGGATCGTGTAGTCGCGACCTTCGATCGTGACTTCGTTTCCGCCGTACTTGCTAAAGAGCACGCGGTCGCCAACCTTGACGGTCAGGGAGTTGCGCTCGCCGTTATCGAGAACGCGTCCGCTGCCGGTGGCCACGACTTTCCCCTCGTTCGGCTTCTTCTTGGCCGAATCGGGGAGGTAGATGCCGCTCGCCGTCATTTCTTCGGCTTCCACGACTTCAACGACAACTTTATCGCCCAGGGGCTTGATGTTTGCCATAGTTTAAAGTTCCTCTTGAATGAGCTAGCGGGCTGGCCGGTGGCACTCACGGCCCGCAATTGCTAATCATTTTAGCAGTCGGGGGCCGAGAGTGTCAATCCGTCCTCTAGGCTCCGTGGGAGCTAAAGGGCCATTGGGCCGTCGGCGAGGGCTGTTGGCCATAGCCGAAGCTCAGGCCGGCACTTGAATCGGGCCTGAGATATGCCCGCGCCCGGGAGCGAAGATCCTCGCTGAGACGGGCCAGCCGGCGGGATGCCCCGCTCATCCGGGTTCCTTCCTCGGTTCGCCCCTCGCGCATCAGCAGCCAAGCGCAGTCGCTGACCTTACGGGCGGCGAGCAAGACTCGGCGAGAGAGCCGGAGAAGGCACCGCACTTTGAACATGGGGCGGGCGTCCATGGACTCAATGGCACGCAACGAGTGGCGTGCTTCGAACTCTGAGATCATTCGATTTCTAACCTCCATTTGTTTTCGCTTTCACGATTTTTGGTTGGAGGCGCGGGATAATTTTCCGCGCCTTGATGCGCCTACGGGGTTAGCTGACGGGTTAGGACCAAGGTTATCCCTCGCGGTGAAGCGATGCACCCCAATTGTGTTTGGGTCCCCCGTTCCGGACGTTGGTCCAGACTCGGCTTGCCCTTTCTGACGTCCGAAGGAGGGCGAATGGTTCCCGGTGGAGTTACGGGAGAAAATCCTGATCCGGGGCCTTTTTATCTTTGGTGGCAACTCCTGCCGGGCTGGCTCCGTCCGTACGTTCAACGACGCATGGCTGACGAGACCCGAGCGCCCCTAGACGTGAACCAGGTCATCCCGGTGATGATCGAGCAGCTGGCCAGCATGGCCTGGCAAAAGATGGGCTTGCAACCCGACATGATGACCGGTCAGATTCACCGAGATATCGAGCAGGCGCGCCTAGCGATCGATGCTTGTGCGGCGTTGTGTCAGTCCATCGAATCGCGGCTGGATGCTGAGGACCAACGGAGCCTTCAGAATCTCGTCCGAGATTTGCGTGTGAATTTTGTCGAACGATCCGCCGGAGCCAACTCATGACCCCGACCTCGCTACCCCATGACCTTATCCCCGCCCAGGGTTCTGGGCCGATCACCGACTTTGCGATGTTGCAAGTCCTAGAACAGCGGCGCCGGGACCTTGTGGAGTTTCAGGGACAATATGAACACTTGGTCGAGATCCTCTGTGATGGCGCTCAGTATGGGCCGGAAGGCGCATTAGAGCGACGCTACCAGGAGATTCGGGAGTGGATGCAGAAACATTATCGACGGGTGCGCCGCTACGTGATGGCCTATTTGCAGATGGAACCGGATCCAACCGCCCGGAGGACAGAGATCCCCGGTCGTGGCCAAGATGCCTTTGAGGCCCTGTTCCACCCGGCAACGCTCGATGAGTTTCTGCGCGGTGACGATGGCCAGATGATCCATCGAATCACGGCAACTCGTACGGCTATCGAGCGATATAGCGACCACCTTTCGCAACTAGCGATGGCGGTCTAATTAGTGAGACAATTTACACGCGAAGATATTAGTTCGGCAACCGAATTATTTAATCAGTTTTATGGGGCGAAGTACCGGATCGCTCCAGAGCAGCTTGAGCAGAACTCCTTCGACTCTGGACTACTCGTTCCCGAAGGTTCCTTCATCACCGAGGATGGGAGCTTTGTTCTGCTCAAACGGAGTCCATACGGACTCTTTCCCGGTCCAGAAGAGGGAGTCTTTCACATCCTCGCCCTGGGCTATTCCCGCGAGGACGTGGGGGAATCCCTGGTCAGGCAGGTCGAGGCGGTGGTGCGGGAACAGGGAGGGAAGAAGCTCTGGTTCGGGGCTGATCTTCGCCATTTCTTTCCCGGCGTGCCTGATACGACACCCGAATTGTTAGGGCTCCTGAATAGCTGCGGATTTCGGCCCGGCTCAGAAAATGTCGATCTGGAAAGAGACCTGGCTGACTATTCGGATCCCGAAGGAACCTTTGATCGGGTCGGGAATGCGGAGTTTCGCGCTTGTTCTGCCTCGGACGTCCCCCTGTTGGATGAGTTCTTCCGGCGAGAGTTCCCTCGGCGCTGGCACTACGACGTGATGCAGAAAATCGAAATCGAGGACCGGCCCGAGATCGTTTTTGGGGTTTTTGTCGATGGGGCGTGCGAGGGGTTTGCGCTCACGCAGGAAGAGGGGTGTCGGTATCCCGTTGCGGGCGCGGTATGGCACCATGACTTGGGTGCGAATTGGGGCTCGCTGGGACCGATCGGGGTCAGCGAGCGGGTGCGCGGGCGTGGCCTCGGCGGGGCGATCTTGGCCTTTGGATTAGAAGGCCTGAGAGACCGGGGGGTGCGCCGGTGCATCATCGACTGGACAACCCTCATTGAGTTTTATGGCAAGCATGGTTTCATTCCCAATAGGCGGTACATGCCGATGAGTCTGGACCTATCATAATTGGGGCATGGCCTCAGCAACGCCCGATCTCGCTCCACCTTCGGTGCGGTGGAATCTTGACGCGCTCTACAAGAGCATGGACGACCCCGCGATCTCTGCCGCCTGGGAAGAGTCTCATCGCCAAGCAGACGCGATCGCAGAGCGCTTCAGGGGTCGGATCGCGGCGCCTGATCTGACCGCCGAGACCCTGCTTGAAGCGATCCAGGCGGTCGAGAATTTGCGGCTCTTGGCGGACAAGGCCCCGCACTACGCAAACCTCCTCCTCTCGGCCAATATGGCGGACCCGGAAATCGGAGCGTTTTATGCTGAGCAGATGGAAAAGCATTCTGAACTTTCCATCAAGCTCATCTTTTTGGAGCTGGAACTTCAGTCTGCGCAAGAAAGTGTGATCCAGAATGTTCTCGCAAGTGGCCGATTGGAACCCTACCGACACTTCATCGAGCGGACCCGGGTCTATTCACCCCACCGGCTGACCGAAGCCGAAGAGATCTTGCTGGAAGAGACCGCAAACACCGGATCCCGTGCTTGGGTCCGGCTCAGCGAAGAGATCACGGGGAACCATGTCTATAAGTTCTATCGTCCCGGAACCAACGAAGCCGAAGAGCTTACGGAACAAGAAGTTCTCACCCTGATGCGGGATGGCGATCGCGCGATTCGGAAGGCCGCAAGCGAAAGCTTCACTCGCGGGCTTAAGGAGCAAGAGCGAGTGCTTTGCTTCACCTACAACAATCTCTTGGCCGATAAAAAGGTCGAAGACCGATTGCGCAAGTACGAGTATCCGGAGCAATCGCGACACATGAGCAATGAGCTCACGCCCGAGATCGTCGATCTTGTCGTCAATGTCGTCCGAGAGAACTATTCGCTCGTTGCGCGATATTACAGTACCAAGCGCCAGATTCTGGGACTTGAAGAGCTCACGCATTACGACCGATACGCCCCGTTAACCGATACCACCAAGAAAGTATCGTGGGAAGTTGCGGAAGCGATCGTATTGGAGAGTTTTGGGAAGTTCCATCCCGCTCTGGCCGAGAAGGCGCGAGAATTCTTTGAGGGGCAATGGATTGACGCGGAACCTCGAAGCGGCAAATCGGGTGGGGCATTCTGCAGCTATACCACCCCGGATGCGCACCCCTTTATTCTGATGAGCTACCTCAATAAACTTGACGATGTGGGGACACTAGCGCACGAACTCGGCCACGGAGTCCACGCGTCGCTCAGCCGGGCGCAGAGCTACTTCAACTTCCAAGGAACCCTGCCGCTGGCCGAGCTGGCTAGCATCTTCGGCGAGATGCTGGTCTTTGAGCGACTGGTGAGCGAGGCAAGCGATGAAGATAAGATCGCACTCTATGCCCAAAAGATCGAGGGCTGTTTTGCCAGCGTCTTCCGACAAGTCGCGATGTACACCTTCGAAACCCGGTGTCATCAAATGCGCCGAGAAGAAGGCGAACTTTCACCCGAGGAGTTCGCCGAGATCTGGCAAGAAGAGCTGCAAAAGATGTTTGGCGAGAGCGTCCAGCTCGGCGAAGATCACAGCTGCTGGTGGATGTACGTCAGCCACTTCTATTTCGCGCCTTTCTATGTGTACGCTTATGCCTTTGGCGAATTGCTCACGATGAGTCTTTACCAGCGGGCAAAGCAGCTAGGCCCTGAATTCGCCGACGACTACGTGCGGATGCTGGAGATGGGCGGAAGCCGGTCGCCGCAGGAACTCATGGACGTGGTCGGAGTGGACCTCAGCAGCCGCGAGTTCTGGCAGGGCGGAATCAGTGCCCTCGAAAAGCTGGTGAGCGAGTTCGAGGGCCTGGTGGCGGCTCGGGCTTAATAAGCGAGCTGGACGATCTTTTGGGCGGCCTCTTGCATGGTGGCCGCCCCGACGAGCTTGTCGGACCCCTTGAGGAGTTCGAGTCCCTCTTCGGCCGCGGTTCCATCGAGCCGGACGACGACGGGGATCTTGATGTCGATCGCGTCGAAGGCAGCGAGAATGCCCTGAGCTACGAGGTCGCCTCGGGTGATTCCGCCAAAGATATTGATCAAGAGGCCCTTGACGTTTTCATCCATCAGGATGAGCTCCACGCACTGGGTCACGCGCTCGGCGCTGGCTCCGCCTCCGACATCGCAAAAGTTGGCGGGCTTGCCCCCAGCCGCGTTGACCTCGTCAAGTGAGCACATCACAAGGCCGGCTCCGTTGCCGATGATGCCGATCTCGCCCCCGAGTCGCACATAGGCGATTCCTCGGCGGGAGGCTTCCGCCTCGATCGGGTCTTCGGCGCTGTCGTCCTTGGTGTCGTCATAACCTCGGTGGCGATAGAGGGCGTTTTCGTCGATGCTGACCTTGGCGTCGGCGGCGATCAGCTTGCCATCTGGGGTCCAAGCGCAGGGGTTGATTTCGATCAGGTCGGCGTCGCTCTCTTCATAGGCCTTGACCAGAGACTTGATCATGCCGACCATCTGGCGCTGGGCGGGGGCGGGAATCTTGGCGGCGGCAACGGCTTCTCGGATTTCGAAATCGGCAACTCCCCAGGCGGGATCCACGTGGAGGCGGACGATGGCGTCGGGATGCTCTTCGGCGACTTCTTCGATCTCCATCCCGCCTTCCTTGCTAATCATGATCACGTTTTTGCCCGCAGCCCGGTCGGTGAGGACGCTGAGGTAGTACTCCTCGGCGATGTCGATGAGCTCTCCGACGAGGACTTTCTCGACGACCATCCCGGCCGGGTTCTGGATGCTGACCAAGCGCTTGCCAATCAGCTCGCCGGTAAAGGTGCTAGCCTCTTGAGCGTTGTCAAAGAGTTTGACGCCGCCCGCCTTGCCGCGCCCACCCATCAGAACTTGGGCCTTGACCACGACTTTTCCGCCCAAAGATTCGGCGATTCGCAGGGCGTCGGCGGGATTATCGGCGACCTCCCCTTTGGGTACGGCCACGCCGTAGCGGGTGAGCAACTCTTTGGACTGGTACTCGTGGAGCTTCATGATTTCGCTTTTGAGGGTACCCGGGGCGGGTTTCGTGTTGGCGGTTGCTTCGATCTTTGAAGGTGGTCCGTCTGTTCTGGCATGGGTAGTAGGGCGCTGGTTGCGGAGTTCATCGGGACTTTCGCACTTTGTTTCATTGGCATCGGGTCGATTGCGGCGGCGGCTGCGACTGGGGGTGGGTTGATCATTCCGGCCTTGGCGCATGGTCTTGTGATCGCTTGTTTGGCAAGTGCGGTAGGGCACATCAGCGGGGGGCACTTTAACCCGGCCGTGAGCCTGGCGATGCTCTTGACGAATCGGATGAAGGCCGCCGACGCCGGAGCCTACATCGTGGCCCAAGTCTTGGGTGCCATCGCGGGAAGCTTTGCTGTGGCTTATGCCTTAGGATCGACCGCGATGATGGGCATCAAGCACGGGATTCCGGCTTTTTCCGCCCCCGTGATGACCGGCCAAGCGATCGTCGTCGAGATCATTCTCACCTTCTTCTTGGTCTTTGTGATCTTTGGGACGGCGGTGGATAGCAAGGCGCCCAAGATGGCTGCGCTCTTCATCGGTCTGACGGTGACCCTGGACATCCTGATGGGCGGACCTGTTACGGGGGCCTGCATGAATCCGGCACGATATTTGGGACCGGCGGTGGCCAGCGGCAACTTTGGCCAGATCCTGACCTACATGATCGGCCCTATCGTCGGCGGGGGGCTGGCGGCGCTGGTTTACGACAAGGTTTTGATGGACAAGACAACGGCGTCTTAAAGAGTCCGCCGAGAAATCCTCTCCTTTTGCCGTTGCTCCCGAGTTCGCCGGGTAGCAGCGGCCTTTTTGTTTGTTGACCATCGATGGGTTTTCGTGCCTGCGTGGTTGTGGAATCGTTTTTGGATCAGCTTCGCCCGATTTGGTCGCCCCATCCCGGCCAGCGGGAGTTTCTTTTGGCCGAGGCGGGGGTGCAGACCTTGGCCTGTGGGCGTCGCTGGGGGAAGACCGACGCGGCGGCGGTCAAGGCGCTCGGATGGCTGCTGGATCGGGAGGACGCCGAAATCTTGGTGGCGAGCGTGACCCTCGACCAAACCCGGATCCTCTTTGACCGGTTGGTCGAGCTTCTGGCCGAGTGGCTCGGCCGGTTTGGCGGACCCAAGCCCGAAATCCGACGAGCCCCCCATCCGTTGCTGAAGTGGGGTGGGCGAGTGGTGAGAGCCCGGAGCGGAAAGATCGCGGCCCACCTGCGCGGGTACCGAGCCACGCACATCCTGATCGACGAGGCGGCTTACCTTCCCGAAAAGGTGATCACGGAGGTCGCGATGCCGATGCTGGCGACCACGGCGGGGACTTGCGTTTTGCTCAGCACCCCCTGGGGTCACAACCACTTTTGGCGATTCTTCACGATGGGCCAATCGGGCCGGGAGGGGTTTTGGTCGCGGCGGGGGCCGAGTGGGGAGTCTCCCTATGTCTCGGCGAGCTTCTTGGCCGGGCAGCGCGAAATCCTGAGCGAGCGGGGGTATGCGGCGGAATATGAGGCCGAATTCGTCTCTTCGGCGGGGCAGGTTTTTCCTCAAGAGCAGATCGAAGAGGCGCTCGACACCGAGGTGCGGATGATCCCCCAGGCGATGACGATGGTGGGGGTCGATTGGGCGCGATACAGCGACTATACGGCGGTGGTGGTGGCGCAGTGGCTGCATGGTCGGGCCCAGATTGTCGAGGTTCAGCGTTGGCAGGGAGGCGATTGGGCCGGTCAGGTCGAATGGGTCGCGGGCATCGTCCGGGGTTATCCTTCGGGCGTGGTTTGGTGCGATGGGTCGGGGGTCGGGGATCCGGTGGTGGAGATGCTGAGGTCGGCGCTGCCCCAGCACGCGGTGCAGGGGTTCACCTTTACGACCAAGAGCAAGCTGGAACTGATCGATGGTTTGCGCTGGCGGTTCGACCGGCGGCAGATCGGCATGGCCCCGCATCCGGACCTGTTGCGCGAACTGGCCGAGATCCGGGCGACTCCGGGTTCGCAAGGGCACACGCGGATCGCGGCCCCCTCGGGCGGTCACGACGACCTGGTGATGGCCCTGGCCCTGGCCTGCTATCGCCTGCCAAGAGGAGAGGTGGCCTCGCCGGTTCTCCTCGCGTCGGACCTCAAGTTCAGCCAGTCCCAACCCGGGAGCCTGGTCCGGGCGTATTGAGGACTGGAGTTGTTTCCCCGTGCCATGGTAAGGCGCGCCCTGAGGTAAGGCACTCGTATTGCCTTCGTGCTTCCATTGCTTACCTTCGACTCCCGTGCGCGGGCTGGCAAAGTTTGATCGGCACCCGGGGGGGTACTAAGCCTCAATCAAAAAATTTGGACGAACAGGAGTTCAGAGTCTTGCGTCAATCACAAATGAAATGGTATATCGCAAAAAAAATGAAGATAAACATACGAGGTTGCGCGTGGCAGGGGTGACCGTCGAACAAAAAGACACCGATGCAATAGAAGGGCAGGCGTATATTAAATGCCCTCTAGTCAGGGAAGCTCAGGTGGATAGTGTCATGAAAGCATCGACTGGGGCGAAGCTCTTCCTAGAGCAACACCCGGAAATAGAGAACATCGTTAACTTCGCATATAACCGAGTTCTGGATCAAGGCTTCGAGATCGAAAGCATTATTATCGGCACCGAAGTTGATCCAGAGGAGGATACGTCGTACCTTACGGTTGAATTTTGCCTCGCGAAGCGGGCAAAGGGACTGCAGGATCTCCTAGACAGCATTTATGCGGAGCTAGACTTCGATCAAGCGGACGATGCACAAATCGTTCTCATGGCAGCATAATAGCTAGATTGTGCCAATCGACAAATCTGAGATCCTGGCGAAGGCAAATACCTTACTGCACGCTGCAGAAGCTAGTCGGGATTTACAAAGAGTTGAATCCCTCTGTCGTTCAGCTGTGAGCCGTCGCTACTACTACCTCTATCATTCCGCGCGAGAATTCGCCGTCAATGCAGATTCGCTGGGTTTCAGTCCCCTATCGCCTGACGAAAAGGGACGGGTTAAGCACGCCGATCTTTGGCGCTGGTTCAAGCAGAAGACGATGTCCGAGGCGTCCTTGGGAATGTGGGCTGGCAACCGAGCCACAACGCTTCATGTCCAAAGAGATCGGGCGGACTATGATATTTACCGCGCCTTTCTTGCTGGGTCTGATGACGAGAGTGCAACGCCGCTGGAGAAGGAAGATATCTTGGAAAAGACTCGGGACTTCTTCCGCAATGCCGAAGAACTAGAAAATCGCATCAAAATTTGCCGACAAAAACGAACCCTGTAGGCCAGATTATCGTCATAGATTTGTAAGCGAGTCCATCGGGAACACAAAGCCCGCGTGGCATGGACACGATCGCGCTGGCGTTTCTGGCCGCCCACGCCACGGCTACTTTTACTATCTTCCGGTACGTTCAAGGCGCAATGAGGCATCATTCGCACTTCTACACGGACTAATCGAAAAACCCCCAGAGATCAATTTCTGGGGGTTTTTTCAATCGAGTTGCCAGTGAGAACGAGCCCGAACAAGAGGCGAGGATTGGTTCGTGCGTTGGAGTGCACCCAAAGGAGCCTCTCTGGTGTGTAGAGTTGCCGTCGCTAGCCTGGTGGGGTTGAACTGAGAGGGACTAAGTCTGTAGGTAGAACTCAGCAATAACCATCCGGTGGTCCGAGTGGCGAGTTGGCCTGACGAACGCCCTGCAGGGAAACAGGGATCCACCGATCCAGATCTGGTCGATCCGGACGAGGGGCATCGTGTTGATGGCAGTACCTCCCCAGCCCGATCCGATGTCGCCAAACGCGTCATTGGCTTGGGTGCCCAATTCTGCCATCAGGATCCGGTCGGGGGGGCTATTGAAGTCCCCACCGATGATCAGATTTCGATTGCCGCGCACAGCTTCGATCCACGACACGATCTCTGATAGCTCCCTCATGCGGACTCGTCGATTCTCTGCGTAGGCTCGCCAGCAATCGGGCGACCAGTAGTCCAGGCGGAATATGGGAGGCTGTAGCCTCACCGAAATCACAAGTGTCTCCCTCCATTCAGCCGCTACGAAGTTGTGGGTTCCAGGGGGCAGGGGAATCCGCCTAGCCGGACCCCTCGAGAGAATCGAGCCATCCGGTCCGTGGATGGCTGTCCACTCCGGCCCCAACTTGGTCCGAAGCTCTTCCAACTCCGTGGTGCTCGGCGATTCTTGAAGGAGGATCAAATCGGCTTTGACCGCAGCTGCCTCGGCTGCGGCCTTAGGGTCGCCTCCCGCGCAGTTGAGACTCACCACTCGGGTGATTTCGCCGTAACTCAGGTCGATGTTTGGAATCCAGGCTCGGGGCTGCGAATCGAGGGTTAGCCATAGGATGAGCCAGAATCCGATCATGCCGAGGCGGGCCTTGACGGGCGTCTTTTTTGCGACGACGCACAGTGCGATACCGATCAGAACCCACAGGGTCATGGGCCAGATGAAGAATCCCGCAAGTGAGAGGGGAAGGCACCAGTAGATCGACCCGACCAGGACTCCAACAATTCCTGATGCGATCAAGAGTCGCGGTTTCCCGCGTTTGACCGGAGCCTTCATGGCCCAGTTTTACCGCACCGATGCGTGTAGGCGGATCGGTGATCCGGCGTAGAATCGGAAAAGCATGAAACCGATGGAGGACACGAACAGGTCACCCAGCCCGGAGCGAGCGAAGGCCCGGCTGATGGTCCAGTGCGCCCACTGGCTGCGGTCGGGTTGGGAGGTCGGTCAAGGGGAGCGGCTCCCCGACCCAAAGGACCTCTTGGCCTGGGTTAGCAGGCTCGCCCCTGAGGCCGACGCCTCGGAGATCGCCAACCACGCCCTGCCAGTGGGCGAATGGCCCGATCAACTCACCATGAACGGAACTTGGGCCAAGCTCTCGGGGACCACCATCGAGTGGGCGCTGGGGTTGAAGGACGACTTCGGCGAATGGGACGAACCGGAGTGGTGGAGCGATGCAGTCCACGACGACTTTCCTGGTTTTCCCGACCCAGCACAGTGGAGGCACGACCTGCGCCTTCGGTCGTGGGAAGAACTGGAGCGGCAGGCGATGATCATGGAAACCTGCCTCTGGCGGCTGCGGCAGGGGCCTCAGCCGGACCCAGACGCCGCAGAGTACGTCAAAAAACTCCTCGCTCGGTCGGCGGCAATCGGCCATGTGCGCCTAGCGCCAGATGGGGATCTGCGGTGCTCGGATGGGAGGAGCTTGGCCGACCAGAGTGACGAGGAAGCCCAGGAAATTCTTAGCATCGTGACGGAGCGGTTGCACGCACTGAACTGGCTGACTGGGCAAGAAGAGCACTACGGGGACATCACCTGCAATACCATCGTCGGATGGCTCTGGGACGAGGAGCCTTAACGCCGACCCGAGGGACTTGATTGACTTCTTGGCCTTGGGGCGGCGGGGCCAGTGATGAAGCTCTTTTCAAGACGCAAGCGGATGCCCGAACGGCCGGTGCCGAGTCTTAGCCTGGCTCAGCGGCAGGCTCTGGAGGTGGCGGGGGTCCCGCCTGGGGCGATCCCCTATGAGACCTATCGCCAGATGCTCACCGATTCGATGGTCCAGACGGCGCTGACGATCAAGCGGCTGGCGGTGCTTTCGGCCCCATGGAAGATCACCCTGACCCAAGACAGCCCCGAGGGGCGGCGGCGGAAGGCGTTTATCGAGGAGGCCTTTTCGCAGATGCAAGGTTCGCCGGGGACGCTCCTAGCGGGGGCGATGGACGCCTTTGCTCTCGGCTGGTCGATCCAAGAGGTGGAATGGCACCTGGTGGGCGGCACAATCCTCCCCCGGCGGGTGCTTCCTCGGGATCCGGGGCTCTTTGGGATGCAGGTGAGCGAGACGGGGGAAGTGCAGGCCCTCACGCTCCGGGTTCCTGGGGAGCGGGAGCAGAGCTTGCCGCGCGAGAAGTTCATCCTGTTTTCGCATCGCAATGGCTATGGCCGGGTGAAGGGTCAGAGCGACCTCGACGCGGCCTATCCACACTGGCGAGCCAAGCAGGGGCTGATGGCGGCCTGGCGAGTGCATCTAGATCGCTATGCCTCTCCGACGGTGGCGGCGCGGTATCAGAGAGGTCTACCCCCGGCCGAGCGGGATGGGTTGCTCTCGGCGTTGCGCAATCTCAGCCAGCATACGGCGATCATCTATCCCGAAGAGATCGACCTGACGACGCTGGGCGGAGACCGGGGGTCGAGTACGGGCTTCATGGAAGCCGTGGAGTTCCACAACCGCGAGATGGCGCGGGCGATCTTGGGCCAGACCCTGACGACCGACGAGGGGCGGCGGGTCGGCTCTTTGGCGCTGGGTCGGGTTCACCTGCAGGTGATGCTGTTGCAGGTCGCGGCGCTACGGCGAGAACTGGCCGACCAGGTGATGACCGAGCAACTGGTCAAGCCGCTGATCGAGATGAACTTCGGCCCTGGCCCGGTTCCGGTCTTTGAGTTCGAAGAGACCGACCTCGACGCCTTCCGGACAGGGAAGACCTAAGGGGCCGGGTTGGGGGGAGCTAAAAGATCTCGGGGAGCCATAGTGGAGCAATTGTGGAGTGGTGGCAAGGTTCTCGCCTCAAAAATCTCTCCCATCGCTCCCCAATTG
>DDSL01000125.1:14530-14942 GCA_002343825.1 Chthonomonas sp. UBA2391
CCCCGGCTCGGGGACGGGGGCGTAAATTTCACCGTTGCCTGCATACAGGTAGCCCGTGACGGGGTCGAGCATTGGGTTACCGATGTTCACCCCTCCTTCGATGCAATCGGCGAGGTTGTACCAGCGATTACCCCAGCTCACATAGGTCGTCAGGCTACCGGAATCTCTAGAAAGAACTCTTCCTGCGTTATCGATCTGGCCTCCATCGGTGAATCCCTTACCCAGAGGGTTTTCGGGCGAGACGAGCCGGTTGTTCCCGAATCGATCCTGAATGTACATGGAGTCCGATCCGAGCGAGTAGAGCACGTCCCCGTTGTCATTCAGATCATGGGCATAGCCAGCTCCGATATACCGCGTCACACCATTTCGAACCGTATACATGGCGTGTGATCCGCTGTCGAAGGGCGAACTC
>DDSL01000026.1 GCA_002343825.1 Chthonomonas sp. UBA2391
GCACTGGGCCGAATCGGCGGGGAGCACAGGCCTTTCCACCCGCTCTCACGAAACTGCTCTAGCGAAATCTCTGCTTGATGCGGGCGAGCCTTCTCCGAATCCGCAGCAACAGAGGATCGGCGATCCCGCTGGTCGCGAGCATCGACTCGGCCGATTGATGGGTGGTCTCTAGTTCGCGGGCCTTGCGGTCGAGGTACTCCTGCGGGTCGGGGTAGTGGATAAACCGGGGCGGGTCACACTCGATCATGGCGAGTTCCCAGCCGAGGGCTTGAACCCTGCGGCCACGCCAGGCATCTTCCCAGACCTGATATCGCTCGGCGGTCTCGGGCTGGGGCCAAAGCTTCAGGGCAACCTCCCGGCGATAGGCGATAAAGGCTCCGTTCAGATGGTGCCCGCGTTCGGCCAACCGATAGCGAGTCGAGCCTGCCTCGCGCCAAGGCCCATAGCGGTGAGCTCCGACCAGTTCGCCGTGCTCATCCCCTGGCCATAGCCCGATCGCACCGACCTGCGGGAGGGCCTCCATCGCGGCCGAAACTTTGGCTTGCCAATCGGCCCCGAGCAGGACGTCGTCGTCCATCGTGACGTAAATCGGAGCATCTGAACCGGGCAAGATCTCTCGGGCGGCTCGGTTGAGAGCGGCCGCCTTGCCGGCTTGGCCATCGATCACGACCAATTCCGCCGGTTCGACGAAGGTCGAACGGATCTGGGCCATGGTTTCTTCAAACCCCGGCAGGCTCTGCCGTATGCTCGCGATCACGACCAGGTACCTCACGTCCAGGAGTCTAGCGCGTACACTAGAGGGCCGTGATCCTCGTCATCGACAATTTCGATAGCTTCACCTATAACTTGGTCCAATACCTCGGGCAATGCGGGGCCGAGGTTGTCGTCCGTCGGAACAACGAGATCGACTTGGAGGGCGTCGCCGCCTTGGCTCCGCGCGGGATTCTTCTCTCCCCTGGCCCCTGCACTCCCCTGGAGTCGGGCGTCTGCTTGGATATCACCCGGGCCGCTCTAGAAAGGAGGCCTGGCTTCGATGTGCCCCTCTTCGGTGTCTGCCTTGGCCACCAGGCGATTGCGCATGTCAGCGGCGCGACGGTGGATCGGGCAAGGCTCGTGCGGCACGGAAAAGCGAGTCCGGTCGAACACGATGGCAAAGGACTCTTCGCGGGGATGCCGAACCCGTTTCAGGCGATTCGGTACCACTCGCTGAGCGCCTATCGCGACACGATCCCGGAGGGATTCTTGGTCACGGCCACCACCCAGGACGACGGCGAGGTGATGGGGCTGCGGCACGAGAGTCTCCCGATTGAGGGGGTCCAGTTTCACCCCGAGTCGGTCCTCACCGAAGGGGGGATCCAGATCCTTCAAAACTTCGTGGACCTAGTTGGTGAGTAGGTCCTTCAGGCGACGCTTTTGGGCGACCGCACGCAGCTTCTTGATCGCCTGAATTTCGATCTGCCGGATCCGCTCGCGGGAGATCTGGAGTTCCTTAGCGAGCTCATCGCGCAGGGCGGGGTCATCCTTGTCACCCATCTTCAGGCGGCAACTCATGACGCGTCGCTCGCGCTCGGTCAGCTCGCCCATGATCTGGCGGAGTTCCTCCACCATCTCTTCACTCAGCATGTCCATTTCGGGGTTGCCGGCGTTGGTGTCCTTCAGCAGGTTGCCGAGCGTGGTGTTCTCGCTATCCCCGATTCGCATATCGAGCGAGAGAAGTTCTTGCGACGATTGGATCAGATTGATCAACTTCTTGGGGCTGAGGCCCATGGCAATGGCGATCTGCTCCAGCGAGGGATCTTTGCCGAGTTCTCTCAGAAGCCGAGAGCGCTCTCGCTCCACTCGGCGGAGGCATTGCGAAACGTGAGCCGGAAGCCGGATCGCCTTGGCCTTATTGTCGAGGGCACGGCCGATGGATTGGCGGATCCAGTGGGTGGCATAGGTGCTGAACCGGAAGCCCTTATCGGGATCGAACCGTTCGGCGGCGTGCATCAATCCGATGGCGCCCTCTTGGATCAAGTCTTCAAGGCTGACCGACCGGGATCGATAGGTCTTGGCAATGTTGATCACCAAGCGCATATTGGCTTCGACCAGGCGTTGTCGGGCCCGCATGTCGCCCGACTTGGCGGCACGGGTTAGCTCAACCTCCTCCTCTGGTGAGAGAAGTGGAGTTTGGGTTAGACGGCCCAGGTAACTGGGGATCCCGTCTTCGTGGTCCATCCACTCATGCTGCATGTTTTGCTTTTGCCCACCCAAGGACAACCCGAGAGTTCTGGGGCACGATCGCCCCTTGCTCTTGGTATGACTCGGTTTCCCGCTAGGTTGTTCAAGCTCAAATGGGTGAAGTAGTGCGAATTGCACCGCCTCATTAACTCTATAATGGCTATATGGATCGTGGCACAACAGGGGGCCGGGTGGAATCCCCGCAACTGATTTCCACAAAAATCCAGTGATACTACGAGGACGGTCGTGAACGAGTCAGAGTTCGTTGACAGAAGAAGAAAAGACTGGGATCGGCTCCTGGAACTCTGCGCACTGGGAGAAAACTCGCCCAAAGCACTTGGCGGGACTCTTTTGGTCGAGTTCGTCCGGCTCTACCGGCTTGCGGCGGCGGACCTGAGCCGCGCGCGGACGGAGAGTTCGAACCTCGTCCTGATTAGCCAACTCAACCAACTGGTGGGGCGCGCTTATGCTGTTCTCTATCGCAATCCTCGAAAGGGGGTTGCCGAGACCTTACGAGGAGCCCTCTTGGCGGGGGCCCAAGCCGTTCGCCAAGCTCGCGTGTTCATCTTTCTCAGCGTGGGCCTCCTGCTTGCTTCCTTCGCGCTCCATTGGGCGGTGCTCGATACGCGGCCCGATGTGCGGACCTCGGTGATTGCCCCGATGGAGGAGGACTTGTTTGGCCGCTGGAAGGAAGGGTCCTTTGACGTCAGGACCGACGGCGAGAACGCCGGGATGTGGGCATTCTATGCCACTAATAACCCCCTCGTGACCATCGTTTGGGTCTCTCAGGGGATCGCAACTGCGGGCGTGGGTTCGGTCGGGGGCCTCTGGCAGCTTGGCCGTCAACTCGGGGCGCTCAGCTTTGAGATGAACTCGGTCGGCAAGCTCGGGTTCTTCTATGCTTCGATCGCTCCGCATGGAGCCTCGGAACTGACTGGAGCGATGCTGGCCGCCGCCGCCGGGCTCAACCTTGGTTGGGCGATTCTGAACCCCGGGCGTCGCTCAAGGACGCTGGCCCTGAAGCAGGCCGGTCGTGTCTCCATGATCCTACTCGTCAAGGCCTTCATCATGATGCTCATCGCGGCCCCGTTCGAGGCGTTTTTCAGCTTCAACCCGGCGTTTGAGTCGTGGTTCAAGGCTCTAGTTGGGGTCTTGATCTTCTCCGCGTGGATGCTCTACTGGACGAGTTACGGTCGAGACCTCGACGCGGCCAAGGGTTGAGGAGTGGTCGGCGCCGCTCGGCCCGGGGCCAGTCCCGGGTGGGACCCCGGCCGCCT
>DDSL01000031.1 GCA_002343825.1 Chthonomonas sp. UBA2391
GGCTAGGGGCTAGGGGCTAGGGGGATGGGGGATGTGCTGCTAGACCATAGGATTGGAAACTCCCAACTACCTATCCCCTAACCCCGACCTCCGATCCCAGGCGGAAGGGGTGGAGGACCGCCGGGCAGGTCTCGGGCGGGCGGCGAGGCGTTGGGTCGCCAGATCCTAGCTGGGGTTTGATGGACGAGCACTTGTTCGGACCCCACTTGGCTTGGGCCTCCCGGAATCTGCACAAGCGATTCTTCGCTGATCGCGATTCCTCCTGGAGGGGCCTCTTTCTGCAGATGCGCGGCGAGGTCGATGACGTGGGCGTAGTTCACGTCGCGAATGTCATCGCCTTGGATCACGACGGTGCCAAAGTGGATGCCGGCCCGGACTTCGATGGGGCTGCCGATCCGGTTGCGGAACTGGTTGAACTCAAGAAGACCCGCCTGGATGTATCGGGCCGCGCTGAAGGCTTGGGCAGGAGAATCGAAGGCGCAAGTGGTGCCGTCCCCGGCGGTGGAGTGGATCGTGCCTCCATATTTGGAGACCGCGCGCTGGACGTAGCGTTGATACTCGCCGAAGGTGAACTCCACGTCGAGAGCGTCGGAGCTGGCCTTCATCCGGGTGCTCCCCACGATGTCCAAGCTCAAAAAGGCGACCGAACGCTCGCCGGTCCGCAGCTTTGCCTGGATCTCAACCATCTGGTTGAGGAGCATTCGCCGCTCTTCGACTTTGTCCACGATGCCGATCTTGCGGGAGAATTGCCCCGCGACGCGATAGACGAACGATCCGAGAACCGCCCCAACGACTGGGTAGAAAAGAACGAAGGGAAACTCGACCCATTCGCGCGGTGAATTGTTGATGAAGTTGCTGAGCGTCCCGAAGACCGCGAGCCCGGTGGCGAACCCAATACCGGCCACAAATCCCAACTGCGCGGCGGTTCGCGACTCCCGGGTGCGGGAGATCACCCAGGCCTGACCCAATAGCGCCAACGCCTGGACGAGGACGAAAAGGCTGCTGGTCAGGGTTCCGACACGGGCCACGGCGGATGCGGCAAAGACCAGGGCTAACAATCCCACACCGACATGCATCCGGACCGACGGGTCCAGAGCCAAAAACATGCTGCGCAGGTTCGCGAGGCCCTTCTGTCGTTTGCGTTCGCTGTTGAGCAGCGTGATCCGAACGTAGTCGATCGGAGCTCCGGTTGCCTCGCTGACGGCTTGGATCGTGGCATCGTCGATCTCCCCGCCGGTTCGCTTGCGCAAAACCTCGGCAAGCTCGACCAGCCCCTGGACCTCGGGCGTTTCTTCGGTTTGTTGAAATTCAGTCCCGGTCATGCCACGTTGCGCATCATTCTACAGGCTTCTCGGCCTAGGGCGTGCCTAGTGGGTCGGAGGACCCAGCCGTTACAAGCAACTCGGCGGGGGAGGTGGCGGGTCGCCGCGTAAGATCAGCCGAATGGAACCCGTTTGGTTGAAGTCATCGGCTTGGGTCACGCCGAGGGGGGCCGCGCAACCGATATCACTGCTGGAATAGGAATTAGCCCCGAGGAGCCAGTTTCCGTAATACACCGCCCCGTCGATGGTGGAGCGGGGAACGTGGAGGAAGGTCGCCTGGGGAGGGAGATCCACGGAGAAGTTGCCGCTGCTGTTGGTCGTGGTGCTCGCCAGGAGGCTCCCGCTGGCGTTGTAAAAGTTCACCACGACGCCGGGGATTCCACTGGTGTCAAATCGCTCGATCTGGACTCGGCCGCGGATCCAAGCGAGTCCGGTTGGACCAGGCCCCCCGCCGTCGGTGCTGCCGCCGTCCGTATTGCCTCCGTCGGAGCCACCCCCCGTTGTGCTGGCGGCTCCGCCTCCGCCCCCACAAGCTACCAAGGAGACGGCAAGGCCTGCGCAGGCGAGAAAGGTGAGCCAGTGGGATCGATTCATCGACGACCTCATTATTCCCCAGGACGTGCCAAGCCGGGGCGCGGCTCGGTGAAAAACCTTACGTGTGATCGACATCACTGCGGCCCTGTGATCTGGCGGGCGGCCCATCGACCAATCAGGGCTTAAAACATAACCAACACCGCGAAAACAAAGCGGGCTCAGAAATCAGAACTAGGAAAACACTATGAAACTGAACAACACATTCAAATCGACCTTCGCCATCGCCGCCCTGACCCTCGCCGCCGCCAGCCAGGCGGGCCAATTCGAAAAGATCGACACCCTGAAAGACGGAACCAACGTGTACGCTTACACCGGCTCGATGGAGATGGAAGATGCCAAAACCTACAAACAGATCTTGGATCGAGACCGCCACTCGGTGATCGTGATCAACAGCCCCGGCGGCCAGTTCGTGGCCGGACTTGAGATGGGGCAGATGACGATGGAACGCGCGTCGGAAGTGACTCTGATCGTGGACATGGCTTACTCTGCCGCCGGAATGTGGGCACTGGCCGACGACAAGATCACGTTCTTGGCCGAAGAAAGCGAGCTGGGTCTGCACTTACCGTTCCGCGCTGACGCCGAGACTGGAGCCGAGGCAAGCAAGGCGAGCCAGCCCAGCCTGGAAGGTGAGCAGATGTTCATCGGATACGCCATGGGGCACTTCTTGCAGGAGCGATTTGGAGCCAATGCTGCCTTCGCGATCATGAACGACTTGGCCAAGATCCGAGATGAATTCGGAACCCAAGGCTTTTTGGTCTTCAACGGCAAACAGGAGGTGGGCATCCGCAAATAATCCCTCTGCACACATTCCTCAATCCGCCCTGGCCAGACTCCTCCCTGGCCAGGGTCTTTCGCCGTCTCGGCCCAAGGCCACTCCCTCGCCCCGACTGCGTCGGGG
>DDSL01000032.1 GCA_002343825.1 Chthonomonas sp. UBA2391
GGGTCCCACCCTGGGGATTGGCCTACGGGCCGGGCGGCGCGGATCGATCTAGTTGCGGATGCGGGGGCGAATCTTGCCTGGTTGCAGCCAGTTCAGGCGGATCTTTTGCTGAACGACCGGCTCTTCGCCGTCGCGCAGCTGGAGCTTGATCTCCGGGTCGTCCATGTTCCAGTCGATGGTCAGATACCCAAAGTTGTTGCCATAGACCATCCCGGCGACGCGGTGGCGGTTCGGCTCGGGCATTCGGAAGTCGAGGCTGCTGCGGTTGAAGGCGCTGGCCGTCAAGTCATAGAGCGGATAGCCCAGCCCCACGTCCATCACCGAGAGGTCGCCCAGGTGCCGGTCTCCGCTCAGGATGATCACCCCGGCGGCTTTGGTCTTGTTCAGGACGCCAAACAGCTTTTCGCGCTCGCGCGGAAAGTTGGCCCACTTTTCAAAGATGTGCTCCTCGCTGGCGACCTGGATGCTGCTGATCAGCAGCCGGACCTCGGCCGGTTCTTGCAGTGTCTTTTCGAGCCACGCCCACTGGGCGTCGCCCAAGACCGTCTTGTCGGCCGAATCGTCGGGGACATAGCCTCGGGCATTTTCACCCTCCGCCCGTTTCAGCGAGCTGCGGAAGCTGCGGGTATCGAGCATGATGAACTGGATCCGCTTGCCCTCGGGGCCGAGGATGACGGAATCGTAATTGCCGTCGCGCTTGGCTCGCTCGCTGGTCTCGGCGATCCCGAAGAATCGGTTGAAGGCGGCTTTGGCTTCCTTCTTCTTTTCGAACTCGACCCCGGCATCGTTACGGCCAAAGTCGTGGTCATCCCAAACGCCGAGGATCGTCGGGGTCTGCTTCTTCAGGGCGGCATACCCCGAATCCGCGTTCATCTTGGCGTATTCTTCGTCAAAGTCCAGCGTGGTCCAGGTCCCGTCCGATTCGCGTCGGTCGGCGTAGACGTTGTCGCCCAGAAAGAGGAAAGCCTCGGGCTTGAGGGCATTCACGGCATCCCAAAGGGGCATCGGTTGGTCTTGATTGAAGCAACTCGCCATCGCGATCCGCGAGATCGGCTCGGCCTGGGTCGTCCAGAGCNNGCGTACTGGCCAGAAGAAGTACGGTGATCATCCCCCCGATTGTACGCCCCCGATTGTTAAGAAATCAGATATCGACAACGTTGTCGTAGCTGCGGATTTCGGTGCGGAAGAGCAGCCAGATCACCAAGCCAGCTAGCGCGAGAGCCGCGAGAAATCCGACAAGGCCGACGGGGCCGCCAAACTGGAGCAGAGCGATCACCGCCACCAGCAGGGCCGCTCCAATCAACACCCAACTGACCAAGAGTCGCCCCGTGAACTGGGCCTTGAGGTTCTTTCCACGGAATTGCTCGACCAGATAGGGAGCCTGGCACCGCTGGCAGCTCAGCGTCCCGACTGGGTTCATATAGCCGCATTTGCACTTGATGGGTTGGCCGCGCTTGGGGTCTGTGTAGCGACGCTTCCATTGGTTCATCCGATACTCTTCCTCTTTATAGAGGTCGCGCGGACTCCGGTTTCTCAGCGGGTCGAGGTTCTGGCTCAACCCATTCAACGTGTTCTCGGCAATGACGATGGCGTGTCCATCGAGGCCGAGGTTATACAGGGCCTCGGCCAGTTGAAAGTAGGCGGGGACGGCTTCGGGCCGCTCATACACGGCTTGGTAGGCGCGCTCGAGCTTTTGGACGTCGATGGCGTGGAAGTCGGCCCGCGCGAGTTGCCCCTGGGCATAGGGCATAAGGGCAAACAGCGTGATCGCGATCGCGATCATGGCGATGGCCACCGTATCGCTGGGGACAATCAGGAAGAAGATCCAATACCCGACCAGGGCGCCCATCGCGAGCAACCCCTGCCAGAGCTCCACCTCTCCGAGCAAAAGCCAATGGATGCACTTGAGAATCCCCAAACCAAAGAGGGGAATCGTGATCAGGGTCAGAAAGAAACGCGGGATCGCATCGAGATTCGCGTAACTGGCTTGCAAGAACTCCATGGGATCAATCCCCTAGACGGATTTGCGCGCTCGTTTGGTTTTGCGTGCCGTCTCTCCAAAGGCGTGTCGGAACACCTCGGCGGCTTCTCGAACGAAGTGGACCTCCAACTGATCGCGGATCTCGCCGGGGATCTCTTCCCAGTAGTCCTTGCGATTTTCTTCGGGCAGCAGCACGACGCGGACTCCCGCACGGTGGGCGGCCAGGACTTTCTCCTTGATCCCTCCGACGGGCAAAACTTGGCCAGTGAGGGTCATCTCGCCGGTCATCGCGAGCTTGGGCCGAATCGTCTTGCCGGTATAGAGGCTGCAGAGGGCGGTGAACATCGTGACTCCCGCGCTGGGTCCATCTTTGGGTACGGCCCCGGCCGGCACGTGGACGTGGACCTCTTGCTTTTCCCAAGCCTCGGGGGCGATCCCATAGGCTTCGCTGTGAGTCCGGAGGTAGCTCATGGCCGTCATCACGCTCTCGCGCATGACGTCGCCGAGTTGGCCGGTCAGGGTGAGCTTGCGCTCTCCGGGCATCAGACTCGATTCGATGAAGACGACGTCGCCTCCGACCGGGGTCCAGACCAGGCCGACGGCAATTCCCGGCTTGAGCAGGCGCTCTTCGACCTCGTCGTGCAGGTAGCGCGGGGCACCCAGGGCTTCTTGGATGAAGGCATTGTTGATGGTGATCTTGGAAGTCCGCCCCTCGGCTACCTTGAGGGTCGCCTTGCGCAGAACCCCCGCCACCTCACGCTCCAGGTTGCGGACGCCGGCCTCACGGGTGTAGTGCCGCACAAGAGAACGCAGGGCGTCTTGCTTCCAGGCGATTTTGCTGGGCTTGAGGCCGTGTTCTTCGATCTGCTTCGGGATCAAGTGCCTCCGTGCGATCTCGGCCTTTTCTTCCTCGGTATAGCCGCCAAGCTCGATGATTTCCATCCGGTCTCGGAGCGGAGCGGGGATGGTGTCCAGCCGGTTCGCGGTCGTGATGAAGAAGACACGGCTTAGATCGAACGGTGTATCGAGGTAGTGATCGCGGAAGCTGTTGTTCTGCTCCGGATCCAGGACCTCTAGAAGGGCCGACGCGGGGTCTCCGCGGAAGTCGCTCCCGAGCTTGTCGATCTCATCGAGAACGAAGACTGGGTTGTGGCTCTCCGCGCGGCGCAGGCCTTGCATGATCTGGCCGGGGAGGGCGCCGATGTAGGTCCGGCGGTGGCCCCGGATCTCTGCCTCGTCTCGCATTCCTCCCAACGAGATGCGCACAAACTTGCGGCCCATCGCGGTGGCAATACTCCGTCCGAGGGAGGTCTTCCCAACGCCTGGAGGGCCGGCAAAGCAGAGGATCGGCTGCCGCACGCTGGCCGTGCCCTTCACTTTTCGGACGGCGAGAAACTCGACGATCCGCTGCTTGATCTTTTCGAGTCCGAAGTGCTCCTCATCCAGGACTCGGCGGACTTCGTCGAGTTCCAGGTGGTCCTCGGTGCTGAGGTTCCAGGGTAGGTTGGCCATGGTGTCCACATAGGTCCGGGCTACGGTGTATTCGGGCGAGCCGGGATTCATCCGGCGCAGGCGGTCATATTCGCGATCGACCTCTCTGAGGGCTTCCGCGGGGAGCTTGGCCGCGTCGATCTTTCGCCGCAGATCTTCGAGCTCTTCGGCCCGGTCGTCGCTCTCGCCGAGTTCTCGCTGGATGGCCTTGAGTTGTTCTCGCAGATAGTATTCGCGTTGGCTCTTGCTGAGCTCGGCGCTGACCTCGCTGTGGACTTTGGTCGTGAGTTCCAGCACCCGTACCTCTCGGCTGAGCATCTCGAGCAGAAGCCGCATCCGGGGGATGATTTCCAGGGTCTCTAGTACCCGCTGTTTGTCCTCTACGGAGAGGTTCATGTGAGCCGCGACGAGGTCGGCCATGACGTTGACTTCGGTGACGGCTGATGTCAGAGTGCGCAGCTCTTCGGGAAGATTGGGGCTGAGGCGGACGGCTTGCTCGAACATCGCCGAGACTGACCGCTTGAGGGCCTCAATCTCTTCGCCTTTGTCGGCGGGAAGTTCAGGCTCCTCAATCAGTTCGATCCGGGCCTTGAGATACGGCTCATTTTGGACCCACTCGACGACTCGGAACCGGCTGACCCCCTGGACGATGAGCCGAACCGCGTCGGGCATCTTGACCAAGGTCCGGATGATGACGGCGCAACCCCAGTCGAAGAGGTCCTCTTGGCCGGGCTGATCGATGTGAGGCTTGCGTTGGGCCAGGACGCCGATGACGCGGACTCCTTCACCGACACTATCGTCGATGAGTTGGACGCTGGACTCCCGTGCCACGCTGAGCGGGGCGATCAACATCGGATAGATGACCGAATCCCGGAGTGGGAGAAGGCTGAGGATTTCGGGGATATCGGGCTTGGATTCGACGTCGTCGTCTTCAGGAAGAATCGGATCGGACGGCGTCTCTAGTTGGACCTCATCCTCAGGTAACTCCAGCGTGGGTTTGTAATCGCTCATTTAAATCTTTTGAATCTTTATGGTTCGACGCACTGCAAAGGAGGACTGTGCGCCGACCTTGGGCAAAACGATCGTCAGAAGGCCGTCACGGCACTCCGCCGTCATGTTTTCGAGGTCCCATTCTCTTTCCGGAAGTTCGATACTCCGCTCAAAATCACCATAGAAGATTTCGAGCAGGTGGGCGCCGCGGGGCTTTTCGAGTCGAATGGGATTGGGGCGTTTTCCTTTGAGGGCGAGGGTGTTTCGCTCAGCATCCACCGTGATGCGGAGCTCTTCGGGGCGCACCCCGGCCAGCTCGACGCGCAGCAAAAGGAGATCCTCACTTTCCAGCAAATCTACGTTGGGCTCCCACCCCCGGTTGCGGGCGACCTTTGGGGCGTTGGGCAATATCTCTTCACTGAGCTTTTGGAGCTCAGCGCCAACCTGCCAAAGCCATTGGTCGAGATCACGGCGAGCCATAGTGCTGAAGGAGCTTGTACCCCGAAAAGACAAAGAGCCGACCGAGGTCGGCTCTTGCTTCGAATCTTCTGGAGCGGGAGACGAGATTCGAACCCGCGACCCTCTCGTTGGCAACGAGATGCTCTACCACTGAGCTACTCCCGCGAGTAGGGAGGTTATACCACGTTTGTTCGGCGTTGACAAGATGGGTCTAGCTCGCGGCAAAAAACCATGCGCACCAGATGAAAAGATAGGCCGCGCAGCCGAACCAGCAGGCCCGAGTCGCGAACCTTTGGTTGGTCGGATAGTGCTTGGCGATGAGGAGCCAAGCTAGCCCTAGGGTCATTCCCTTGACGGCGGCGAAGAGCCATTCGCTGGCCTCGATGATCGGCCGCATGAGGGGGTTCAGTTCGACGATGAGCCCGTGGTGATGGAGAACTGCAGTCGAAACCAAGTCGACGAACCCGATCAGAAGGAGCACCGCGAGGGCCGGGGTAGGGAAGAGTTCGCGCAGGGTGGGGACTCGGAGTCGGATCGTTACTTCTCTGTTCACGGGGTCTTGGCTCCTTCGATTAACCCCACTATCTTATCAATCCATTCGCGCTGCGCCAAGGCCGTAGCCCCGCTATTGTTAACAAGAATCGCGAAAACCCGCAATCTTCCCGAAGCATCTGTGACATACCCGGTAAGTGTTGTGACTCGGCGCAGAGTTCCGGTTTTTCCGTGGATGGAGGAGCCCGCCAGTCGGGTGCGGAGAGTGCCTTCGCCGGGTTCGGCCAAAGCCTTGCGGTACTCCTCGGCCCAGGGCTGACTCCGGGCCCAGACGAGGCAGTCGACGAGTCCCCGTGCGGTCACGAGGTTGCCCCGGCTCAGGCCACTCCCGTCCTCGACCTTAGCTGGCGGTCCCTGCCAGCGGACGACTTCCTGCAGAAACTTCTCGGCCTGGTCGCTGGCATAAGTCCACGGGGATTCACTCGGTAACTCGCCGTCCCGATTGGCCCCCATCAGCAACAAGTTCTCGGCGAAGAGGTTGTCGCTGGGTTCCAAGCACCGCTTGGCCAGATCCATCATTCGCGGGCCGACTTGGATATGGTCGGGCGTGCGGGTGGGGGTGTGGAACTCGGGGACGTGGAGCCGGCCCAAAAATCGCGCGGCGGCTTTGTGGGGTTCTCGGAGGGCGAAGGCTTCAATCAATCCGTCTTGGGCCGGAGGCTTTCCCGTCACCCGAACCCGTGAACCCCAGTAGTTGTACTGGGCTCGGGCCGCCCGCTCGTTGGCCGTCAGCAAGAGCTCGACGCCAAGCTCTTCTGGCAAGGGTTCGACTTGGCCCCCTTTGGCTCGGACCTCGAAGCTGCCTCGGTCGAGGGTGAAGGCGCTCACCGGAGCGGCGTATCGGTTCGGAAGATCGCCGACTTCCCAACTCGGATGGGTGCCCGGGTTATAGGCTTGGCGCAGATGCACAACCTCGGCTTGGCCGCCGAGCTTGTCACGAATCTCGCGCAAGAGGGCGGTCGTGAAGGTCGGATCGCCTGGCGCGTCGATCGTCACTGAATCCTTGTCGCGCCAAAAGCGGGTTTGGGGTTGGTGATTGGGCCCCAGTCGCCACAGCGCATAGAGCGTTGCGATCACCTTTTGGGTGCTCGCGGGGATCAGTCGGCGCTCGGGGTTGAATTCAAAGACCGGATTGCCGCCGTCATCGGCAACAAGGATGCCCACGCTGGCCCCCTGAAGGATGGGGTCCTTTAGGTGCGCCTCGATTCGGGTCTGAAGGCCGGCATCGGGAGCCTGCATGCCGAGGATGAGAAGGGCGGAGGTCAACATCATGGGCGCTTCGGACGTTCTTACCTCAAAATCGTCTGCCCTCCCGAGACGGTGGGTCACAGCTTGGGTAGTACCGCGCGCGGCTTACACTGCCACGGACGGTGTGCTTTCTAAGGTGAGCTTCTAGCCCCTAACCCCTAACCCCTAACCC
>DDSL01000106.1 GCA_002343825.1 Chthonomonas sp. UBA2391
ATCCCGGCTTGCTCCCAACCATAGCCGCTGGGCGATTCTTCGGGCAGGAGTCCTTCAGAAATGGCGGCGTCGACATTCAAGACGAAGTCGCCGATCGGCACGGCCAGCGCCCAATCCGAAGGGCCGAGTTCAATCAGCCCAAACGGCAGGTTCTGGATGGGGAACGGCGAGTCGGTTGCAACGTCGATCCACGATCGAGCGGCAGGATTTTGAACTCGGCTGAGATCACTCACGGGCGGGCCTCCAGGGCCAGAAGCCCGAGCCGGGTCAGGTCGTCCATCGGCTCTGTGATGGAGCACGATCCAATGCTATGGAAGAGGCTTCGGAACGCCTCGATGTCATCGAGCGAGGCCGTATGCCCCGAAACTGAAAACCCCTCGTCCGAAAACTCAAAGAGGCGTGGGTCTTCGATGCGCAAAATGTCCTCGATTTCGGCGCTGCTCAGGTCGTCTGATTCGGCGAGAGTGCCCGCGCATAGGACATTCAGAAAGCCATGCATCTCGGTCTGAACGGAGTCGTGATAGACCCGGAAGGGGTGGTGCAGGCCGGCGGTGAGTTTCATGGCGAGGTCGAGGTCGATGGCTTGCCGAATCCATGGCGCGAGGAGGCTCGGGCTGGGGAATGCGTTCGCCTCAAGGCCGCCGGAACGCCCTTTCACCCCAATCACATCGAATTCAGCCAAGGTGGGCAGGGCGTCGAGCCCGTCCTCGCTGAAGGGCAGCTCTACGAAAATCTCTTCGAAATCGGATTGAACGAGCGGCATGAGGAAGCTCGATTGCATTTCACTGAGTTTGCCTTTGACTTCATAGCCGACCACTTCGGCTCGTTCGCCAGCTTCGGCCTTGAATCGGTCGATATGGTTCAGGTCTTGGCGAAATCCTTCGAGGCTCGTCCCGAGGACGGTCACGCTCCAGGTTTGATGGGGCAGTTTGCTCAGGTGCGAACCGAGATCGCTTAGCCAGGCCACCGGACACACAAAGTTGTGGGTGATCCACCGATCAGATCCCGAGATGTGCCGGGCGTACACGTCGGTGGCTTGGTCCATCGGGAGTGCCGCCGGTGGAAAGAGCCCGGCGTAGTCAAAGACCTCATGCAACAGGGAGCGGATCGAATTCACCACGCTTGCAGTCTATCTGAAACCGTCGCCGTGCAGGGGTGCTTTGGGAACGGTTTCCCGTGCGTTTTTGGACTCCGGCGGGGTATCCTCCAGGTTCAACTTTCAGATGAAGCGGCGCAAATGCCGCAGCTCCTTCGTCTTGAATCAAGCACGCCTATGCAAGAAAACGCTGCCCCTATGAATTCGCCGGAAGAAGAGTCGGAAGCCATGCCGGAGATCAGCTCCTCCGAATCGACTGGAGAAGGCATCACGAGCCGAGTCGAGGCCGAATACACCGCCGATTCCATCCAAGTCCTCGAAGGCTTGGAGGCCGTTCGCAAGCGCCCAGGCATGTATGTGGGCGACAATGGCAAAAAAGGCTTGCACCAGATGTTTCGCGAGGTCATCGATAACTCGATTGACGAGGCGTTGGCGGGACACTGCGACCAGATTAAGGTCACTCTCCACTCCGACGGCTCGATGAGCGTGGCCGATAACGGACGTGGAATTCCGGTCGAGACCCACAAGAAGATGGGGGTGAGCACCCTTCAGGTCGTCATGACGGTTCTCCACGCAGGAGGAAAATTTGGCGGCGAAGGCACCGGATATAAGGTCTCCGGCGGTCTCCACGGAGTGGGCGTGAGCTGTACGAATGCGCTTTCGGCTTGGTGCGAAGTCCAGGTCCGACGCGATCAGAAGATTTACAAGCAACGGTACGAAAAAGGGGTGCCTGTCACCGACGTCAAAGCGTCCGGAAAATCTGATTCAACGGGGACGACCGTTCGATGGATGCCCGATCCAGAAGTGCTGACGGAAACGCAGTACGATTATCACATTATCATCACGCGATTGCGAGAATTGGCCTATCTCAATCCGATGGTCACTTTTGAATATGTCGATGAGATCAATCCCGACCACTCCGAGACGCTTCACTACACTCGGGGCATTCAACAGCTCGTCGAAGACCTGAATCAAAGTCGGGATGCTTTGCATAAAGTGGTCTACTTTAAGCGAATTAAAGAGACCTACGAAATGGAAGTCGCCTTGCAATATCATGACGGCTACAACCAGACTGTTTTGGCGTTTTCAAACAATATCCATCAACCGGACGGCGGCACGCACGTTTCGGGTTTTAGCGCGGCCTTAACTCGGGTGATTAACTCTTACGCTCGCAAGATGAATATCTTGAAGGAGAAAGAGAAGAACTTTGCCAGCGAGGATGTCGGCGACGGATTGACGGCCGTGATCTCGCTCAAGCTGCAAAACCCGAGCTACAACTCACAAGATAAGGTTAAGCTCGTCACCCCCGAAGTCCAGGGGATTTCAAACTCACTGGTCGGGGATGGGCTCTCAACATTTTTTGATGAGAATCCCAACATTGCCAAGCGCATTGTCGACAAAGCGCTGATCGCTCAGCGAGCCCGAGAAGCGGCTCGAAAAGCCGCAGAAGCCGTCAAGCGATCAAACGTGATGGACTCGTATGGATTGCCTGGCAAACTTGCTGACTGCGTGAGCCGCGATCCGTCCAAATGTGAACTCTTTTTAGTTGAAGGCGACTCCGCGGGCGGATCGGCGAAATCGGCCCGAGATCGCGTCACGCAAGCAATTCTTCCTTTGCGAGGAAAAATCCTCAACGTCGAGCGAGCTCGAATCGATAAAGCTCTCGATAACGAAGAGATTAAGTCGCTCATCGCGGCGCTTGGAGTCGGGATCGATATCACGCTGGGTCAAAAGCAAGAGGAAGACCCGGCTGAGATCGACAAGAAGGAGAAAGATGCGACGTTTGACATTACGAAGCTGCGGTATCACAAGATCATCATCATGACCGACGCAGACGTCGATGGTGAGCATATTCGAACGCTGCTTTTGACCTTCTTCTATCGCTACATGAAGCCGCTGATTGCGCAAGGGTTTGTCTATTTGGCCCAGCCGCCCCTTTACGTCGTCAAGACCGGATCGAGTGAGCGGCGATATGCCCAAGACAAGGCGGAGCTCGATGAAATTTTGAAGTCGCTCAAGCGAAAGAAGGATCCGGACATTACTCGATTTAAGGGTCTGGGCGAAATGAATGCCTCGGAGCTCGAAGAGACGACGATGAATCCCGAGAATCGCCGTTTGGTTCAGGTGAAGATCGACCCCGAGTTCGAGATGGAAGTCGAGATGATGTTCAGCCGCCTCATGGGCGACAAGGTCGAGCCGCGACGAGAGTTCATCGAGCGCCACGCGAAAGAAGCACTCAACGTCGACTGGCACTACTAAAGATACCGGCTTGACGCCCCGGCCCAAGGCCAGGCCCTGGCTTCGGCGCGGGGCGCCTCAGCCCTGCCCCGGGGCGTCAAGATCCGCTTACCGAACGTATCGCTGAAGCCAGTCGCGCATCCGAACCCAAGAGTCCTTGTCGGCTTTTTCTTGATATCCGACGCCCTCGATCCCGGCTTTGTCCGAACCCGGCACCGTAAACGCGTGCTTAGCACCACGGAAGCTCACGAGCCGCCATGTGGCCTTGGCTGCGTTCATCTCTGCGGTGAGCGCGCGGACATCCTTCTCCGGCACTAGCGTATCGGCATCGCCGTGGAGCACCAGCACGGCCGGTTTGACCGAACGTCCAGCTCGGCTTGGGCCGGCTAATCCGCCGTGGAAGCTGACGACTGCGTCCACCGGCATGTTTTGCCGGGCCATCTCGAGGACCGCGGTCCCGCCAAAGCAGTATCCGATCGCGCCGATCCGGTTACGATCAACCTGGGGTAGCTGCGAAACGGTCTCAAGGGCTCCCCGCAGCCGTTGGTGCCAGAGCTTGGGATTCTTGTAGTACTTCCCGCTCTCCGCCGCGCTCTCCTGCGTGTTCTTGGGCCGGACACCCTTACCATAGACATCGACGCAGAAAGCGGTGTAGCCAAGTTCGGCCAGCATGTCCGCGCGCATCTTTTCATATCCATCGATTCCGTTCCAGTCATGGACAATCAGGATCGTCGGGTTGTTGGTGCGCTTGTTCTTGGGGATGGAAAGGTACCCCTGGAAGGTATCTCGACCGATGTTGTAGTCGAAGTCTTGACCCGCCTGGGAGTAGGAGGCCGAGGCCAGGGATGCGGTGGCAAAGATCGCGAGCCAGAGCTTGCTCATCCCGATCTTTTACCCCGGAAAGGGGGGCGAAAAAGAAAGAGCGGCTGCCCCGCGCCAAACGCGATGAGCAGCCGCTCTGAGGGGACCTCAGTCGCCGCTGAGGTCGAAGTTGTTCGAGAGGATGATGTAGTCGAAGATCGAGACGGTGCCGTCGCCATCGAGGTCGGCGGTCGGCACGAAACCCGGATCGCCAAAGTTCAGGTCGAAGGCGCTGCTGATCTCGATGTAGTCGAAGATGGTGACGGCCTCGTCGCCATCGACATCGCCGTTGGTCAGCTCGAAGCTGATAATTGCGTCCGAAATCCCCTCCCCAAACAAAGCGCCGGCAACGCGCTGTCGCAAGAATCGCGGGGCATTGGCATAGACGTAAAAGAAACCTTCCCAAGCGTTAAAGGTCGCGCCATAGTAGCCGTTGGGATCGGCGAGCACCTCAACCGTCTCGACGATGTTTCCGTTAAAGGCTTGTACCAGTTGCAAAGTGATCGGGACCTGATTGAAGGTTCCGCCCCAAGCCTCAAGGTTTGCCTCTCCTCCGATGGTTCTCTGCCCGACCGGTTGGGGGATTCCGCTCGCCGACGGGCCGCCGAGCGCCGCAACTTCGGCGGCCGAGAGCGGGGCATCGTAGCAGGCCAGCGAATTCAAAAAGATGGGGTTGGTGTAGTTGCTCGAGCTATCCCCTTCACCGAAAAGGGTGATCCAGGGCGAGCCTGCTTCGTACACGGAGTAGAGCGACCATCGCCCGTCGATCCCGCCGCCGCTACGAGCGGTGACCAAGTTCCCATTGACATAGAATTTCATCCCATCGACGAGGTTGCCGGTATCGACGGTGATGACGATTCGGTTGTAACCGTTGATGTTGAAGTTCGCGCCGAAGTCCCCTTCGATGCCGAGTCGGCCGGTGAGGGCGTTCGAGGGTCCTTCGAAGAACGTGTAGAAGTCGGCGTCGTTGGTCGAATCGTTCTCAGTATTGATCAGGGCTTGCCAGGGTTCTCCGCCCCCGGTGGGAGCCATCCGGATATCCATCGCGATGGAATAGCGGTTGACGTACCCTTCACCGTCTTCGCGCGACAGCTGTGGCCTGGCTCGCAGGTAGCCATTGCCCCATTGGTTGTTGATGAACCGAAGGACCCTTGCCGGCTGCCCGTTGATCTGTTCGGTTTGAAAATCGGTGAACGGAATCGCCGTCGACTCCAGCCCCGAAAGGTGGGGGTGGAGTTCCATCGCGTTCCAAAAATCCAGTTGGAAGAAAATGTCCTGGCCGAGGTTGTCGTTAAACTCCCACCGAGCGGTCTGTCGAGTAGCGGGCGCAACGGAAAACGCGCCAAGAATTGCAAGCAGGAAAATCTTTCTCATCATCAACCTTACCAAGTAGGAAGACTACCTGAGAGTTGAGGTTGAAAGGTTGAAAATTTAACTTTTTTGGAGCGTTCGAGCTTCGGCACTGGAAAAGAGCGCAACAAAATGAAGCCCCCAGTCCAGACTGGACCAGGGGCCTCTGGCACAACTCGAGATTAGTCGCCGTTGAGGTCGAAGTTGTTCGAGAGGATGATGTAGTCGAAGATGGTGACGCTCTGGTCGCCATCGAGGTCGGCGAGCGCGGTGAATCCTTCGTCACCCGCGTTCAAGTCAAACGAGTTGCTGATTTCGATGTAATCGAAGATCGTCACCGATTCGTCGCCGTCGACGTCGCCGTTGTTCAGCGTCGCCGCCGGAGCCGTCACGACTCCGTTTTGCAGATCGAAGGAACCGAGCTTCTTGCGCAGGAATCGCGGAGCGTTGACGTACACGTCGTGGACTCCGGTCGTCTGAAAGGCGGTGCCGAACTGGTTACTGGAGTTCAGGGTCGCGGCCGAAGTCTCGACCACCGAACCGCCCGCATCCACGACCTCGAAGGTGACCGAAGAGGCGTCGTTGCCGCCGGACCAGTCACCCAGGGTGATTTCTCCGACGAAGTTCACCTGCGGATTGGCGGGAATACCGGCTGCGCTCGGACCGCCCAGAGCGGCGACTTCAGAGTCGGGAAGCACATCGTTGTAGAACGCCACCGAGTTGACGAGGAGCGGCTGAGTGTAGTTGCCCGAGCTGTCGCCTTCACCGAAGAGGATCATCCAGGGGGTGACGTCGGCCGTGGAGTAGAGCGCCCAGCCCCCGTCGAGGCCGCCGCCGCTGCGCGAGTTGAGCAAAGTTCCATTGACATAGAACTTCATCCCGTCGACCGTGTTGGAGGCATCCACCGTGATGACGATGCGGTTCCAGCGGTTGGGGAGGAACGTGTTGCTGCCGTAGCTGCCGATCCCGAGTCGGGCCGTGTATTCGTTGTTGGCATCCAGCGCGCCATAGCGGATGTAGAAGTCGCCGTCGTTGTAGGTGTCGAAGTTGGTTCCTGCGAGGGAGTTCCAGGCTTGGCCCGTGCCGTTGTATTCGGTTCGGATGTCCATGGCGATGGAGTAGGCGTTCCGGTAGAAGCCAAAGTCGGGGCCTTGGTTCGTTCGAGCGATCAGATAGGCGTTCCCGAACTCGTTGTTGGTCCAGCGCATGACGTCGGCCGGGTTGCCGTCGATGGTGTCGGTGAGGAACTCGGTGGTGCCGGGAGCAGTGGCTTCGTTACCATCGAGTCGTTCGGACGGTTGGAGGGCGTTGGCACCGAGGGTCGCATTCAAGTTTCCGTTGAAGTCCCACTGGGCGGTGATCAGGGCCGCGTTGGACACGGCTGCCACGCCAAGGGCGATCAGGATGAGGCTCTGTTTCATGATCTATCTCTCTCTTGGGTCGCGGGATTTCTTCCGCGGCTCGTCATGGAGTTTCGTCGGACGAGATTAAGGGAGGGTTAGCAATGTTAAGGGGAGCGCAGAAAAATTCTTGGTCTTGACCAAAAATGCTGAGTCGACTGGCATCCGTTCAGGGGCTGGGCCTGAAGTTGGCTTTACGGAGCGGAAAAGCTGAGGGGCGCAAAGAATACAGACGATGGAGACCGGCATTTTGCTGGGGGATTTTCGAAAAAAGTGGCGGACCCCCTTGACACTCTCTGGGCGTTCGTGGAACAATATCACTCGCCCCCAGCAGTGGAGGCAAGCACTTTGAAAGCTCAATAGCGACGCGTGCCAATAAGAATGGCGAAGGTTCAAAACAAGAATTCTTCGTTCAATTCATTCAGAAAAAACAAAAGTAAACAGAAAACTAGTCTAGCGTAAGCTTAGAGTAGAACGAACTTTCTTCGGAGAGTTTGATCATGGCTCAGGACGAACGCTGGCGGCGTGCCTAAGACATGCAAGTCGAACGAGGCCTTCGGGCCTAGTGGCGAACGGCGGAGTAATACATGAGCAACGTGCCCTGAAGTTCGGGACAAACGCAGAAATGCCATAAATACCGGATGTGGTCACGAGGGGGCTTCCCTTTGTGATTAAAGGTTTTTCGCTTCAGGAGCGGCTCATGAGCCATCAGCTAGTTGGTGAGGTAAC
>DDSL01000023.1 GCA_002343825.1 Chthonomonas sp. UBA2391
GCCCCGGACCGGCGGATTCATGTCATCCCTAAGGCTTGCTAGGGCACTGGAACACTCGAGGGAATGCGGTACCAGTCTCCATTGATGACCAAGAGCCGCCGGTCAGCGGCGAGGCGGGCGGCAAAGTACAGATTGTTCTGACGCACCGCAACCCGTCGCTCGGGAATAAGCTTCTCACCCTTGACTGGCTGCAGACGAAAAGCGGGACCATCGGGACCGAAGTGAACGGGATTTTCGACTGCAAGAGATGCTTTCTTCCGGCTCGCTTTCGCTCCCGAATAGTTTGCTTCCGCCCGCAGAACTTCACCGGTTTGCACATCCACGATGAACGTGACGATCATCGTAAGTTCCCCGTTTTCACCCCGACTGCCCCCGGGGACGACATGGAACGCTTGGGTGATCAGAGCCCGCTGTTGCTCCTTCAACCGCAGATGCCGGGCAGACTGAGGAAACTCGGTCGCTGGCGAAGGGACGTAGCCCAGCGATTGACCGACATCGTGCAATTCGAATCCCTGATCTTCGGACTTTTGTAGGTAGGCGCCGATCACGGAGGACCGTAACTCATCGGTATTTCTGGCTAGGCCAATGAGCGGCTCAAAGTCAACGGGTGTGGTCCGGACTCCCGCCGTGGACGGGAAGCCAGTGTGGAGGGAGAAGTTCCCCGTGAGGCCCATCCCATTGCTGCATGAGGTTCCTGGGATGGGGTTGGTCAACGTGAAGAAAAGGTTGTGGGGCAGTAGGTCATCTTGGGTCCATTCAAGATCTTCCAGGGTCTCGGGCATGTCGAGAACCTTTGCAAGGCGCATAAGGCGAGATTGGGCCTCTTCCTTTGTGAATCTTATCGGTGGACGATTGGAACTCACGCCCGGCTCGATATTCGTGAAAGAGATCCGGTTGATGCCAATCCCAGGGGCCCACCCGGCAGTGAGCTTTATGCTCTGAAAGTCGAACTGGATGATACTCTTGGATGCACTAAGCGTCTCGTAACGATAGCTTGTCGATACGATTCCAAGCATAGGAGTCTCCGGATGTCTGAATACTAAGTCTCGCGGAAACTCGGCTTGTGTTTCGAGCACAAGTTTGCGAAAGACCTTGAGCGAAGGGCCGAAGTCTGGGTTAGCAAGTAACTCCCTTATCGTCCGGTTCGACCCATGAAACATGCCCCCCTCATCAGATCCATATACCAGGATGAAGTCTAGTTCCTGTGCCGTGAGACCTGGTAGCGACGAACTGGTAGTTTGTGCCAGCACAATGGATAGAGTAACTGTAGCTGTGATCATGGTTCATTTCCTCCAACAAATGGTCCTCCCTGGTTCCAAACGCTAGCCCACCTTTTGACGGGAGAATTATCTCTGAGCCACTTTGAAGTCGGACCAAAAAGAGAATTGTCATAAGCCTTCGGATTCCCAACAAGACGGCGGGGCAAACCGGGTTCGACTGCCATATGTTGAACTTGGAACCCTCTTGGGATATCTGCCAAAGGGGTGATGACCCTCCGTGGCGGATTGCTTTCATTTGCGGTTTGAAGTGCCTCTCCAACAGTGTTTCCGGCCAAAAGCTCCTCAAAGAGAACCTTTGTATGGTCCGATAACGGAATGTTCATCTGCAACGTCTGGGGGCTCGCGTAGATGATAGGCGTCGTGTCAAGTGTCAGCATGCTCCAGATCAGCCCGTTGAACCCCGCGACCATCGGCGACCGGACCGAACTAGGAGGGCCAGTGTACTTATCCGACCAAACTTGAAGGCCCCCCGAAGCGGCTGGCCGCATTTTCGGTTGATGCAGACGATCATGGGTTCTGGATGCTTCTTTCGCGGCGCGTGGCGGGATCTCCTTCAGGAATTTCGGGTCCGACCTTGCCGCCGGTCCGACCCAAGGCCACGCCCCCGCCCCCCGAGGTTCGGGGGACTCTGCCCCGGACCGGCGGATGCCCGCATTCCCCAGAATTGTGAGATAGTCAGAGGCAAAAAGGCCCCCGGGGAAACCTACCGCAGGTCCCGGGGGCAAACTTTTTTCGGCCGTACTGCGACCCTTACTGGTCGCCTTCGGTATCGAAGTTCTCGGAAAGAATGATGTAGTCGAAGACTGAAACCGACCCGTCTCGGTCGAGGTCCGCGCGCTCGTTAAACCCAGGGTCACCGGCAAAGGTGTCGAAGGCCGCGCTGAGATCGATGTAGTCGAACACCGTCACCGCATTGTCGTCGTCGATGTCGCCGTTGATCAAGTTGAAGTCGGCAAAGGTCCGACCATCCGAGATATTTTTGATCGTGCGGCGGAGCCAGGTGCCAGCCTTCATCGAGACGTCCCAGTTGCCGCCGCCGGGAGCCGCGACGTTGTAGCTCAGATCCTCATGCAGCGGCACGTTGTTTCGCATCACGGTGGTGGCGCCTTGGCGGAACTCGAGGTCCACGGTCTCCGGCGCGGTAGCTGGGTCGGCGAGTCCGTTCCAGAAGATGCGGCCCGAGATCCGGTTCACCGGAGGAACGACGGCGACCGTTCCCTTGGCCGTGTTCTGGTTCCAGGTCGCGCTCAGAGTCACGTAGGTCGGGCGGGTCACCGATCCAACGCTGAAGTAACGCCAGTTGTTATTCGAACCGGCGATGATGGCCATCGGTCCACCGGGGTCCAGGACGCCCGGATTGTCACTGCTGAGCGCAACGCTAGCCCCGCCACTCGGCGCGTTACCTCGCAAATACAGGTAGTAGTAATGCCCGCCTGAGTTTTGGGGGACGGTTTGTGGAACGAACGCAAAGTGGGTTGGCTTATTGGCGAGCACGGTCACGTTGACGCTTGCCGGCATCCCCGCATATTGGGTGCTGAGGGTCACCACCCGGTCGATCGGCGTGAGCTTGCTGGTGCTATAGAACCAGTTGCTGCTAGAGCCGGAGGCGACGGAGAGTTTCTCGGGAACCGCCAAAGCTTCTGGCGCACTGCTCGTCAGCGGAAAGTCGGTGGCTGCTCCCAGAGGGGCCAGGACGCGCACGTAGTGGTAGGGGTTCTCCGTCCCGCCAAGGACCGTGGTGGAACTAGCATCGATCGATGGCGTGTTGGGCTCGACCAAGATCTGGGCCGTCCGCGCCGGGGCTCCCGCGCCAAGCAGGTCCGATTTGCCGGTGAGCGTCACGAGCTTTGGCGAAGAGACCGGTTGGTGACCGAGGTACACGAAGTTCGATAAAGAGCCGGGGGAGATATCCACCGAAGATGCGATCGGCAGGGCCGCCGGGTCGCTACTGGTCAGGTTGACGCGGTAGGCGCTGCGAGGCGAAGTGTTCAGATTGGCGTAGACCCAGGCTACGGTGTTGGAGCCTCCCACGACTTCGGTCACGTTGGGCGCCAAAGGCTGGGTGAAGCTGGGCTTGACCACATAGTCCCACTGCCTCTGCTGACCATTCAGCCGGGCGGTGATCCGAACCGAGGTATCAACCGCGACTTCATTTGCGGAGAAGTACTGGAAGTTGCTTAGAGCGCCTTGCGGGACGTTGATGGTTGGCTCGACGGGGATGACATCGGGCCGCGAACTCGTCATCTGCACGTTAAATCCACCGACCTTCCCGTTGCAGGGGAGGTTCACGTAGTGCCAGTGGCCCGTCGTATGCCCGAAAAACGTGGTGCTGCTGGAGGAGTGCCCAGTGACCCCCACGTGCTTCACGATGATGTCCTCGTGGAGGAAGCCCACGTTGATGCGCACGGGGGTGTCTGCGGTGACAGGATTGGTGCTGTAGTAGAAGAGGTTGGATCCCGCACCACTCGGAATCGTGATGGAACTTGGGAGGTTCACCACGTCGGGGCGATTCGTGGAGACCGGGTAGGTTGCCGGCTGGGTCGAAGAACCGGTCCGGTAGGCATAAATGTAGGGAACATCGACCTCGGCCCACGGTGCACTGTTGCTATTCGTCAGGCTCGATTGGGCGAGGGCATAGCCGGATGAGGTTGCCAAGAGGGCAAGGGCAAGAATGCGGTAGGAGGAAAACCGAATCATGATGATTCAAGTCTTCGATATCCGCCGGACCCATGCCAATCGCTTTTCACGCTGGCGTTTGCAAATTCTCTCGAAAAGTCCCTCAAACAAGAAAAAGACCCCCAGCCGCCAAAGTGGAGGCCGGGGGGTCTGTTGGGTTGGATTCTTTAGAGGTCGCCTTCGGTATCGAAGTTTTGGGAGACCAGGATGTAATCAAAAACCGAGACCGATCCATCCCGGTCAAGGTCGGCTCGCTCGTTGAAGCCAGGGTCACCGGCAAAGGTGTCGAAGGCCGCGCTGAGCTCGATGTAGTCGAACACCGTGATCGCGTTGTCGTCGTCGATGTCGCCATTGATCAGATTGAAGTCCACAAAGGTCTGGTTAACGCCGATCCCTTTCACGGTTCGTCGAAGCCAGGTGCCATCCTTCATCGAGATGTCCCACGGACCAGCCCCCGGCGCGGTGACGTTGTAGCTGAGGTCATCAAAGAGCTCGACATCGTTCATGACGACCGTCGTGGCTCCCTGTCGGAACTCTAAGTCCACCGTCTCGGGGGCCGTCGCCGGATCCGCCAGTCCGTTCCACAACACCCGTCCCGAGATCTTGTTGCCCGGTGGGACCACTGCGACAGCGTCGGTGTGGGAGTTCTGGTTGAACGTGGCCGTGATGTTCAGGTAGGTGGGCCGAGTGACACTGCCGACCGAGTAGAACAAGTAGTTTTGGAAAGCGCCCGCGCCAATGTTCAGGCTATCGGCGTGGGTAGCGAGTCTGGCCGGGGCGCTCGTGACCTGGACGTTGGCGCCACTTGGTCCTGCGATGCCTCGGAGCTGCACGTAGAAGTAGTGGCTCGAAGAATTGTGGGGAATCGTCTTGGACGACCAGGTGAAGTTGACCGGCTTTTGGGCCAGAACCCTGACGGGAACCGTCGCTCGCATCCCTGCATAGTCGGCATGAATGTTCACCGTCGTGTCAAACGGGACGAGTTGCGAGGTGCTGTAGAAGTAATTCTCGATCGCGCCGGCTCCGATTTGGAAGCTCGACGGAACATTGATGATGTTCGGGGGCGAGGTGCTTAGCTGTACCGACGAGTTGACGGTAGGGGAGGCAAGCAGCCTCACGTAGTGGTAAGGATTCGAGGTCCCGCCCAGGACGGGATTCTCCGACGTGTTGATCGAGGGAGTGTTGGGCTTGACGAGAATTTGCGTGGTCCGACCGATCGCGGAACTCCCGAGCTGGGCCGACTTCCCGGTGATCGTGACCAAGGTCGGGGTCGAGACCGGGGTCGTGGTGGCATAGAAGTAGTTGGCGCTGCCCCCGGCTCCAATCGTCATCGAGCTCGGCGTCTCCAGAATGGAGGGATGGCTGGAACTCAGGTCGATCGGATAGTTCCCTCGGGCTGAATCGTTCAGCCGGGCATAGATGTACGGATTCTTCGTCCCTCCGATGAGTTCAACCACTTCGGGTTCAAGTGGCTTGGTGAAGATAGGTTTCACCAAGAAGTCTTGGGTGGTTTGGCGTGCGTTGAGCGTGGCTGTCAGCCGGACTGTCGTGTCCACCGCCACGTCATTTGGCTCGAAGTAGAAGAAGTTTTGGAATGCTCCTTCACCGATGGTGACCGAGGACTGGAAGGGAAGGACCGCGGGATTCGAACTCGCCACGGCGATATTGAATCCGCCTGGTTTGCCGGTGGTGGGCAGGCGGAGATACGTGTATTTTTGGGGACCGAAGCCAAAGAAGCTCGTTTCTTGGGGGTCGATGGAAGACACGAAGACTTGCTTGACGATGAGGTCAAGGTGGAGGCCTCCGATGAAGACCCGGACCGGGGTGTCTTGGGTCACCGCGTTTGTGGTGTAGTAAAAGTAGTTGTTGGCACCGCCTGCCCCCAGGGTGATGGAGGCCGGTAGGTTCATGATGTCCGGTCGGTTGGTGGAAACCGGGTAGGTGACGGGAAGGTCCAGCGACCCCGTTCGGTAGGCATACATGTAGGGCTGATCCACCTGGGCCCAAGGCGTGGCGTTGGAGTTCGTGAGGCTGGATTGGGCTACGGCCAGACCCGTCGAGGTAACGGCAAGGGCAAGCGCAAGTGAGCGAAAAGTCGAGTACCTACTCATGGTAGGTTCAGTTTCCCGCACGAATTTACGTTTTCCGCGAAATTTCACGCTAGCGTTTCGGGGGCCGCAATATCTCTTCGAAAGTAGAGTCCTTCAAGGTCCGCAGCCTCTAGCCAGGCATAAGCGCGGGTGCGAGCCTCGGCCAAATCGGTTCCGATGGCCCCGACTCCAAGCACACGCCCGCCGGCGGTCACCAGTTGTCCCTCCACGGAGTTTGTCCCGGCTTGGAAGATCGTCACTCCGTCGCCTGCGGGGGGAAGGCTCAGAGGAACTCCCTTGCGGTATGCACCTGGATATCCTCGGCTGGCCGCCACGACCGTCACCGCCGCTTGGTCCAAAACCGGGACCTCTGGGATCGGTTCCCCAAGGGCGCAAGCAACGAGGGCAGCTCCCAATCCGGGGCCCATTCGCTGCAGGATGCTCTGAGTCTCGGGGTCGCCGAATCTCACGTTGTACTCCAGAAGATAGGGCTGGCCCCCCTGCACCATCAGGCCGGTGAAGAGCACTCCCCGGTAATCGATCCCCCTCGCTCGGAGGGCATGGAGGGTTGGACCGACAACGTCGGCCTCGGTCTGGGCAACCAACGCCGGACTCACGGCGGGAACCGGGCTGTACGTCCCCATTCCGCCCGTATTCGGCCCACGGTCGCCGTCGAGTGCCCGCTTGTAGTCTTGGGCGACGGGCAAACTCCAAAACTCCTTGCCGTTGCAAAGCGAGAGAAGGCTGAACTCAAATCCTACGAGCAGGTCTTCCACCACGACCGTTGCCCCGGCCGGGCCAAGCTCTTGGTCGACCATCATCATCTGGATCGCGTCCTCGGCTTCATCGGCGGTGCGGCAGAGCACAACCCCTTTTCCGAGCGCGGCCCCACTCGCCTTGACCGCGACTCCGCCGACCTCTTGGATCCGTTGGAGGCTGTAATAAAGTGCCGTCTCGGGTTCCAGAAAGGTCTGGTGGGCGGCAGTCCGGATGCCGGCTTCCACCATCAGTTCCTTGCTGAGTGCCTTGCTCCCTTCGAGCGCGGCTCCGTCTCGACCAGGCCCAAAGACGGGAACACCCAGACCACGGATGCGGTCGGCGAGCCCCGCGATCAGAGGATCCTCGGGGCCGATCACCACAAGATCCGGCTTCTCCCGGTTGCAAAGCGCTTCTAGCCCGGCAAAATCATTGCTGGCGATCTCGAAGCACTGGGCCAATTCGGCAATCCCCGGATTCCCCGGGGCGGCGAGAACCTCGGCTTCTTGGCTGAGCTTCCAGGCGAGGGCGTGTTCGCGTCCGCCCGATCCGATGATCAAAATCTTCATATTTCTCTGCGGTATTCGAGTGCGCTGAGCAGGGTTGCCGTATCGGCATAATCGAGCTCGCCCCCGACGGGCATGCCATGGGCCAGGCGCGTGACCTTGATCCCTATGGGACGGAGTTGTTTGGCCAAATAGAGCGCGGTGGCGTCGCCCTCCACCGTGGGGTTCGTCGCCACAATCACTTCCTCCACTGGGCCGCTCAGCCGGGCGATCAATTCACGCACCTTCAGTTGCTCGGGGCCAATGCCATCCATTGGGTTCAGCAGGCCATGGAGGACGTGATACCGGCCTCGGTACTCGTTAAGCCGCTCCATCGCGGCGATATCCCGCGGCTCGCCGACCACGCAGATCTGTGCCGGGTCGCGCCGCGGATCCTGGCAAATGGCGCAGGTCTCTTCCGCGCTGAAGTTCTGGCAGACAAGGCAAAGCCTGAGCGATTCTCTTGCCTCGCGAAGGGCCTCCGCGAGCCGACGCACGTCGTCTTCGGGCATTCGCAAGACATGAAAAGCCAAGCGTTGGGCGGATTTTGGCCCGACGCCTGGCAATCTCTCTAGCCTGGAGATCAACTCGGCCAGGGGTTTGGCAAAGGTCATCCGAGGAGGCCGGGCGGCAGATTCGGCATCAACTGATCGACTCGTTCTTGTCGCGACTCGACCGCGCGCTCAAACCCCTCACGGCAGGCCAAAGAGATGGCGTCTTCTAGGGTTTCGCTATCCTCGGGGTCGATCAACTCGTTGTCGATCTTGAGGCTCACAACCATCCCGCGTCCGTCGAACGTCACCTTGACCCCGTTCTTTTCGATGTCAAATCGTTCGTTAGCGAGCTCTTCTTCCAGATGCTTGGCCTTGCCCATGGCGTCTTGGGCCTGCTTCATCAGGTCGCCCATGTTCGGCATTCCGCCGCCAAATCCGAGGTTCTTGGGTAGCTTCATCGTCTTGCTCTATTGTAGTGGATTTTTGCTGGGTTAGAAGTCCTTGAAGATCTGGCTCGCCACTTCCTTGAGCCGTTCCCCTTCCAGAGGCCGACCGACCTGTTCAGCGTTCACCGGGACGGACTTTTTTTTTTCGTTTTCCTCTAAGACTACGGTCATGGGCAGACCCCCGCGCACCTTTTCCCATTCCTTTTGGACGGTCCCCCAAAAACCGGGTTTGCTATTCATCCATTCGACGTCGAGGGCGCTCGCAGTAATGACCACGGCGTCCTCACGGGTTTCGCTGACCTTGGTTCGCTGAATTCTGCCGGCGGCGGTCTTGCTGAGTTGGCTGATCGCCAGAACGACTTGGTGCCAAGTCTGAACGGCCGGATCTGCGGAAGTTTGGTCGGCGGGCTCCGGCTGGGCTGAGGGGACCGGGTTAGAGGGTGCCGAAGTCGGGGCTGTCGGGGTCGGAGCCGGAGGGGCGGCAACCGGCGACGGAGCCGGGGATGCGGTGGGGGCAGGAGCTTGAATGACGGCTCGGGCTGGGGCGGTGGCGGGCGGGGAAGCCAAAGAGAGAAGCTCTGCTTCCAGCCAAATCCGCTGCATGCTGATATCGCGGATGACCCGGTGGGCTTCACTGAGCCGCCCCCGGACTCGCTGCATCTCGTCCATTCCCAGGCTGGCCGCCACCGCGTGGACCTTAGCGGATTCGGCCGCGTCGTTCTGGCTTTCGCCCTCGATCCCGATCGCTGCCCGGGTCAATTCCGAGAGGCGGAGCAGACAAGACTCGAGAACCGATCTTGGGTCCCGCCCCGACCGATAGACCTGATCGAGGATCGACAGGATGTCCTTGGCCCGGTTCTCCTTGACCCCTCTCAGCAACTCATCTACGGTGTCCTCGTGGATCAGGCCCAGTTGCTCGAAAACGTGCTCGCTGGAGAGCTGGCCCTCGCTCGTCACGAGGGCTTGTTCAAGCAGGGTCAGGGCGTCGCGGAACCCGCCATCGGCCATGCGAGCGATCGTGGTCAGGGCCGCTGGCTCGGCTTCGTAGCCCTCCTCCTTCACCACGTATTGCAATCGGCTGACGAGGTCCGAGAGCGTCGCTCGGTGGAATTCGTACCGCTGGCACCGGCTCCGGATCGTGGAGGGGACCTTGGTGTATTCGGTGGTGGCGAGAATAAAGACGATGTGCTCAGGAGGCTCTTCGATGGTCTTGAGGAGGGCATCGAAGGCCTTCGAACTCAAGTCATGGACTTCGTCGATGATGAAGACCTTGTAGCGCGCGGAGGTGGGTTTGTATTCGGTTGCGGCCACGATCTTCTCGCGGACGTTCTCGACTCCTGATTCGCTGGCGGCGTCGAGTTCCATGACGTCCATGTGAGTCCCGGCCGTGATCGCAAGACAGTGTTCACACTCGTTGCAGGGCTCGGGGGCTGGACCCTTGCTACAGTTGAGAGCCTTGGCCAAGAGTCGCGCGGTGCTGGTTTTTCCCGTCCCTCGGGGGCCGGTGAAGAGGAAGGCGTGAGCTATGCGGCCCGATGAGATCGCGTTCTGGAGGGTCTTGACCACATGCCCCTGACCGACCAGGTCCTGAAAAGCCTGGCTCCGATACTTTCGGTAGAGCGCGAAGTGGGACACGGTGAAGAAAGCGGGAGCCGGGAAGGGTGCGTCGCACAGAGGTTCGACTTACCGTTGCTACCGTCAGGTCCTGGCGGGGTTCATCGGCCTGCTGCCGCGCAGTTCCCGGCAGGCTGGTTGTAAGTGTAGCACCTGCGGGGCGGGTCGGCCCCGCAGGTTTATCGGGCGGCGGGTTGCTTTACCCTCCGCCCGAATCTCTAGGGTTGAGTTTTTGGCTGGGAAAGCAGACCCGGAACCTTGATCAGGTCCCCGCCGGCATCGCCCCGGTTAGCATCCTTGAAGTTCGCCGTCTGGCGAATCGGAGTCTTGTCTCTCCACTCGCCTCGCCGCAGGATCTCATCGCGTGAGACCTCGAAGCTCGTGTACATCAGACGTACTCCCGGCTGGATATCGGTCCGGAGAAAGTTCTTGTCCGTCATCCCTTCGCCGTTCCAGCTGAACTTATCCTGGATGTGCGGCGGAGCGAGGCGCGGGTTGTAGTAGAACTCCAGGATGTACTTATCCTTGGTGAAGGGGTACATCGTCGGGTCGGCCGACATGTTGATGCGCTTGTTGAACCGGCGGTTCCTCACAAAGAGCTGATCTTGCATGTAGGTAATCCCCGTGGGTGGGTCGAGGTTCACCGCGGTCGCGTCGGCATCCCAATCCACGGTTCCCATCTGCGCGTGCGGGTAGTCCGCATCACGGAGGATCACCCGGACCCGAGTCCCGACTGGCAAGACGTTCCAGGTGCCCTCGATCTGGAGGACCTTCGATTCGATCACGGTCGCCTTGACGCTGAAGCCAACGTCGAAAGGAGGATCAGTGTCGTACTTCGCGCCGACCTCGCTTTGGAAGTTGTTCCGGAAGAAGCCCCGTTGCGAGAGGCGAACCATCAACGTATCGAGGTTGCGCTCGATCGTGTCTCGGTTCTGGAAGTTTCCGTATTCGTTGCTCTTTTTGAGCTCGGCTTCGGCCTCATCAAGCAAACGTTGGTACTCATTCAGCGCTTGGTCAGGCTTGCCTTGGCGCAGAAATCCGCTCGCGAGGAGGTTTTTGCGGGCGGCGATCATGTCCTCCCGTTCGGCCGCCTTTTGCCACCACTCGACCTGCTCACCCCGGGTGTTTTCGATCTTATGGTGCCAGAGCCAACCGGTCTCGAAGAACAGTTCGTAGGTTTCGGGGTTCTTGCTGGACCCCTCGGCCCCGAGCGCGAGCGCCGAAGGCAGATAACGCCGGTCGGACCGGTTCTCGATATCGGTGAAGTTGTAGCCGATGTGCCACATCCCCGTGGCATAGACGTCGATCTGGCGCGAGTCGAGCAGCGTGACCAACCGGATGATCGGCAAGATCGCGTCGTAGTTGCCCGAATCGAAGAACGAGTCGGCGCGGACCCAGAGGATCCCCGCCACCATCTCGCGGAAGCCCGCCAGCGCGGCGAGCAATTGGTCCGGGTTCAGGTTGGCCGAAAGCCCTTGTTGCTTGGGCGCGTAATTCTCAACCCATTTAGGATGGAGATAGAAGTTGCCTAGCAGACCCTGAAAAGCAAAGAGCCCAGCCGCTAGAGCCAAAAGTGGACCACGAGTGCGCTTTTTCATCGTTGCTTAGAACTCCCGCCGGTCGAACGCGATCATCCCAATGATCAGAAGCACCGCGATATAGGCCAGACCGTAGGCCGTACTACTCAAATAGTAAGCCGCTTCGTTGCCGATCTGGGCATTCGGGTTGATGATCGGGTTCTGCACGTTAAACCGGTTGAAGTTGGGCAGGATGCTCATCACGAAGGTCGCAAACGCCTTGGTCGCCGGGTGGGTCCCTTGGTTCTCTTGGAGCGTCTGGAAGACCGTTCCGAAGAGCGTCCCAACCAAGTAAACACCCCCGCTGAGGAAGAAGTTCACGATCGGTTGGACCATGGCCGAAAAACACATCGCGACCGCCGCGAGCAGGCTCATCTGGATGAAGTACAGCACCGGAGCCTTGGCGAGTGGGGCCAGCTGAGCGATACTCGTCTCGCGTTGTTGCCAGGCAAAAACGAGGATCAGCAGAGCCGTCATGGCCGCCATCATCATCCCGAGAGCGGCAACCGCGCCGAGATACTTTCCGACGAAGAATTGAACTCGCCGCACCGGCTTGCTCAAGATGGTGTAGATGGTCCTACGTTCGATCTCATTGGGGATGAGATAGACGGTGAGGACGATGGCGATCAGGGCGCTGGTGAGCTGGATGATCCCGAGGGTGAATCCGACGAGAACCGTGCGCTCTTGGCGAGCGGAGAGGACCGACAGGCCGGGAGCGATCCCGACGAAGGTCAGTCCGATGAGGAAGATTATGAAGAGGACCTTTCTTCGAATGGCTTCGGCAAAGGTCGTTTTGGCGATCGAGAGAATGACTTTCAAGCCTTGGCCTCCGGAGCTGTGGTGTCTTCTTGGACGGTTTCGAGGAAGAGATCTTCCAGCCGCTTTCGGCGTGGGATCACGCTGAGAATTTGGGCGTCAGAGCCCCGAAGCGCGTCGAGTACTTCGTTGGGCGTGTGAGAATCCGGAAGGTCGACGATTAAGCGGTTATGGCTCGTCGAGACGATGCCGTCGGTTAGCTTCGCTTTGAGGTTCTGGCTGATCGAATCGGGCACGTTTTCGGCCGTGATCTCGATTCGTCCCCCGGCGAGCAAGTCTTCGAGCTTGCCTTGGCGAGCGATTTTCCCTTTGACGATAATCGCCACCCGGTCGCAGATCCGTTCGATATCGCTCAGCTCGTGGCTGCTGATGAAGACGGTCTTGCCCTCATCACGGAACTGAAGGATCAGATCCCGGATTTCGATGTGGGCGATCGGGTCAAGGCCGCCGGTGGGTTCGTCCAAAAAGAGCAACTTGGGGTCGTTGAGCAGCGACTGCGCGAGCCCGATCCGCTGCTGCATCCCCTTGGAATACTGGCTGATCGGCTTCGTTCGGTCGTTGTAGAGGTTGACCTTCTCCAGCAGGGCGTTGCACTTGGCTTCGTCTTTGATTCCAAAGAGGGAAGCGTAGAAGCGCAGGATCTCCTGCCCGGTCATGTGCTCGTAATAGTAGGGCTTTTCCGGAAGGTAGCTGATGATCCGGTGGACCGTCATGTCGTCCACGTCGTGACCAAAAATCGTGGCCACACCCGACGTGGCCTCGATGATGTTGAGCAACATCTTGATCGTGGTCGTCTTGCCAGCCCCGTTCGGTCCAAGAAATCCAAAAATTTCTCCCTCTTCGACTTCCAGGTTGAGGTCCTGCACGACATTGACGCGTCGATTTCCTCTGAGCGTGTAAGTTTTTGTCAGATTTGTGGTTGTAATGGCAGCTCCCAAAGTAGGAACCTCCCGTAAAATTGCGGCGCGATTATACCTAGGCGGGTACGACGGCCTTTTTGCAGGGATCGTTCCCGGGGCTCAAAGGTCCTGTCAAAAGTAACAGGATCCCTGAATGTGACAAAGATTAACGGAATTTTAAATATTGTGCTGATTAACGCAAAAAAGAGCTATCGCTTTTCGGGAATTGCTGGTACTATATCCATAGCAAACCAATTGCTCACGTTGCAGACAACGTTCTGCAGGAGAGGCGTAGAGAAACGGTTTGAACAGAACTTGCGGGAACACGCTTTGCTCTCCTTTCAGTGTTCCCGCGATTTTTTTTGATCTTTCAACTGCTGTCTCAGGCTCGAAAAGCAGCCTTCGCGGCCTCAAGAAAGGCTCGCACTCTGTCTAGATCCTTGCGTCCCGGGCTTTGTTCCACCCCGCTGCTCACATCCACCCCATCGGGCTGGAGTGCCTGAATTACGTCCCCCACATTTTCGGGCGTGAGTCCCCCCGCTAGCAAAACTGTTGACGGCCGCAGGTGTGCGATCCATTCTCGCGCCAGTTCAGCCGGGACTCTATGCCCGGTTCCGCCGTAGTGTTGCGGGTCGTAGGCATCCAGCAGGTAACACGGCGCGGATTCGGTCGATCCTTCGGGGGGTGATTGGACTCGCAGGGCGAGGATGTGCTGTTGGGG
>DDSL01000005.1 GCA_002343825.1 Chthonomonas sp. UBA2391
GATCGCGGTGAAGTCGACGACGCTGACCGTGCGGGTCGGAACCCGGAACGCCATGCCCGTAAACTTGCCCTTGAGTTCGGGGATGACAAGCCCGACCGCCTTGGCCGCGCCCGTGCTGCTGGGGACGATGTTCTCGGCCGCCGCTCGGCTATCGCGCAGATCTTTCTTCGCCGTATCAACCGTGCTTTGGGAGTTGGTGTAGGCGTGAACCGTGGTGAGCAAGCCTTTGTCGATGCCAAACCGCTCGTGCAGGACCTTGGCGACCGGAGCCAGGCCATTGGTGGTACAGCTGGCGTTGCTGATCACGTGGTGAGCCGCGGGGTCGTACATCCCGTCGTTGACACCGAGAACGATGGTCAGGTCCTCATTCTTGGCTGGGGCGCTGATGATGACCTTCTTGGCGCCGCCCTGCTTGTGGGCAACGGCCTTGGTGGCGTCCGTGAACCGTCCGGTGCACTCGAGGACGATATCGCAGCCCATATCGCCCCAGGGGATCAGGGCCGGATCGGTTTGGGCAAAGACCTTGATCTGGTCTCCGTCCACCGTGATGCTGGAGTCGTCGTAGGCAACTTCGCCCTTGTAAGGTCCGTAGGTCGAGTCGTACTGAAAGAGGTACGCATTCGTCTTGGTGTCGGTGAGGTCGTTCACGGCCACGACGTCGAACTGGCCCTTGTACTTGCCGAGTAGGGTTCGAAGGGAAAGACGACCGATTCGGCCGAAGCCGTTGATGCCTATACGCACTGCCATATCCCCTTTAGTTTACCGAGGGGCCTCTCCGGGCCGAACTTCAGGCCAACTTACAGGCTCAGCGGTCCGAGACCAATCATCTGAACTGTGGGCGGTCGATTGCGTCTACACGGGGAAGAGTTGCCATGCGGACCGAACGAGAAAAGATTGCCCACCTGCTGCGCCGATTTGGACTCGGGGCGAGCGAAGCCGAACTCGATTTCTATGGCCAAGACGGACTGAAGGGCGCGATCGACAAGCTCCTCAATTACCAGCAGATCGAGCAACGACTCGAAATTCGGCCCGAGATGTTCCTTGACGACCGTCGGAGAGTCCCGAGCTTTCCCGATGTTCAGACCGACTGGGGCATCCGGATGCTCACTACCCGCCGACCTCTGGAAGAGAAGATGGCCCTCTTTTGGCACCACCACTTTGCCACGGCGAGGGAAAAAGTGGACGTCTCGATGGTGATGCACCGCCAGATCGACCTCTTCCGCGAGAAAGGACTCGGTCGGTTTTTGGAGCTCTTGGTCGCGGTCAGCAAAGACCCAGCCATGATCTACTGGCTCGACAATCAGTTCAACGTCAAAGGGAAACCCAACGAGAACCTCGCCCGCGAGATCATGGAGCTCTTTACGCTCGGCATCGGTCACTACACCGAAAAGGACATTCAAGAAGCGGCCCGATGTTTCACGGGGTGGGGCTATAGCGCCGGAAGGCGACGAGACAATGCCGCCAAGCCCCGTCTCGATGCCGAGTTTGTCTTCCGCCCCGAGGACCACGACGACGGGGTGAAGACGATCCTCGGAAACACAGGTCGCTTCACCGGCGAGGATGTCTGTGGGATTCTCTGCGGCCGGGCCGAGACTCCTCGGTTCTTGGTCAAAAAAATCTGGGAGTGGTTCTGCTGCATGAACCCCAGCGACGCCATCGTGGAGAAGTTCGCGCGGATTTTCCGCGAGAGTGGTCTCCATATCAAGACTCTCCTGAAGGCGATCATGGAGAGCGACGAGTTCTACTCGGACATGTGTTACCGTCGGGGTTACAAGAATCCCGCCGAAGTCTGCGTGATCGCCATGAGGCAACTCGGTATGGGGGCCACGATCGAACCCGATGGAGACGGTCGCATTCCGGTGGCAAACCGGCTCATCAGCCGTGGAGCCCTCACCAGCATGAAGAACATGGGCATGGAACTACTGAATCCGCCCGACGTGGCCGGTTGGCAGATCGGACCGAATTGGATCAGCAGCGCCACGATGGTCGAGCGGATCAAGTTCGGGGAGTCCCTCTTCACCCGACTTCGCTATCCGGCCGCGAACCTGATTGCGGGCCAGACCCCGGCCGAAGCAGTCCAGAGCTTGGCGAGTGTCTTCGACGTTCAACTCCCGGCGGAAAAGATCAAGACCATTGCCCAGGGCGCCGAGGCGGCGACCAAAGGCGGGTCCGTCACCGCCGCCAATGCCAACGCGGTCGCCGCCGCCATCGCCAAACTCCTCTTCGCGACGCCCGAATTCCAGTTCTGCTAGTAAACTCCATGGTCGGAATGACCATCGAGCAGCAACTGGAAGTCCTGCGCCGCGGGGCCACGGAGATCATTAGCGAAGAGGACCTCAAGGCCAAACTGGCCAAGGGGAAGCCGCTGCGCGTCAAGCTCGGGGTGGATCCGACGATTGCCCACGTCACACTGGGATGGGCGGTGGTGCTGCGCAAACTCCGCGACTTTCAGCGACTCGGGCACACCGCCTGCTTGGTGATCGGCGACTTTACGGCCCAGATCGGCGACCCCAGCGGCAAGAGCAAAACCCGGCCCCAACTGACGCGCGAACAGGTTCAGTCGAACGTCAAGGCCGTCAGCGAACAGGTCTACAAGATCCTCGACCCCGAAAAGACCGAGATCAGCTTTAACAAGGATTGGCTCGGGGCCATGACCTTTGAGGATGTCATTCGCCTCGCCAGCCGCTACACCGTCGCCCGGATCCTGGAGCGAGATGACTTCAGCAAGCGCCTCAGCGAGAACCGCCCCGTTGCCCTCCACGAAATCCTCTATCCGCTCTGCCAAGGATACGACTCGGTCGAGCTCCGGGCCGATGTCGAGCTCGGCGGCAATGACCAGATGTTCAACAACCTCGTAGGGCGGAACCTGATGGCCCAATACGAGATGGAGCCCCAGGTGGTCCTGCTCATGCCGCTTCTCCTCGGGACCGATGGAAAGGAGAAGATGTCGCAATCGCTGGGGAACTACATCTCGGTGATCGACACTCCCCGCGACATGTACGGCAAGACGATGTCGATCCCCGATGACCTGCTGGAGAACTGGTTTGTGCTTTGCACCGACGTCCCCATGGAGGAAGTCCGGCAGATCCTTGCCGACTGCCAGGCCGGAACGATGAACCCCCGCGACGCCAAACGCCGACTTGCTCGGGAGATCGTTGCCCTGTATCACTCCAGCGAGGCAGCCCAGGCCGAGGACGATTACTTCATCGAGACCTTTAGCAAAAAGACCCAGCCGGTCGAGGCCGAAGAGGCGACGATCCCCCGCGACCTTGTCAACGAAGAAGGCAAGATCGGTCTGCCCGCAATGCTCACCGCCCTCGGGCTGACCAAGAGCAACGGCGACGCCAAGAAGCTGATCGAAGCCGGGGCCGTTTCGCTGGACAGCGAAAAGGTGACCGGCCTCTACTGGTCCCCCACCGACCTCGAAGGCAAAGTCCTCAAGGTCGGCAAACACCAATTCCGCCGGCTAGTGTAGGAGATCTCTAGACGCCAGCGCCGGCGGAGGCGACGGTCTTCATCTTACCCTGCGAAAACTGGCTGATCGAGGTCGCGCCCGATTCGTAGGAGCGCCAGTCGGTGACGACTTCCGCTCCGGGCTTGCCGTCGAGGTTCCAGATCCCTCGGAGGGTCACGATTCCGCTCCCATTCTTGGCCTTGTTGGCATAAAACTCCACCTCAATCGTGCGGACCGATTTGCCCTTGGCTTCGCGGACGATCATGGCGCAATAATCGCTATCGCTCGGGAATTGATCTTCGAAATTGATCCCCAGGTCCGCCACCTTGCGGCTCCCCAGAATGATCAGAACTTCGCTGGTCCCGTTTCCGTCGAGATCCACCTGCGAGACCGAGTGCAAGACGGGTTTGGCATTGGGCAGTCCCTTTGTCTTCAGATATTCCCGGGCGACGCGCAGATATTCCGACGAATCGAGCTTGACCGAATTCACCCGGAGGGCAGCCGGCTTAGGCCCAAACCAGAGGAAGGGGCTCTCGTTCCCTTCGACGCTCCAGAGCGGGTCTCGCTCATCAGGTTGAAAGGTGAGGTTGGCCCGAGCTTCAGAGGCGGCGCCGTTCGGACTAAGCGAGTAGCAAGCGCCAGCCGTTAGTCGGTCCACTGTGGACTGGGGAACCTTGGGACCTTCCAAAAACATGGAGTCCATCGACGCCCATTTACCCGCATCAAACACGCCGATCCCGCGGGAATCGACTGCCAAGATGCCCCCGCTCGGAGCGAGGACCGCGGAAGTGAGGAAGGTAGCAATGCAGAGTGTTGTCATGTTAATCTTTTTGAGTGCCTTAGGAGCTTTTTTCGACGAGGACTTTTGGACCGGTGCGGCCTAGGTTGATGAGAGAAGCGGCCCGTCCTTCCAGGTACCAAATCAGTGTGGCGGCCTCGTAAGTGCCGTCGCGGTCAAAGTCAGCAAGGGCGACGAGCTCGACATCGGGCTTGAGCTGTTCTTCGTTCCCATCCTGCCATCCGATCACGCGTAGAGGTTTTCCGCCCTGCAGCAGAAAGATTCTTGACCACTCGCCGATTCCCGTATCGCCGGGGGTCTTCCAGCTTTGGGCTTTGATCAGCGCATCGGTACGCTTGTCCCCATCGAAGTCGCCGCTGATGTAGGTGCTCCAGACGACGGTTTTGGTCTTCATCTTTTGGCCCTTTAGGAACCTCATGATCTGCAGGCGCAGCTCGTTCGGAATCGTTTTGGGCATCGTGATCGGACGCGGGAACGTCGGGGCGGATCCGCTGAAGAAGGCGGCCGAGTGCCGTCCCTCGGGCAACCCGATCACCGGCATGACCGAAATCCCTTCGAGGACCGGCTCCTCGATCACGAGAGGTTCGCCGAGCTTTCCAAGTTTCACCTCGTGAAACTCGAGGTTGCGCCATTCCGGCAAATCGTCGCCCACTTGAGACCACTTGCCGCCGGCGAAGTTTCCAATCAGCAGACCACCAACGGCCAGAGTTGCGACCACCTTATTGGCCTTCCTTGGGCAACAGCTTTTCGATCATCGGCCAATACTTTTTCTCCATCTGCTCCATGGTCATTTTCTTGCGCTCGGCTTTCATCCAGGAGGCAAATGTCACCTTGCCGACCTTGGCGTCGCTCACCCGCTCGATATCGATGCGACCCCCGGCCTCGGGGATGACCGAACTCACGAATTGAACGGTGAAGGTTGCCGTCTTGTTGGCATGAGCGGCCAAGAACCAGTCGAGACCGGGCTTTCCGCCAACAAAGTAAGAGGCTTCGTCCCCTTTGGTGTTGCGGATCTGGACATAGGTGTAGTCTCCCATCTCAAATCCGACAACTTTGCCCGTAATCTTGACGGTGCGCTTGACGACATCTTTTTGGTTATCGGGCCCTTGTGCTTGAGCACTGACGAGCACAAGAGCGGCGATTCCGAGAGCCAACTTCTTCATGGTGTTCATATCGGCGAGTTATGGGTAAGACGGTAGCTTTTTTGGAGAAGCACCTTCTCCGCTCCGCACCCGATCTTGAAACGGAGACCGGCAGAGATCGTTACGGACTTCCCCACGGAAAACAGAATATTTGCGGAAGCCAGTCCCAATGATCCGCGGGCTGCGGAGCCGAGCTAGAACTGATCGGTCATGAACATCTTGGGCGCTAGCGGGCAGGCCCGACTGAGCAACATCATCTGTTCTTTCGCCTCGACCACCGGAATGCAAAGTTCTTGGGTCAAGGACTCCAGCCCGAGCCAATCGAAGTCAAGGGGACCCGCCCAAGTGGGTTCGGGATTGCGGATCGCTTCGCGAACGACCGGGCCCTCGTGGCAGATATACCCACCGGGAGCCTCTTCGCAAAGCCGAAAGCTCCACTCCCAAAAGCGCCATCGGTCCGGGGTCCTCACCAGTCGCGCGGGGTCGAGTGCAGCCCATCGGTTGTAATGTGCCTGGACCTGTCGATTTGGCATCTCGGGCATTGGCAGCAGAGCCGAGTTTCGCGCGACCGGCCCGCGAATCACACGATCTACCACCTCGAACCCAAGCCGCTCATAAAGATCCGATCGATGGGCAAAGAGCAAGGCCCCGGACTCGCCGCGCGCGACGCTCGCTTCTAGAGCGCGAGCTAGCAATTGTTCGGCGTAGCCCCGGCCCCGATACTCTTCCAGAGTGGCGACCCCGGCGATCCCCAGGGCACGCCCCCAACCAAAGGTCAAGCCGGTCGTAGTGAGGATGGAGACCATCTGGCCAGACTCAAAAAGGGCCCACTTTCGTTCGAGGTCAAAAAGAGGATCGGCGAAGAAAACCGAGCTCGCCCGGTCGAAATCCAGCCCAAAGACATCGCATAACAATCGAAGAAAGGTCCCGGCCTCGCTGTATTCGATCGTGCGGATCTCGATCAATTGCGCCCGCCCGCGGGCCCCCGCCGAATGTTCAGGGTGACTCGGACCTTTTGTTCTCGCTCGAGGGCGACTCCCGGAGGAATCACCAGATCGGCCTCGACAGTCTTGGTAGCCTTGAGTCCGCTGAGGTCCACCGGGGTCGTATCCACTCGCTGGATTCCGCTCAAGATGTTCGATTTCCCTTTTAAGTCCACCTGAACGGGGTCGATCTGGAACGATTCGACCTCGTAGCCAAAGGGCAGGGTGCCGACGAATCGCGGACGGATCAGGACCGACGCCGTCGTTTCTTCGCGCAAGAACTGGGGCCGAACAGTCACCGAAGGCGGATCGGTGGAGATGTTGTCGATCCGCTGGCCGTTCGCATCAAGAACGTCAACCGGGAGCTCGATCATCTGGAAAGAGGTCAGTCGGGCCCGGTCGAGCAGGACACGAACACGGGCCACCTTGATCATCGAGTTCTCGGTCCCGACGAGCGTCACCCGTCCGGGCTGAACTTCGGCCCCTTGATAGACGGTGCCCTCGGGCGAGTTTCCGGTGGGATCGACCTCGACGGGCTTGCTGATGCGCTTGACCGGACTCAGCTTGACCCGCACCCCCTGAGAGACCAGGTTCATCTCGTAGTTGTCATCTCTCGGGCCGCGGAGCCGAATTTCGAAGCGGGCTTCTCCGGCTTTGGCTTGGGCCAGGTCGACGGTCGCCCGCCACTCCTCCCGGGGGATCGTTCGCAGCGTGCTCTGTGGACCCCGCGCCACCACGTCCACTGCTGGCGGCAAGTTCTCGGGGATGAGTCCTTCTGGAGTATTGAGCGGCTGGAGCACAACGCTCAGGCGTTGCTCGGTAGCTTGGTCCGCCTGAGCCTGAACTTGGAGCCAAAAGACCAACGAGAGAAAAAGGGAAACGAGGAAGAGCACGACCTTATCCCAGGCAAATTTAGGGGTGCTCATGCGGGGATGTTCTCCTTGCCATTCTTGTTCCGGCGGCGAGGTTTGGGTTCAGGAGGTTGTTCTCGTTCGAGGAGGTCGATCCTCAGCCTTTCCCGAAGTTCGTTCAGGTCGCCCAGTTTGGTGAGACTTCCTCCCACACCGTAGCTGATCGTTCCCCGCTCTTCACTCACGATGATGGCAAGGCAATCATATTGCTCGGTGACGCCGAGTCCGGCCCGGTGACGCATGTGCGCGTGCTTCACCATATAGGCGCTCTCGCTAAGCGGAAGTCGGCACGCGGCGGCGAGGATCTTGTTGCCCCGGACGAGGACCGCTCCATCGTGCAGCGGGTTGCCTTCATAGAACAAGCTGCCGAGCAAGGCGGCTGAGATATCGGCATGGAGGGGCACCCCGTTCGCACTGATTTGGTCCAGTCGATCCAGGCGCTCGATCACGATGAGGGCCCCGGTCTGTTGACCCGCCATCTCGCTCACTGCCGCGATGATCTCTTCCACCGCTGCGGCCCCCACCGATTCGGCTCGAGTCTGGGTCGTTTCGCTCAAGCCCCCAAGGTTGCCAAATCCTTCGAGTGCTTGTCGAAGTTCGGGGAGAAAGAGGATGACGAGGGCGACAGGACCGAGGAGGGTGGCCTTGTCCAGCACGAAATTCAGCGTTCGCAATTCGGCTATTCTCGTCAAAACGAGAAGTAGGACGAAGATCGCGATCCCGAGAAGGATTCGCCAGGCTCGGGTCGACCGAACGATCAGCAGGAATCGGTAGATGAGGTAGGTGACCAAGAGGATGTCAATGACGTTCCTCGCCCCTTCGAAGGTGGGCTGAAAGAGATCACGTATGCGCCGAATGACGTCGTCCAATCAGGGAAGCCTCTGCATAGCTATTGTAGCAGTAGAGTGAATTTCCTCACGAAGACCTCCGCGTCTTTCTGGACAAGGTGAGAACCGTGATAAGCTAATGCCATGGCTGTCAAGATCGCCTTCGTCGGTGCAGGGAGCACCGTTTTTGCCAAGAACCTGATCGGGGACATTCTAAGTTTTCCCGAGTTGGCGGATTCGCACTTGGCTCTGATGGATATCGATGAGGGGCGATTGCAAGATAGCGAACTCGTCGCCCGGCGGGTGGCCGACGCTCTCGGCGTGCAACCCCAGATCACGGCGACCATAGACCGAGTTCAGGCCCTCGACGAAGCCGATTACGTGATCAACATGATCCAGGTCGCCGGTTACAAGCCGGGCACCGTGATCGACTTTGAGATCCCCAAGAAGTACGGACTGCGCCAGACGATCGCCGATACGCTGGGAATTGGGGGGATTTTCCGCGGGTTGAGGACCATTCCGGTGCTCCTTGATATCTGCACGGATATGGAGATCTACTGTCCGGATGCCCTGATGCTCAACTATACGAACCCCATGGCGATGCTGTGTTGGGCGATGAACTCGGCCACCACCATCCGCAATGTGGGACTCTGCCATAGCGTTCAGGGAACCGCCCACGAGCTGAGCCGTGATCTGGGCATCCCGGCCGAGGAGATCAACTACCTCTGCGCCGGGGTCAACCACATCGCGTTCTATCTGAAGTTTGAGCACAAGGGCGAGGATCTTTATCCAAGGCTCAAGGAGATCGCGGCCAGCGGCAAGGCCCCCGATTGGAACCGAGTTCGGTACGAGATGTTGCTCCGCCTCGGGTATTTCGTCACCGAATCTAGCGAACACTTCAGCGAGTACTGCCCTCACTTCATCCGCCGAGATCGCCCCGACCTGATCGACAAGTTCAACATCCCGCTGGACGAATACATCCGACGGTGCGAAAACCAAATCGCCGGCTGGAACCACCAACGGGAAGAGCTGCTGAGCGGCAAAGCCCTGGAAGTCAAGCGATCGAGCGAGTATGGGTCGCTCATCATCCACAGCGAGGTGACCAACACCCCACGGGTGATCTATGGGAACGTCGAGAACACCGGCCTCATTACCAATCTCCACCCCAACTGCTGCGTCGAGGTGCCGGTGATGGTGGATGGCACCGGTCTCCACCCCGTCCACATCGGGGCCCTCCCGCCCCAGTTGGCCGGATTCATTAGCACGAATGTCAACGTCCAATCCCTCACCGTGGAGGCGGCGCTGACGGGCAACCGGGAGCACGCTTACCATGCCGCGATGCTGGATCCCCACACCTCGGCGGAACTTACGCTCGATGAGATCTGGTCGCTGGTCGACGATCTCTTCGAGGCCCACGGCGATTGGATCCCCGAGCCGGACGAGATGGGCCCTGAGGATCTGCGCGATCTCTTGGGCGTTTAGGTTCCGGATACTGGTTTTCTTGGGCCAAAAGTCACATTCGGCCTGATTTTTGACGATAGCGATTAGTCCTCATCCCACTTGGGATTGGGTTGCCTCGATTTTTGGGGCTCTGAAAGGAGATTAGAAATGAAGCGAACTCTTATCCTCGCGGCTCTGGTTGGGGCGGTCGCGGCCTCCCACGCCCAAGTCGTGATCTACAACAACGTCGTGAACTTTGCGGGCTCAGGCTTTGCCAATGGCGGTACCGCAACCGTCGCTGGTCTTGAGACCACTCGATTGGTCGCCGATGACATCAACCTCGCCATCCCTGGCGGAAGTGTGACCATCAACGCATTTCGGTTTTCGACTGCCAACTTCAATACGGCCGCTGTTAACGCCCGGGCTCGCGTCCGGTTCTATGCCAACGATGGAACCACCTCCACGCTCGGAACCTACATCAATGGCTTCACCTTTGCCCTAGCCGGAACCTCAGCAATCCAGCCCGGCGTCACGGTTTGGACGGTCTCGCCGGTCAGTGGTCTCACCCTGCCGAAGCGCTTCTGGGCTGGAATCACGTTCGACGATGGTGGCGGGCTCTCGGCTACCACGGCTGCTCAGCTGAACAACCTCGGACAAGGAATCTATAACCCTCCGACCATTGGCACGAGCAACCCGGGTGCCGCATTCCAGTCCACGGCCGCAACTGCCGGACTTACAAGCGGAATCGGAGGGACCTACTTCAACCTCGGATCGACTCCGTCCAACTTCGGTTGGCAGTTTGAATCGACCGTCCCCGAGCCGGGCACCATGGCCGCTCTCGGTCTTGGCGTCGCTGCCATGCTCCGCCGCCGAAAGGCCGCGAAGTAAGCTTCGCCCGCTCACCTAAAGACCAAGCCCCCGAGGAAGTTTCCTCGGGGGCTTTCTTCTTTCGGACCACGGAAAATGGGGACTACTGGACAGCCCGCCAACGCGGGGCCGTCTCCTGGAGGGCCTTCTGACCCACGACCGAACCAAGCGTCACGCCTTCCAAGACCCGAACGGTCTGGCTCTTTTCCCAGACTCGGAAGTAACCCAATCCCCCGCGGGCCAGCGTCACCGGCATGGCGACCTCGTACTCAGAGGCATCCGCCAGGGCCTGACCCGCGATCGTCGCGCTCCGGACTCGCTGATCCGGATTCGCAGACCGGCTGAAGGAGGCTTCCATGTTTGAAAGTTGGAGGAAGCAATCGGTGGGCGAGGGGAAAAGCGCGACCGAACGCTCCAGCGCGGCGCGGATCTGGCTCCCTTTCAGCTTGACGATGGCGATCTCCTCATCGGGAAATCGTAGGATGGACACCAGTGAGTTGCCCTCGGGGTTGTTCTTGACCAAACCGGCCGGCAAAAATGCGGCCTGGGCGCCCGCCGCCTCGCGAATCAGATCAGCGACCTGCTGCGATGGGGAGTGGGCTTCCGTCTCAGGATTCGCCCAAAGGCTTCCGGAGACGGCAGTGATCAATAGGAGGGAAAGGATCCGCTTCATCGAACGAATGTTGCTCAGTAGTTAGACGCAAACGAAACGACGATGTTTCGGGAGACCCCAAAGGGCCGTTTGCCTCAGTCTTCGATCTTGACACCCATGGATCGGGCGGTCCCGGCGACGATGCGCATGGCCATCTCTTCGTCTTCGGTATTGAAGTCCTTCATTTTGGCCTTGGCGACTTCGCGGAGTTTGTCCTTGGTGAGGGCTCCGGCTCGGTCCTTCAGCGGGTTGGCGGCACCCTTTTCGATTCCTGCAGCCCTCTTGATGAGGTCGCTGACGAGCGGCTGCTTGACGATGAAGGCATAAGATCGGTCTTCGAAGACCGTGATCTCGACCGGGAGCTTGAAGCCCATCTGGGGAGCGGTTTGCTCGTTGAACTTCTTGAGAAACTCCATCATGTTGATCCCTGCTTGACCGAGGGCTGGTCCGACCGGGGGCGCCGGGGTTCCCTTGCCCGCCGCAATGTTCAACTTGATGATGCTGGAAATTTTCTTTGCCATAACGCTCTGGTTCCTTTGGTTCGACCGCGCACCGAGCCATCTGCCCGGGGATCGTTGAGTCGCTTTGCCAAGGGAAAGAGGGAAGCATCACCCTTTGCACAAGCCTTAAGAGGATACCCGACCGGCGGTGGAAAAGTCGTGGTTTTGGCGCGCCCAGGGATCAGGATTGGGCCGCAGCCAGAACCCCTTCCAGGGTTTCGGCAAGCCGATTGGCCAGGGTCGAGTTACTGACCACTCGGTCGCATCCCCGTCCAAGGCCAGCTTCCCACTCGGTCTTCTCCTTATGGCCGACATGGCCGATCACGAGCGTCCCTTGGGCCTTGAGTTGGGCGATGAGGTCCTCCGAACTCAGATCCGGGTCATAGAGACTGACGATCGCCAACTCGGCTTCAACCGGTGAAGCGTGGTCTACAACTTGGACGGCATATCCCGCCTGCTCGGCGGCCTTTCTCAGTCGCACCGACCAAAGCAGATTTCTTTCGTAGATCGCCAATCGATTCATGAGCTCACGTAATGGTGAATCAAAAGCGTCCGCGCCAACTCGCGATCCCCGCTGGCGAGGTGTCCCTCGATGACCTGCTCGGCGAGCCAAGACTTCGCCGCTCCGACTTCGGGTCCGGCGGGGAGTTGCAGGATCTCCATGATCTCCTCCCCGGTGAGGGGCGAGATCAAAGTCTGGACCGGGGTCTCGGTCTGGACTTCGGCCAGCCGGGCTCGAATCTGGACGAAATCAAGTTTCGGCGCCTCCGGATTCTGCCCCCGCTGATCGGCTTCGCAAAGGTCGAGTTGGGCCTCGGCCAAGTCACCCAGATCTCTCAAGAACCGCCGATAAGCCGACTTGCTGGCCGGGGCGAGGGAGCCGATTCTCATATGATGCCGCACGAGCAGGGAGACCCGGTGGACGTCTTCGTTGCTGAACTTCAACCGCCGCAAGATCTGGATCGCCATCTCGGCCCCTACTTTCTCGTGCCCCAAAAAGCGGATCGCTCCGTCTTCCACGGTGCGGGTTTGAGGCTTGCCTATATCGTGGAAAAGTGCGGCCAGACGCACCTCGGGCGGAGCCTGGCGAACCACGGACAGGGTGTGTCCCCAAACATCAAGGTGATGCCAAGAGCCCTGCTCGACCCCCACCATCTCGAGCGCTTCGGGGAGAAACTCGGCCAGCAAGCCCAACTCGCGGAGCTCATCGAGAGCCCGGTCGGGGTTGGGTCCGGGAAGCATTTTGAGCAACTCTTCGGCGATCCGCTCGGCGCTGATAATCTGAAGTCGAGAGGCATGGTCTCGGATCGCCTCAGCTAGCCCGGGGGCAAACTCGAACCCGAGACGATGCTTGAACCGAACCGCCCGGAGCATCCTCAAGGGATCGTCGATAAACGTCTTTCCTGGTTCCAGCGGGGTGCGGAGAATGCCCGATCGTAGATCCTCCAGCCCGACCCCGAGCGGATCGTAGAGCTCACCCGAATGGAGGTTGCGGAGCAGGGCGTTGCAGGTGAAGTCTCGACGCTGAGCATCCTCAAGGAGCGTCGCCGGTTCCACATCCGGTTTCCGGCTCTCCGAGTCGTAACTCTCGCGCCGGGCGCTGACGAGTTCAACGCGGATCCCCTGGACCTGGACCATTGCGGTTCCGAACCGCGGATAGGTGACCGGAGCAATCTCGCTGACCCCGGCCTCCCAAATGGCTTGGGCCATCGCCAGGGCGTCGCCCTCGGTGACGAGGTCGTAATCATCTTTGGGTGGAGACCCAAGGAGTTCATCCCGTACACACCCACCGACTAGCCAGAGAGACCCTGGCTTGGTGACCGATCGCAGGGCTTGGAGTGCACTGTTCATGGGCGACAACCTTGCGCCGGGCCTGGCCGACGTAAGGCAGAGTTCACTTTGCTTCTTCGAAGTTCATCGCTTCGCTATTGATGCAGAAGCGCAACCCGCTGGGCTTCGGACCATCTGGGAAGACGTGTCCCAGGTGCCCGTCACAGCGTTGGCAAAGAACTTCAACCCGGTGCATCCCGTAGCTGAAGTCCTCCTTGTACCAGACGCTATCCTCGGCGTAGGGCTGGAAGAAGCTCGGCCAGCCGGTCCCACTGTCAAACTTGGCGTTGCTCTGAAAGAGCTTGAGGTCGCAACCTGCGCAGGCATAGACTCCGGTCTTCTTATTGTCGTGGAAGACGCCGCAGAAGGCTCGCTCGGTCCCGTGGGCGCGAAGAATCCTGAACTGCTCGTCGGTCAGTTTCTCCTTCCACTGCTCGTCGGTCAGCACCACTTTGTCAGCCCGCTTGGGGCTCTCGTTCATCGGTTTAAGGTTCGTCATCCAGCTCACTTGTTTTTTGGGTGGGACCACCGGAGTGTAGCCAAGGGCACGAAGTCCCAGATATGCTCCAGCGAGCGCAAGGCCAATGAGCAGCGTATTGGTGGAAAGGCTTCCCATGAATGATGTGTCCCGTTCTCTAATCTACGTCGAAAAAGTCAGCGAAGGCAATGGGCCGTTACTAGTTCTCCTTCACGGATACGGCAGCTCCGAGCAGGATCTCATCAGTCTGACCCCATTTTTGCCCTCCGGGCTCCATGTCGTTTGTCCGCGCGCGCCGGTCGATCTGGGGTGGGGTGGACATGCCTGGTTTGACCTGACCTGGGAGGGAGGGACCGTGGTGGACTACGACCATGCCGCCGCGATGGAGAGCAGCGAGGAACTCTGTGCCTTCCTGACCGTCCTGCGCGCTAGCCATCCGGACCGCCCGTTCTGGCTCGGCGGATTTAGCCAAGGGGCCATGATGAGTCTGGCCGCGACCTGCCGCCTCGGGACTTTGGTCGAGGGACTCGTCTTCCTCAGCGGGCGCCTCTTGCCCGAGCTCCTCCCCACCGAAGCCCCCGTGCTCCCGGCGACCTTCATGAGCCATGGGTTGCACGACGAGGTGATCCCGATCGCCGAGGGCCGCGCGGTTCGAACCTGGATGGGGAATCAACCCAGCCTGGAATACAACGAGTATCCGATGGGGCACGAGATCGACGAGACCTGCCTGCGAGACCTCATTTCGTGGTTTCGCAAGCAACCGGTCTGAAGGCTAGCCTGATTCGGCGCGGGTCTTGATGGCGGCCAAAACCGAATCGAGGTTCTTGACGACCAGGGAATGGATCACCTTCTTCACCAGAGGCCCCAGCCCCGGTACCACATACTCGTAATCGACATGGGACTCAAAGCGGGTCATGTTTTGGCCCATGTCGATGAGCTTCCACGTGCCCTCCATCTTGTCGTAGTCGCCCTTGAGCTGCCGGAACTTGCACGTATGTTCGCCCGGATCCCAGACGTCCTCTTGGGTCCAGCGGACCTTGATGTTGAAGGCGGAGACCACTCCCACCCAGTCGCTCACGATCCGGTCGCCATCTTCTTCGGTGACGGTCAGCGACTTGACGTCCTCCATGAAGTCCGGGAATGAGCGGTTGTCGCGCGCGATTGCGTAGACCTTGTCAATCGGCGCATGGATCACAGTGGTTGTTTCGACCGTGGGCATAATGCTTCAATAGGAAAGGACTCCAGGATGGACCCCTTGGGTGCTTGGATGATACAGGAAGATGAGCGATACAGGCACCATTGACTCGGTAAAGACGGCTCGGACCCGACCCGAGACGATGCAGTCGCTCATTCTATCTGAGCCTGGGACGCTAGAAGTCCGCTCGGTTCCTACTCCTAAACCGGGCCCAGGCGAACTTTTGGTCCGCGTCCATGCGGCCACGACCTGTGGGACCGACCTCAAGGCCTACCTGCGCGGGCATCCTCAGATTCCCATGCCGGGCCCCCTTGGTCACGAGTACAGCGGGGTCGTCGTCGAGGCCGGGATGAGCGCTCAGTTTCAGGCCGGTGACGCCATCATGGGCGTCCACAGCGCCCCCTGCCAGCGCTGCTACTGGTGTTTGCTCGGCCAAGAGAATCTCTGCGAGCACATCATGAAGACGAAGGTTTTGGGGAGCTATGCAGAGTATCTTTGCATCCCCGAGCACATCGCTCGACTCAACGTCTTCCACAAGCCCGATCACGTGGACTTCGCCCGGGCGAGCCTGCTCGAACCGCTTGCCTGCGTGGCCCAAGCCGTCGAATTACTAAAGCCGCGGGTCCCCACCGACCGAATCCTGATTATCGGTCCCGGTGCAATTGGACTCCTCTTCGTGATGGCGCTCCGTCGCATCGGAATCCCAGATGTGACCCTGGCCGGACGCAACCGAACAAGATTGGCCGTGGGCGAGCAACTCGGAGCCCGCGCCGTCAGCCTCGCCGAAGTGGACCGCTCGCTCGGTAAGGGCTATGACGCCGTGATCGAGTGCACCGGCAACACCGAAGTTTGGGAGAAAAGCATCGACTACGTGCGCCGGGGCGGGAAGCTGGTCCTCTTTGGCGGGTGCCCCAAGGGAACGCACGTCGCCTTTGATACTCACCGGGTCCACTATGATCAAATCTCGATCTTGAGTCCATTCCATTTTGGGACCCAGGCGGTTCGTCAGGCGCGGGAGTGGCTGATCGATCCCAATTTTGTGGTGGAACCCCTGCTGAGCGGTGAACGAACTTTGGCCGAAGCCGAGATGGCCTTTGAGGACCTACGTTCGGGCAAGGGAATCAAGTACGTCATCCGGCCATGAGACTCGCACGCTATCACCGCGGTGGACTGCTCCAGATCGAATCCGAGCCGGATCCGATCTGCCCGCCCGGGGGACTCCTCGTCCAGACTGAGGCTTGCGGGCTGTGTAGCGGCGAACTGATGACCTGGTATCTGGACCGCAAGGCGCCGCACGTCATCGGGCACGAAGTGGCGGGCGTGGTCATTGAGAGCCAAGATGAGCGATTCCCGGTGGGATGCCGGGTAGCCCCGCACCACCACGCGCCGTGCGGGCAGTGCGCGGCGTGCCTACGGGGCGCCCACGTGCACTGCCCCACATGGAAGGCGACGCGCCTCGACCCCGGTGGTATGGCCACGCATTTTGCGGTATCGGCCGCAAACCTGGCCGACACCCACCGGGTGGATGACCTCGACCCGCGCGATGCAGCCCTGGTGGAGCCCCTGGCGTGCGTGGCCAAGCAGCTGCGGCGCATGCACTACCAGGAGGGCGAGCCGCTGGCCGTGATCGGCCTGGGGGGCATGGGCCTGATGCACGCTCTGGTGTGCCCGGGCGCGGTGGGATACGACCTGAACCCCGCCCGCGTCGAGTGGGCGCGGCAGCAAGGGATTGACGCCCGCCTAGCCTCGGGGGATGAGAAGTTTGCNNAGCGTGGGCGCAGTGGAAGCGGCTCTGAAGCTGGCCGCGCCCGAAGCCCGCATCGGCCTCTTTGCGCCCTTGCCCCCGGGCGAGTGGGTGGAGCGGCCGTGGGAGGATTACTACTTCCAAGACATCACCTGGGTGAACTCGTATTCGTGCGGCCCCACGGATACGGCCGTGGCGGTGCAGTGGCTCCGCGAGGGGCGTGTCCGGGCGGATCAAGTGATTACCGAGTGGGCCAGCCTCGACGAACTCCCCGCCGCCTACGACCGTATGAAGGCGGGAGAAACGGTGAAAGTGATGGTGACCTTCTCTTGATCNNGTCGCGATGGATCGATACAAAGATGAGCCGGGGACCTGGATGCAGGTGACGCGGCGAGTTTTGGTGGATAGCGAACAAACTCAGTTCCAAGTTCGGTACTTTGAAGTTGAAGCGGGCGGCTACACCAGTTTTGAGCGACACCAACACGAACACGCGGTCGTGGTGTTGCGGGGTCGGGGTACGGTTCGACTTGGAGATCGAGTGGATGAGATTCAGCCGGGGGATGTGGTTCATGTGGCCAGCAACGTGCCGCACCAGTTCTCGAACCCGTTTGACGAACCCTTCGGCATCCTCTGCAT
>DDSL01000036.1 GCA_002343825.1 Chthonomonas sp. UBA2391
GTCCTGGACCGTCCCACTTGGAGAACTCCGCCTGGACTCGCCCCTTGATTCGACATATTAACGAGACCTTTGCGTCCTTCACCACGGCGGCGACTCGTCAATTAAGAAACACTATTCCTCCGAAAGGAGGCGATGTTGTCACAGCCGTTCTTCCTTGCCACGGCATCATAACAGAGAGCTACAGGGAAAGTAGCTTGTCGCCTCTGAATAGCGCTCAACAGCTGTCAGAGGCGACGCCCTCCGTGGTCTTAGAGAGACCTTTGAGAGACCAAACACACCCTACCGAACCCTACTCCCACACCTTTAGCTTCAAAACCTTGGCGGCCCCGGAGAGATTCGAACNNTCCCGACTCACTCCTTAGGACTGACATTTTCTAGGTTCAATGACGCTAGGCACTTGTCCGCCGTCGAACCTAAAGGACCGCCGTCTTCCACCGCGTTGGAGAGACCTTGGAGAGACCTGGGGCGAGACCCTCTAGCCATTCTCAATAAGCGAAATCGGTAAAGCTCAGTTCTAACCGCGAACAAACGGCAACCTATGCTGTTCGTCCATCAAAGCTGCGGAGTCTCAATGAGTTTAGGATGACCGAAACGCTGCTGAACGCCATCGCACCAGCTGCCAACATTGGGCTGAGAAGGCCCAGGGCCGCCAGGGGGATCATAACGACGTTGTAGACGAATGCCCAAAACAGGTTCCACTTGATTGTTGAAAGGGTAGCGCGTGCAAGGCGGATAGCCTGCGCGACGCCGCGAAGATCTGATCGAAGAAGGGTTACTCCAGCGGTCTCCATTGCAACATCCGTCCCGTGGCCCATCGCTATACCAAGGTCAGCTTGGGCCAGGGCTGGCGCATCGTTGATTCCGTCTCCCACCATGCCCACGCGGCCTGCGACTTGGTATTTGCGGACGAATTCGGCTTTATCTTGAGGTAGCACCTGAGCTTCCACTCGCTCAACTCCTACTTGATTCGCAACGGCAGCAGCGGCCCTGAGGTTGTCTCCAGTCACCATGACTGGCTCCACACCAATTTGTTTCAGCAGCCGAATAGCCTCAGCACTATAATCTCCAACCACGTCGGAAACGGCGAGCACAGCGTAGTTAACGCCTGTCTGAAGAACAAAAACAGTCTTACCCATAGACTCAAGCTCTTCAAAGGTCTGGCGAACGTCTTCAGGGATCGCTGCCAACTCTGCGACCCATGAGAGTTTGCCGATTACTGCCATCTCCCCGGACAGGGTCCCTTTCACTCCATTACCACGAATCGCTTCGAAGTTTTCAAGCTGAGGGATGGCTAAGGCTAGGTCTTTAGCTTTCTTCACAACCGCTCGTGCAATCGGATGTTCGCTTTGAGACTCCAGCGCAGCTGCAACGGCCAGAGCTTCTTGATCACCCCAGGTTCCGGAAATGACAATGTCGGTGAGGTGAGGTTTGCCTTGTGTTATTGTTCCCGTCTTATCGAGCAAAACCGTTTTGATGCTGCCAGCCCTTTCGAGAGCCTCGCCATCCTTTACAAGGATGCCCAGTTCAGCACCTCTTCCTGTTCCGACCATGAGTGCGGTCGGAGTGGCCAAGCCAAGGGCGCAGGGGCAAGCGATAACAAGAACCGCCACGGCAGCCAAGATGCCCGGTTCAACTCCGCGTCCCGATACTGCATAAACAAGGACAGTTAGGACAGCAATTCCAATAACGGTTGGCACAAACACCGACGACACTTTGTCGGCGAGACCCTGTAGTGGGGCCCGAGAGCCTTGAGCTCGCTGCACCATAGACGCAATCTGGGCGAGCATCGTTTCAGAACCAACGTGCGTCGCTCTGAACAAAAATGAACCTTGATCATTCACCGTTCCACCAGTTACAGAGTCTCCAGTCTTCTTACTAACGGGAACCGGCTCACCAGTCACCATTGACTCATCTACGAACGATTCTCCCTCGGTGACGATTCCATCAACCGGAACGCGCTCCCCTGGTCGAACTCGTATAATCATGTCCTGTAGCACCTGCGTGAGCGGCATCTTCTGTTCCGAACCATCTGGATTAACAACGCTTGCCTCCTTTGGTGCGAGGTCCATGAGCTTCCGGATTGAGTCCGACATGCGAGACTTCGCTCTTGCTTCGAGATATCTGCCGAGCAATACAAGCAGAACAATCACAGCTCCGGTTTCATAATAGATGTGCTCGCTCTGCATGTGACTATGGCCCCGGTGTGCAATGAGCGAGTAAGTCGAGTAAATCCAGGCCGCGCCAGTTCCCATCGCGACTAATGTGTCCATGGTCGTATTTCTATGGCGAAGGGCCTTAGCCGCCACAGCGTAAAACTGACGACCGCACCAGAAGATGGCGGGCGTCCCCAGAAGCAGAAGGCCCCAGTTTGCCCACTCTGCTCGGGGATGCCAGAACATAGAAACGAGGACGAGTGGAACCGTGAGTAAGCCGGAAATCCACAGGTTGGCCCGCATCTTCGCAAGTTCTCCCTCTGACTCGACTCGTAGATGTTCTGCGTGTTCGGACGCGGAATGTCCCGCGTGAGGATCATTCTCGACGAGCTTTGCCGTGTACCCGGCCCCCTCCACCGCGTCCAGCAACTGCGTTTTTTCGAGAGCGATGTCATGCCGAACGGTTGCATGGTGAGTCGCAAAGTTGACTACCGCCGATTCGACACCTCCCTTCTTGACCAGCGCGTTTTCGACGCGCCGAACACAGGAGGCACACGTCATGCCCTTGATAGATATCGCAGTTTCTACGATTTGCTCTTGATCGTGGATATGAGCCGGTTGACTGTTATTCATTGCTGCCTTACCTGATAGCCTTGTTCGACAACTGCTTCAATTGCGGCCCGCACTTCGACTCCACTAACTTCGACTTCGCCCGATTGCAGGTTGACGCTGACATCAGTTGCGCCTGGAATCGATTCGAGTGCCTCGCGCACGTGGCGGACGCAGTTTTGGCAAGTCATTCCTTCAACGATTAGTTTCATTTGGGTTTATACTCCTTGGGGTATTAGGTTTTCACGAGACGCTTCAACACGTCTTCTAGCTCTTCGAAAAGCTCTTGTTCTGACATCGTGCGCGCTGTCGCATGGGCATGCACGCTATCTCGGTTCGCGATGCAGTGGCGAATGTGCTGGGTAGCTACTGCCGCTGAAACTTGATTCAAAGCGGCAGAAACTGCGCTGACCTGAGCGATCACGTCGCAGCAATAAGCGTCTTCGGAGAGGAGTTTTCGCAAACCGCGGACTTGCCCTTCTATGCGGGCAAGCCTGCGGTCAATGCGGGATCGGCTTTCTTCGTTCATGAACCTACACTATCTTATACCCCTATGGGTATCAAGTAGTTCCCGAATCCTAGAATCCTACTGAATAGCCGATAGCGAAGCGCACCGAAGACTTCGCTCGCCCTTTGGTTTCGAAGACATCCGACTCGATGCCAAAGTCCAGAACTGACCTCACTCCTACTTGCTGTCGGATCCCTAAGCCTACGCTTCCAACCCAGTCGCGCGAACGATCCCGAGACTGTTCCATGGAGAACTGAGCTACTAGCGTGCGGTCAAACTGCGTGGGATAGCCAAGGGGCTTGGTGTACCCGACAGTGATTCCTGCTGTTGTCTGACGCTCATCCATGATGCGAGCGGTCGAGGTCATCACGTCCAGGTTGAGATGGATTTTGTCGTACTGACCAACCGTTTTGGTGAGAATTCCGCGAGCGCGGACTTCCACTCCCTTTGAACCTGTGCCAGTGGGTAGGCCCACATCGAGTCGATATGCAAGTGCAGGCTGATCATCTATCTCTCTACGTAACCCGTTGAAGTACGATAACTCGACGTTTCCGAAGTCACCTCGACGATTGCTTGTCGAGTAGCTAGGTTCAAAGCCAATACCAATGTCTTGGTTTTTTGCAAAACCGTATTTGTACTCCGTCTTTAGACCGTACTTTGGGCTGGACCGTCTGAAGGTATCAAGTGTGAACCCTGTTTCGAAGGCTCTTTCTCGGTAAGCGATAGAGTAAGCATCGTCAAATCTCAGCGGTCGTCCTGAATCCACGTTGTTATGGTCAACCGCTAAAACCACACTCGCGAGGAGGCCTGTCGCAATGACGGATATGAGTCTCACCGGCTTCCTCCCGTGGTCGGCTCAGGACGGTATGGGTTAGGTCGGTCAATCTTTCTGTATGTGTCTGGCGTGCCCCGGTTGATTTGAGCCCACGCATCTAAAGAGAGCGGCTTCGATTGGGCGAGATCAGGATTTTCTCTGACAAACTGGTCAAAGGCCGATTTTGATGTAAACGCTCTTGACCATGCACTGCATTCTGGATGCTCCCCGAACTCCTCAAGGAACACAACTCCCGGAATGTTGCTTGTTAGAATTCCTTCCTCGTCTGAGATTAGAACAAGGATTCGTGACGGATCCTCCGTTGCGGCTCGAATGATTGCTCGTCCAGGAGTTTCTGCCGCCATGTCACGAGCGCACATGAGGCATCGAACGAGCATAGTCCACCCGTCTGCAGTGACGGTGGCCCCCCACATCGGCCCATCGGGCAAAGGAATCGAACAATGTGCACAAACACTCATGTCCATCCATCCCATCCCCGACATATACATCACATCGTCTTCCATCCCCTTCATAAACCCCATACCTGGGGTGCTGGTTGGGTGTCGATGATCATGTAGGGAACCTGGTACATCTTCGCCCGAGCCCGGTTCGTGTCCTTTGTGCGTTGAAGAGAGCACACGATATATCGCAATCTTCACCTGTTCTTGTCTCTGCTTTTCGGTCAGTTCCTCTGCCGCCAAAATGTCGTTGACGTTGTCGTGAAGCATGTGCAGGTTATCGAATGCGTTAGCGATCATGGGGAAACGCTTTGAGAACCGTGGGCTCATTTCAGCCGTCATCGGCATGAAGTCCCGCATCCGGTAGAGTTCGGTGGTTCGATACTGCGATCCTAGAACGCTATACTGAGCCGCTTGATCCTGCACCGGGACACGAAAGAGCATGTCGTAGTTTACGGTCTGGAGCCAGTGGTATCCCCAGAACAGTCCGTTAACCTTTGGATAGTTACTCCGAAAGCGACCAGAGAATGGAAATGAGTCAAGGTACTCCATGTTCATGGGCAGCCCCGTGATGGCATAGGGTTGCGCCGAGTAAAAGCTCCATAAACGCTCGATTTCCGCCTCTTTCTGAGCATCGCTCCAACCCGGATGCGTCAAGACATCGATGGTTTGGAAGTGTAGTATGTGGGCCCAATCAAAGACTTTTTCGAGGTACCCGTACTTTCTGACAAATGTCGGAGATAGAGCCGCTTCATCGACTGGTATTCGAGGTGGTTTCTGGAGGACTCGGTCAATCGTTTCAAACACCTTCGTCTCAAGCTGTGCCTTCCGACCTGTAACTAGAGCCTCGTACGCCATCGCGTGGCCAACTCCCGTTCCGTACATGTCTTGGGCAAACGGTGGAATGCGTTCAATTGCCCAGTTGTATGGGGCAGCTTTGTAGAAAAGATGATCCGCGCCGGGGGAACTGATCCATCGGGGCAAATCTGAGGGCATGGTCGGTAGAGTTCCTGAACGTGTAGGCTGGTGACCGCCATGGTCTTGTGCGACAGCCATCGTGACCGATGTCAGTGCGACGAAAAGTAGAAGTGTGTTTCGCATATAAGTCTCCTGGAAGAGAGGGCCAAAAGTGGCCCTCCAATTGCTAGTTCTTCGCCACCTCCGCGAGGAATTGGTCAAGAGTGAGCGCCTTGGCTCCTTCGGAAGGGTTCTTCTTAATGTAAGAGTCGAACGCAGCCTTATTGGTGAATGCCCTCGAAAGAGCCGCACAGTCCTTGTGCTTCTTGAATGTGTTCAGAAACACTGCGCCTTCTGGCGCACTCCATTTACCACCCGTCCTCTTGAGAATGACGGGTGCCCCCACTTTCTCACTTGGCGAGTAGACGACGAGATCACCCTTGTACCGCTTCTGATCTTTGATCACACAGTACAGGCATCGGTATTCGATTCGCTTGTTGCCGACTTTGACGACGACTTCGTTGTCAAGCTCTTTCGTGTTTTGTACTAGCTTGAGTTTGCAGTAAGGGCAGTCCGCTTCGTGAGCAGATGCGATGGAGGTCATGCCCATTGCACCGATAACGGCGACGAGAGCGAGAGATTTGCTGAATTGGTTCCAGAGTTTCATTGTGTTTTCCTTTTGTGCGGCAGGTGAGGTCTACTTAACGACCACTTTTCCGCGAATCATGTCCATCGAACAAGCAAACTTAACTTCGCCTGCCGATGAAGGGGTAAATGAGAAAGCAACTGTCTTTCCTTCCTTAACAGTTTTTGTTTGCTTTAGTGATTTGAACTCGATGGTTGCACCGCAACCCATCTTCTTGCCGCCCTTGAAGGTGATTTGAACTGGCTTGCCCTTCTTAACTTCAATGGTTGAAGGGGTGTACTTTCCGTCCTGAACGAGCACCGTCGCTTTTTGGACTCCCTTTGACTCCTGAGCAACGTGAGGCTTTCCGGACGACGGTGATGAGCCGCAGCAACCCTCAGTTTGACCAGATGGCTGGAAGGCGTAAGCGGATGCTGCGAGAGTCGAAGCGAGCACTAGCCCGCCAAGAATGGCTTGAACGTTTATCTTGTGTTTCATGTGTTAATTTCCGTAGACCAATTGGCCTCCAAAGTGACCCGCCAGAGCGACCGCGAGAGCGGCCACTAAAAGGAGAGCGAAGTACGTCTTGCTCTGGATTTCGCCTTTGCGTCTCCAGAGGGTTGTTGAGATCATGAGTGCCGTTGCAGTTGCTGCAAAGAGTGCATGACTAAGTGCTGGGCCCGTCCACTGGTAGCCGCTTCGCAGAAGGGCAGCCACTCCCGTAGGAATTGCAACAGCCGTGCTGATTGTTCCCAGGAGCAGGCCCCACCATCCGGTCGTTCGCAACCCGCTGTCTTTCTTCCGTGCTCCGATCAAGTCGAACGCAACTCCAAAGAGAAAGAGTGCTATGGGGAAGTGAATGACAACAGGATGAAGCGAGTGCTTTGGAATAACTTGATCCAAGCCGACACTGATACGGGCATCGGTTTGGGTCTCCTTTCGTGAACGCGACTCAGCCGGATGGTCGCCTGGATCACCTGGAAGCGTGTCCAAACGAACCTCCTCACCATTCGACCATCCATCCTGGTCTGAATCGATACTGGCTAAGCGAGTCCAAATCTCGGCGTCTACTCCTGCTCGTTCAGACGACTTGATTGCGCTTCTTACATCTCTGCCAAATGGATTGTGCAAAGGCACATCCGTATGGCAAGTCATGCATTCAGCTTTGAGCAGTTTGGAACTCGGCTTCAGTTCAGCAACGCGATGCAACCGTTCCATCTCCTCTGGAGTTGCCACGCTAATGGCAACCCCTAGCACGAGGCAAAGACTCGAAACAATTCGTTTCATTGACCCGCGCCCTTTTTGGATCGGCATCGTTTAGCCCCGCAGCCGCAGTTTGGACGTCCAGCCCCGCCGACGTTAAGTCGTCGTAGAATGAGCCAGATGTACGCTGCACCTGCGAGTACCAGTAAGAACACGCTGCCCCAGTTCGCCACTACTTCACCTCGATAGCAAAGCCGAGAGTTCGTACTGAGCCGCGCCAGTCAAACTGGGCGTAGACCTTGTATAGACCGGGTTTGGGAAATCGACCAGTGAAGCGCATCACGCCTCGTTTCACGAGTGCTTCGCTCTCCGAATCTTCGGCGGGATGACTGTGGACCACGGTTTGCCCATCTTGATGAAAGATCATCATGTGGCCAGCCGCACCAAGCCACTTGACTGTATCCGTTGCGGGAGCACCCGACTTATCATCGAAGAGCTTCACTTCAACGATTGCTTTCTTGCCGACTTCGATGGGCTCAAGCGTGCCAAGTTCGCCACGAAGTCCGCCATCTTGGGCAGTTCGGGTGAGGGTTAGTTTGGTATCCCAAGTGGGTTTGTCCCCATGAACGCTCACCTTGGCGATCAGCACCCTGGAACCTTTTCCGGTTGGAGCGACATCTCCGTAAACCCAGTAGTCGCCACCGGCTGGAAACGTGATGGGAATCTCCCATGTTCCGTCTTCTGTCATTTCAGGATGTTCGTGGATGAACCAATTCAGGTCACGACTGGCAATGAGAAGATGGAACAGCTTTTCATGCGCGATATCGAAGTCACGTTGAGTAGTGCCAGCTTTGACATCGATCACTCTCATGCGAAGCTTGGTTGGCTGACCCGCCATCGCATGCGTGGGCCAGTCGACTACGTCAAGGCGGTAGGGTTGCGGCCTGCTTGCATTGGCAGGACGCTCGTCTTTGACATCCACTAAGAAGCTGATGGTCTTCTTGCCTTCGCCCGGAATATCCAAGGCTAAGTCAATCTTGTAGTCCCCGCCATGGGGGAAATACAACTCGATTCCGTAATCGCCCGGCACTCCTTCGCGATGAACGTTAGGCTTGGCCTCTGGCATGCCTTGCATACTCGGCATCGTCATGACGGCGGTGGCTGAGATGCCTCCAACGCCTTTGAATCCCTCTTCGATGGGATCCTTGGAAGTTGTATCGACGACCCGAAATTCGACATCAATCTCCTCACCCGCAAACAGGCCATCTTCAGGAACTCGAAGTTCGGCCTGGAATTTCTCGAACTTCACCTTGGTAACCGTGTCCGCACTCGGGGCTTCAGGTGTTGAAGCTCTTTGCTTCAGCACGGACGGCACTTTCACGTACGCGAGTGCCGCTGCGGTGAGATACTTGCGAGGGTTCTTTTCAAACGGATCACCACAACCTTCACAGCACATGTACCAACGAACCCCGTCGAAATCGACGTAGTCACTTGCTTTTGCATATGCTGAGACGGCTTCCTTGCCCACGGGGCAATAAAGTGCCTCATTTTTGGGCACGGCTGAGAATTGGGAAGGAGACTTGGCGAAGGCGGTAGCTGAATCCGCCGACGCGAAATAGTACCGAATGCCGTTGTGATCCTTTGTTGAAACAGCCTTGTTCGGTTCAATTCGCTTTCGTGTTACGGGGTCGAAGAAGAACGATCCGATGGTATTTCCAGCTTTCTTCTGGGTCTCGATAAACTTGTCGGGGGCTTTCGCAAAGTTGCCTTCGCAGCCGGGGCAGCAGAAGCCAAATTGGGCTCCTTGATACTCGACGAATGTTGTATTTGATGCGACAGCACCGCCCATGACCGGGCACTTGAGTGATTGTGCCTGACCGAGCAGCACCGCCGACAAGGCGATGATGGTAATCATTGGTTTTCCTGTGTTTCTGAGATGAGACTTGCGTCAAACGACGAACAGCCACGCTGAAATCAAGTTCAGCGGGCTCGACTAAGCAAGTAACACAGGCGGGGCACGCCCCAACCAGACGCAATGCGGTCTTTGAGCAAGTGGCCCTGAGTCAGTCCCACGTATGCCGGGCTGGCGCAGTGAAGGAAGCTGTGGCGCGAGAGAAATCAGTTCTGGCGGCAATAGCGCCGCGAAGGTCTGGAAAGAAGATTGCGAGGATGTCGAAGCAATTGCAACTGGTGAACCGCGATTTTCCGACGGAGCCGAAATGCTGCACTCGCAGGAGCTTTTCTTCGCCGAAAACGACCCGTTTGCTGACGCCGTATGTGAGCCACACGGCTCCGGCCCAGGAGTTGCTTCGATATGACAGTTCTGGACGCTTGAATCAGTAGGTGAGACCTGCGTTCGACAGCACGGCATGTCGCAATCTGCATGCTTCAGGAACATTCCAGCAAGCGCATTGGCAGGCACTTGGGCCAGAGCCAATACCAGAGCAACGACGATTTGAATCAGTGCTCCCTTGCTTCGCATACTCACCAGAACAGAATTTACCCGGAAAAAGTTCCCGCCATCAAAATTGGAGCCGCGCACAGATTCCGATTCTGGCGTTCTGAGTCAGATGTATCCTAGTGCATTGAGTGATCTACCGCATTCGGTGTCTGCCCGTACTTGCTCTGAAGCCACGAGGTCAACGTTCTGATCTCGGCTTCTTGATCTCGGATTATGTTCGAGGCCAAGGTGCGAAGCTCGGGTCGCTTCGCAAACGTCGCCAGCTCTCGGGCCATGAGAACCGCATGCTCGTGGTGTCCAATCATGTCTGCGACGAAGCGTGCTTCAGCATCCTTCGGACTCAAGTTCTGTAGTGGTCGCATCATCGCCTTGTATTTCCCATCGTCGCGGTATTCGGCTTCGTACCACTGAGCGTACCAAGTTTTCATCTCCGTAATCTCTGCTTCCTGTGCTCGAATGATGTTTGATGCGAGTGTTCTGACATCAGGATCGACTACGACCGAAAGGAGCTCCTCGGAACTCGTGACAGCCTCTTGATGGTGTGGGACCATTCCGTGGATAAAGTCTCGCTCAGATGCAACAAACTCGGGTTTGGGATTAATCTGACCTTGAGAATCGTCTCGTATTGCCGTAGTCCCTCGGTAAGCCAAGAAGACTGCAACCAAGACAATGAACGCAAACAGCACCAGGTGACGTGGGTTCATAGGTTTAAGTTAGGATATCTACTTTGCCAAAAGAGTTGTCCTAGCCATAAATGATTCGTTGGACACTTTGGAGCCATTCCAGAATTGGCACGTGAGGTGTCTCGTAGGCTACGATCGAAGGTCTGCCTTGCAGATCGAAATCATGTCCAATGATTCGTGCCCAAGATGTCAGATTGATGCAGGTTGCTACCTGGAGTAAGTGATTGACCGGTACAGTGCTCTCGCTAATGTACTGTAGAGCACAATCCGGGCTCGCCTCGTGGTGAACTTGCACAAGTTCACTTTTAAATGGCAACAGAGCGAAGAGCCCGAAAAGGAGGTAGCGCAACTTCACTTTTCCAGTCTAACAAATAATCACAGAATCATGGCGGCCCCGGAGAGATTCGAACTCCCGACTCACTCCTTAGGACTGAAGAAAAATAGGTCGAAAAACCTCCAATTTGAGTCTACGGGCGTCTCAGGACGTCTCAGGAAATCCAGTGGCTAAGAGAGACCTTTAGAGAGACCAGAGCCTCCGGTCTCTCTAATCCCTCCATTTGGTCTCTCAACTCTATTTGGCGGCCCCGAACGGACTCGAACCGCCAACCGTATCCTTAGGACGGATCCGCTCTATCCATTGAGCTACGGGGCCGCACATTTCATGAAGAATGACACTTGCGAATCCGCGAATCCGAATCGAGCAGCTGAAGTTTGCGCCTCCGAGCCTTCAGATTCGCGAATTCGTCGGCCCTGGTTGAGTCTCGGCTCAATTCTCAGCCTATGCGCCGAAGCCACGAAAGGCACCTCTTCCACCATTCAATCTAGGAGCAGTGACAAGTTCACCGCTCCTGGAGAAACACCACATGAAGAAACTTCTGCCTCTCGCATTCGCAGCCGCCGCAACGTCGTCGGCTCTCGCCCAAGTCAACGAGGTTGTCTTGCGACCCAAACTATTCACGACCTACACTTTTCAAGCGTTCTACGTTGGGGAGTCGTCTCCCTTCAAGGAATGGACCTTCACGAATACGATCTACCTCACGGTCAGGTTCAAGCACCCCGTCGAAAGGTTCCGGTCGGTGTTCTATCGGCTGACTGGTGAGGGACGCGTCGATCAGACCCGCGCGGCATACAACCTTTTCGCCCTTGGAACGTTCAGGATGACGTCAGGAACTGATTTCCTGAGCGGTCAGATCAGCGGCGACCTTCGATGGAGATAGGGAGGTTGAAGCTCGCATAGTGCGCAAACAGAGTGGCCCGACTTCGGTCGGGCCATTGTTCTTTTTTTGATTCGTCGCTAACGCCGGACGGCTAAGCTCAGCACCTACTATCGAGCGAAGCTTCTCGGCTTCATTCGACGGGCATCAAGATAGCTTCAAGGATCGACCGATGGTGTTCTCAGTGGTCACCGTCGTAACGTCCTTGCCGATGCAAATTCCCAGACGGACATGCTTCGTTGTCGTAGTCGTCTTGGTGACGGTCCGCTGAACGCCAGCCATCTCCCGAAAACCCATTTGGGCGGCGAGGATGACGGCGCACGCCTCGGGGTTGGTGTTCGCAAGGCTCTTCAACGTCTCCGCGAGCACTCTTGCGGCTATCTCCGGATGCCCATCTTTGGTCAAATTCTCGACTGCAGTAAGGCTTGCGCGAACGGATAGTGGAAGTGAGGTGAGGTCTTTCATGATTTTCTCAGTTGGGTTGGTCAGCTCCAGTTCGAGGCGACTTGCACCCCAAACTGGTCAAAGGTCAGCACGTCATGGATTAGGGGAGAATCGGCGGCGAGAAATCGGGCCAGATGGTTGGCTCGGAGCTTTCCCGTGGTGAGGGTCAAGAGTCGAAACGATGGCTCGCCCCAAACCCGCCCGCACTCGTTCGTTGCGATAAAAGCCTCGTAGGAACGAAGCTTCTCGGCAAACTTGGCAGGGTTAACGTGACCGAGGTCAACTTCGACCGCGAGGAGCCCCTTCTCGGGGAAAACAGCCACTCCATCTGGGCGGACTTCCATGAGCTTGCCGCCAACCGAGAAACTCGTGCGGAGTTGCTGCTCGAATCGCCACGCAGAGGCCCCTCGCTTGAGCAGAACGATTCGCGCGCTGGTCACGGATAGTGAGTGTTGCAAAAATCGAGGAGAGCCAGACCGTCCGGCGAGGAGCGGCGCAACTCGCTCCCCAACCACTTCAACCGCCGCAGAACTCGCGACAAAGAGGCTTTGAGTGAAAAATGGCGTTGATAGCCGCTTCACGAGTCCAGCTCCGATAAGTTCACGGAGCCTCGTGTTCACCCGGGTTACGGTAGTGAAGTAGCCCAGATCGAGGAGTTGGTCTCGGCTCAGGACGTGACTCAGGGCCAAATCTCTGAGAATCTGGAGGTCTCGGGAGGTCAGTTGCACAGCCAGTCCTCCAAAGGCTCGGTGCTCACGTACGGGCGACTAACCCGCCCTGGTCTCGGGGCGGGCGGACCAGTGGGATCAGGTCTGTTTACGGATGATCCTGGCTCGTTATCGTTGGAATCGCGAGCGTCCCGGAATGCAAGGATTTGTGATCGAAACTCCTGAGCCTCCTTACTCAGGAAACCAGTTGTCGGAAGGAGTGGCTCATTGATTTCCACCACCTCAACGCCCTCACCACGAACCCACATTAAGGCTTCACCGGTGCGAAAGTTGTTGAGATCAACGAGCGTCGAGTCCCCTGAGAGGTCTTTGCACAGAGTCTGACTGTCCTCCCTCCCAGCCCGAAACGCAAACTTCACGCCGACGTTGCCAAGGATCATCGAGCGCATTTTTGGCGTGAGCTGTGCGAGGGTCTGGTGAGCGAGCACCAGGGAAGCTCCGAACCTACGTCCCTCAGCGAGGAGATTCTCGAAGTCCTGCAAGACGAAGTGCTCGAACTCGTCAACGAAGATCCGAACCGGGTTTCTGCTTCGCTCACCGACCTGTACCCGTGCGAAGACCTCCCGGCAAATCGAGGAGAGAATCATGTTTCCCATCATCTTCGCTGCGCCATGCAGTTCGTCAACGGCGAGGGAGATCAGGGTGATGCTCCCAGGAGTGTTCAAATGCGCTCCCAGATCAACCGGCGAACGATGCCCGAGCACCTTCCGGAGCGACTTCGTTGAAGTCAGGATGCTGAGCTTGTTGAGCACAGGCATAGCAAGCGACTGTTGCTTGTCGGGGGATAGGGCGTGGAATCGCTCCCAAAACTCACTGGTTGGAGAAGCCTCAGCCATCGAGAGGCACCGGAGCCGGAACGCGCCGTCGTAGAAGAGTTGATCGAGCTCCGTGATCGGCTTTCCAACCTCGGCAAAAAGCATCAGGGCATACCTGAGCGTTTCCGCGAGCTGAATGCCCCAGGACTCAGACTCATTGGCAATCGCATCGAGCACCCCGAGCGCTCTGAAGTAGGGCTCTCCGGGGCCAAAGAGCGGGTTGAACCCATGAGGCCGATCCTTCTCTCGGAGGTCAATCAGGACGACCTTGTCCGGACTGACTCGACCAGCCGCGAGCTCAATTACGGAGTCAACCAGGTCTCCACGTAAATCAAAGACAACCAGCGAGTGTTCGCGCTCGATGTCCTGTGCGACAAGGTGGTGGACGAGGTTGGTTTTGCCGCTGCGAGTCGCGCCAATCAGGAGCGCATGCGTCCTGAGCATGTCGGAGGTGATCGAAACGAGGTGTGGCAAGGGATCGGCCGACTGCAAATGCCAGCCCTTTTTCACGCCGATCCACTGTGGAAGTTTTGAGTTTGGTGTCTTCATGGTGCGGTAACTTCTCCTAAGAAGGAGCGTGTCCGAACGGCAATGCCGCATGAAGACGAAGAACTCGATTATTTAGCCGGGACTCAACTACCCGATGATCCGAGCTCGTTCGTGCGGGTCGTGAAGGAGGTGTACCTTCTCGAATTCGATTGCTCACAGAACCAGGACATCGCCGATGTGCTTGGTGTTGACAAGAGCCGCATATCACAAATCTTCGGTGATCCCGGCAAATTGAAGCCGGAAACCATTCAAAACTTGATTGATCCGCTTAGGAGTAAGGACAACAAGCGGCGGATTGTCGAGTCGTGGATGCGCGACTGCTTCGGTAGAGAGATTCTTGAGAGCAAGGGCGACCCGTTGGTTGGCAAGAAGGTCACCGAGAAGACGATCAGGCGAGTTGATCGGCAGATTCGAGAGTCACGCCTGATATTGGCCGCCCGAACCGCCGAAGAGGCAGCAACTCGATCCGAGGAGGTGACCATGCGGGAACGGTTGCTGGACAGAGCCTTCTTTGCCCGGCAACGACTTGATCAACCGGGACAAGCGATGCGCATCTCACGCCTGATCACCGAAGGTGCGCTCGCACGGGGAGATTTGCACCGAGCCGCTGGTGGTTTCTGCTTCGCTGGTCGCGCTCTGCGAGGAATGGCCGATTCGAGAGAACGAGAAACCATCCATCTTTTTGACCAAGCTGAGGCACTGCTCGCACTCGAACCATCTCCACAAACAGCGAAGACCCCATACTTTCTGCCAACGCTTGCGATTCTTGAGATTGAGCGTATAAACGTCCAACTTACGGTGCATGAGCGAGTTCAGGTGATCAAACCCGAAGCAACGTTGCGAGCTTTTCAGGAAGTCGTTACAGCTCGCCTAAAGGAAGCACGGAGCTACCAGCAGCAGTCAAGACTGGCTCAGCTTCTCGCACGGCTCCACCTGGCACTTGGTGAAGCATTTCTTGCTGAGGAGTTGCTCGAAAAGTCGTTCAAGTCAGGTGAGCTAAAGAACCTTCATGCCTACGAGTCTGCGGGCGTCATTAATGCTCGGATCAAGGCGGTCAGAGAATCAAGTGAGGCTGGAGCTGATTATCTCAACGCAGTCATCGAGAACTGTGAACTCGCCCAAGACTCGTACCACCGCCGTATTGCTGAGTACGATCTCGCAAGGCTTGAGCGCAAACGACTGCTAGAGTCGAAGTTTTAACCCTCGCCGGATGCGCAATCCTTAAGAACCTGTGTGGGCTCAAGTTGAAGTGCTCGGCAAAGATCGAGAAATTCTGTCAGTTCCAACGTCCGCTTGCCGAGGATTAGCTTATTCACGTAGCTAGAGCTCATTCCGAGAAGCTTTCCAAGTTCACGTTGACTCATACCGAGTTCCGTCATCCGATCAGCCAAGAGAGCGCGGAGCCGCTTGTATTCGTCTCGCTCCAGCTTTCTAGCCCTCCCTTCGCGCGGTTCCGGCACTGAGAAACATTGACAGATGCACTGTACCCAATTAGGGTACACTCCTGAAATGCGACACTCTTTCTTTCTGCTCGTTGCATCTGGGATGCTCGGCCTTGCCCTCGTGGGGTGTGGTGGCGGAGGTTCTTCACTTGGTTCCAGCAACCTCGTTCTTTCCGCAAGTCGGAGCACTATCGCGTACGGGGAAACTGTCTCGGTGGGCTGGAGCACCAGCGACCTCAACACCAGCTCGAACAACGGCTTCGAGCGGAGTAACTTCGTGAGCGTCTTCAGCAGTCTCGCGGGCAGTGGTTCGGTGACCGATCAGCCAGCACTTTCCACGACGTACCGCATGGAAGTTCGCAGCTCTTCGGGTAGCGTGGTGTCTCGCTCGGTTACCGTGAACGTTGCGCCAAGCAACCGGGCATTCCTCGTGGTTGGCGGGAGCGCGACTGCTGATCGCACAACCACACTATCGCTTCTTCCGCAGATCACTACGGTGACGCCGGTGTCCGCAACTTCGATTCCCTCTCCATCGGCTACCTACGATGTGCTGGTCTTGTGTGAGGGTGGATCGTACGGTCCGGCAGATCAAGCCCAGGTCGTGGCCTGGCTCGGTGCGGGCAAAGGAGTTGTTGTGGTTGGTGGCGCGGGTAACCAACTCGCTACGGGAGACGTTAACGATCCGGACACCTCGGCCATTGCAAGCTGGTTCGGTGGCGTGAACTCCTGCGAACGTCAGAACCTCCGGGTTGGTCGGTTCGAAGCGATGAACGCGGCGTCTGGAGTTCAGCGGACGGATCGAGACTGGACTGACTCCAACGTCCTTGGACGTCGAGTTGAGTGGAATGAAAGCTACAAGATCACGGCGATCAGTGGCTCTGCAGAAGCCCAAACCATTGATGTGAATGGATCGGACATCACCTCCTGGAAGTTCGAATCCGGAACCGGCCGTGTGTACTACATCGTTGGCCTCACAGGGCCGGCGGTCAGCCCTGGATATCAAGACGCTGCGATTCGGGAAGTCTTCCTCTCCGGCGTTCGCTGGGCGGCTCGCGGTTGATGATGTTCCCGCCCTCCCGCCCCGTTGCTT
>DDSL01000048.1 GCA_002343825.1 Chthonomonas sp. UBA2391
CTCTTTAGGGGTCGGGGCCAGCGGCAAAACGGGCGGGGTGGCCGGGGCTTCGGGAGCCTTGGCGATGGGGGTATCGGTCTTGACCGCGTTCACCAATTCGTCCAGGCTCGGCTCGTCCTTGGTCGTCGGCTTGGGGACGGGGGGAGGAGTCGCGGCAGCGGTCGAGGTCACGGGTGCCGGAGCCGGAGTCGATGCGGGGGCAGGCGTTGGCTTCGGAGCTTCGGCAAGCGGTTGGTCGGATTTGACCGCGGCAACGATCTCGTCCAGAGAAGGCTCGGAGGTCTTCTCCGTGGAAGCGGCGATGCGTGCCGCGAGGTCACCGACCTGCAGGTCGGGCTTCGGCGCGGGTTCTTTGAATTCGGTCGGCGCGATGGTCGGCTTCGGCACAGGCGTCGATTCCTTGGCGATCGGAGTGGCCTCAACCGGCTTCGGCGCGGGCGCTGGCTCCTTCGGAGTCGTGACCGCTTCAGGCGTTTTCGGTGCCGGGACTGACTCCTTGGCAACGGCAACAGGCTCCGCTGGCTTGGGTGCAGGGGCCGCTTCCTTCAGTGGAGACGGGGCCTCGACCGTAGGAGCAGGAGCCGGAGCTGGAGCTTCGGCGCGAGAGACGGTTGCCACAGGACCGGAAGCAACGACGGCTTCCTCGACCCGTGGACTCGCGGCACGGACGTGCTTCGCGATCTGAGCGGCGGCTTCAGCGGTCGTGCTCGTGGACCCCTGTTCCTCCAGCGCTTGCTGGAGCAGTTGTCCTAACTCCACCAGACCGTTGGCGATCTTTTCGCCGAGGGGTCGCGATGCCTGTAGGGCCGCTGGCGCGAAGAGTGCAGCCAAGAAAAACCACTCTGGACCCGTTTGCGATTGCTTCTGTTCCATGCCTAACCTTTTTCGCCCCAACTCCAACCGGAGCGAGGCCTATGTATTTGTTATAGGCTTTTCTTGAGGCGTTGCTTCAGGTTTTGCCTCGAAAACCATGTGAACCCCGATCAAGATTGCCCCGACCGTGATCAGTGCGTCGGCGATATTGAAGACAGGAAAGTTGATGGCACGGAGCCAAAACATGTCCGTGACCTTTCCCAGCCAGACCCGGTCGATGAGGTTGCCGATGGCCCCACCGGCCAGCATTCCGAGGCCCCAAATTGCCAGCCCAGTTTGTTGAGGGGACCGCCAGCACATCCAGGTTGCATACCCCGCCATTCCCAACGCAACCGGCACAAAGAGCACTCCCGCCCCCTGAAACATTCCGAAGGCGATACCCTTATTGTAGGTCAGCGTGAGTTCAAAGACTCCGGGCCACGGCAAGGCAAGCGATTCGCCAATCGCAAACCGACCCCGGGCCCACGCCTTGACGACCTGATCGACGACGAGGCCGATCAGGAAGATGGACAGATAGAGAACGGGGACTTTCTTCATTCCTGGTTCAGAGAATCCCCAGGGCCCGCCGGTCGCGCTGACTCAGCCAGATGGTTTCGCCTTGGTATTCCACTTGTTCAACGTCAGGGCGCCGCAAACGGCTCCGTGCACACTCGTGATACGGCGAAATCTCGAACGACGCTCCAGGTTCTCCCTCGCGAAGCTCCACCCAGCTCATCTTGTAGAAGTTGGGCAGATCTTCGGCGAAGCTCTTGAGCAGCGCAACCAACTCGGGTCGGTCCGCGATCTGGCAAACGACCCCTTGACTGTCCTTCACCTGGGCTTCGGCTTTCCAAGTCTCGAAGAGTGAGAAGACCATCGCACGGTGGCTCCACAGTTCGGCGAATCGGCGCTGGAGTTCGCTCGCTTGGATGCTGGCGAGGCGCGCTTCGCTGACTGCGGGGAATTCCTCAAGGTGAACGCTCGCTCGCTTCTCAATCCCCGGAATCCGGGCATAGACCTCTTCCGCCGTGTGGACGAGGATCGGCGCAAGCAGAAGGGTGAGCTTGATCAGGACCTGATGGCAGGCCCATTGCCCGCTTTGGCGGGTTGGCCAATCTTCTCCATCGCAATACATTCGGTCCTTGATCGCGTCGAGATAGATCTTGCTGATCTCGTTTGTGCAGAAGTTGTGAATCGCGCTGGAGGCCTTGATGAAGTCGTAATTGCGATAAGCGTCCACCACATCGACGACGAGCAGATCGGTCTGTTCGACGATCCATTCGTCCAGATCAAGGACTTGGCTGGGAGTCTCACCGGAATACCCCTTCAGGTTTCCGAGCAAAAAGCGCAGCGTGTTGCGAATCGTTCGGTACTGCTCGCCCACCTGCTTGAGGATGTTGGCTCCGATGGGGACGTCGTCTTGGTAGTTCACGCTCGCCGCCCAAAGCCTCAGGATGTCGGCCCCATATTGGTCGCAAGCCTCAACCGGGTCCACCCCATTGCCGAGACGCTTGCTGATCTTCTGGCCCTTTTCGTCGACGACAAATCCGTGGGTGACGACGGCCCGGAAGGGTTCTTCGCCACGGGTTCCGACCCCGATGACGAGCGAGGTGTTGAACCATCCTCGGTGTTGGTCGGACCCTTCGAAGTAGAGGTCCACCGGTAATTCCGCCTTCCATTCGGGTTCGACGTTGCCTTCTAGCACGCAGAGGTGAGTGGCTCCGCTGTCAAACCAGACGTCGAAGACATCGACCTCTTTGGTGAACTCCGTCTCACCCGTGTCCGGGTGCTTGTATCCTGCGGGCAAGATTTCGTTGGCCTCGCGCAGGAACCAGGCGTCGCTGCCCTCTTGCTCAACGAGCTTTGCTGCGTACTCGATGGCCTGGGGATCGAGGACCGGACGGCCCGATTCGCGACCGTAGAAGATCGGAATCCCGACCCCCCAGGGGCGCTGCCGGCTGATGCACCAATCGGGGCGGCCCGCGATCATCGAGCCGATCCGTCCAACACTATTTGCCGGATGCCACTCGATGCGCTGATGTACCGCCTCCAGGATTCGCTCCCGGAGGGTGTTGTCGTCGATACTCACGAACCACTGTTGGGTCGCGCGATAGATGACCGGCTGGCCATCGCGCTCGGCGTGGGGATAGCTATGGAAGTAGTCGCTGACATGCAGCAGGGCTCCGAGTTCTTCCAGTCGGTTCACCACTACGGTGTCGCACTGTTTGTAGTGAGTCCCGGCGAACTCGCCGGCTTCTTCGGTCAAGACTCCCCTTTCATCCACCGGACAAAGGATCGGGAGGTTGTACTTGAGCCCGGTCATGAAGTCCTCGCGGCCGTGTCCGGGAGCGGTGTGAACGATCCCCGTACCGTCCTCGGTGGTCACGTAGTCGGCCAGAACGGCGGTGGAGTGCCGGTCATAAATCGGGTGTTTGAACTCGATTCCCTCGAGGTCCATCCCCTGGATTCGGCCGAGGACGCTATGCCCAGAAACTCCAAATTCGGCCATGACACGCTCGACGAGACCCTCATACATCAAGAGGAGTCCCCGCGAGGTCTGGACAACGGCGTAGTTCAGATCGGGGTGGAAAGCGCAGGCCAGGTTTGCAGGAATCGTCCAAGGGGTCGTCGTCCAGATGACGGCGCTAACGTCTCCGTACTGGGTCAAGATTCCTTTCGGGTCTTCGCTCAGCGGAAAGGCGACATAGATCGCCTTGCTGGTGTGGTCCTTGTAGAGGATCTCGGTATCGGCCAGGGCGGTTTGGCTAGTAGGTGACCAGAGCACCGGGCGGAGACCTCGGTAGACCTGATTGGCCATGACCAATCGCTTGAATGTCCGCACGATCTCGGCCTCGTACTCGTAGGCCATCGTGGTGTACGGCTTTTCCCAAAGTCCAAAGACGCCTAGCCGCTTGAACTGCTGCGTCTGGACCTCGATGTAGCGCTGGGCGTGGCTGCGACAGCGAGTCCGGAGTTCAGCCAGATCCTTCCGTAACCGGGCCGTAAGGGCCGCATCGCTCGGCTTACTGTCAAATCCGAGTTCGGCAAGCCGGACCGGGTCTTTCTTGACTTCCTCCGCCCAACTGGCGAGCACGGCCAGTTCAATCGGCAGGCCGTGGTTGTCATAGCCGGGGACGTAGGGCGCGAGGTGCCCCATCATCGTCCTCGACTTGACCACAAAGTCCTTGAGGATCTTGTTCAGGGCCGTGCCCAGATGGATGGGCGAATTGGTGTACGGCGGCCCATCGTGCAGCACGAAGGGCTTCCGGCCGGCTCGGCTCTTCTGGATCTCATGGTAAATCGACGCCGCGTCCCAGTTGGCCTGAATGCCTGGTTCCCGCTGGGCAAGGTCGGCCTTCATCGGGATGGTGAATTCGGGATCAGGGAGATGCAGTGTCGATTTGAGGTCCATGGAGACCCCTATTCTACCGGCCCGCGAAAATTGAACCTAAAGAAGTTTGCCGGGGGGACCAATAACTGAATCGTGAACCCAGTTTTGGGTTCCAAAACCTCGAGTGAGTTGTGAAGGATGGACCTGGTTAACATCGAATGTCAGCTAGCAAAGGCCCAGATGACCCGATATCTGGCCGGTGAAGAGCTGCCCGAAGACACCCTCGCCCAACTCGAAAAACACATCGCGATCTGCCCGAACTGCCAGCAGACGATGGAGGAAAAGAAACTCAGTTTGCAAGAGATGCTCGGTGAATCGGCGGAAATCCCCGCC
>DDSL01000130.1 GCA_002343825.1 Chthonomonas sp. UBA2391
GGACTAGGCAGCGCCCACCTTCCGGCCACAGGCCTGCCGAATCTTACAACAGTCGCCACCCCGTAGCACATGAAAGCTCATTGGGTGGCGACTTACCTCCCCATATCGGGATCCAAGGCAGCCCCAACACCCTCCTTAGTCGAATCAAAAAGTAACAAAGAACCATCCGCAACCCGTTCGAGTCCATAGCTCAAATGGTTCGGTTCGCGTGGCTTGTATTCGCAATTGTTGCCTCGGCCGTGTTGCTGGTGGCGAGCATGCCGCCGGCCCGTTTCCACATCTTAGGATGGTTGTATCTCGTCCCGGTCTGGCTGGCCCTTCGCGGACATCGGTCGTCCGTGGCCCTCGTTTCCGGCATCATGCTCGGGCTGGTCGCCGCATTCATCTCAAGCGAGGGCTGGTTCTATTCGGAGCGGGTTCCAAGCGAGTCAGCGGGATGGCTCCTCCTGTTGTTTAGCCTCTTCGGACTCGTCAACGGCGTCGTTTTCGTGCTCATTTCTCGAGGGATGCCGGTCTGGCAAGTCGCGTGCGGGGCGGTCGTGTGCGAGGGACTAACGCTCGTCGAGATCCCGGTGCACGCTGCGTTATCGCAGTATCAAAGTGGGGCAATGCTCGGCTTCGCGAGCCTGGGCGGAATTTGGCTAGTCAGCGGCCTGGTCTGGCTCATGAACGGGCTGATCGCCGGTGCGATCACCGACCGCCGGTGGCCGGTGCTCGGGCTGCTGGGGCTGATAGTCGCCGCGTTCTCGATTCCTGCAGGACCGGGCACCGAGGGCACCCTGCGTGTTGCGCTCTGCCAGTTTGCCGAACCTACCGTCGAGACCATCACGAGCAGTCTAGATCGGGCGTGAGGATGCACAAGTCGCGCTGCTGCCAGAGTTGGCTGGATCTGGACTCGTGTCGGGCACTGATCTGTCCGGCCTGACGTCATTGAGCGCAGAGTACGACATGACCCTCGTCACGAGTGCCGCATGGGCGGGCACGAGTCCGCCGAGGAACCGGTTGTTTGTATTGCGTCAAGGTACGGTCCTCGCCACGTACGACAAACAAAAGCTGTTTGCAAGCGAAAAGTCCGTGCATTCGCCGGGGAATCGCTCGGCATCAAGCCGTGAAGGCTCGACCGTGGCGGGCCTCCTCATCTGCTTCGACACCTGCTACCCGAGCATCGTGCGCGCGTCGGTGGCTCAATCCGACGTAAACATCCTCTACGTGCCCACTCTCGATCCCGCCTCCCCGCACGGCGTGGTCTCCGCTCTCCACGCTGCATATCAACCGTTTCGCGCCGCCGAGTCCGGCGTACCCATCGTCCGAACCGATGCCTTTGGCTGGAGCATGGCGGTTGACGAATGGGGCCGAATCATCGCCGTTCTCGGCGCCGGTGACACCCAGACCACGGCCAACATCCGGCCCACCCGGAAACCCCGAATCGCCCAAGTCGTCGGGGATGGCGTGCTATGGTTAGCCTGCATCGCTTTGCTCGCCGGCGTCATTCAAGGTGCGCGAGTTCGAAAACCTGATGCTCAAGAGCATCGTGTTTGACACTGGAGTAGGCGACCGGTTGTTCGACAGCCGCGCCGCTCTTCGACTCCATCATCCTGAGCGACAACTTCGACCTTCAGGGGGCCTAGGAGCAAGCTCTAGCCAAGATAACTGTTGCGGGAGGGCCCGGGGCCAATCCCGACCCAGGGGCCCCGACGCTCCGCGTCGCCCTGGTTCCGCCCTCGGTCGGCGCAAACGCCTAGCCGCCGGAACTAGTCGGCTCCGACCAGAACCACTGGCGAGGTGAGGACGCAGGTCTCGCCCGGGATCGGATCGAAGGTCACTTGGACAAGGTAAGCAGCCGGTTCCGACCCGGCGTGGAGCGTCCATGCCGCCTCTAGGCACTCCCGCTCTTGGCCGACGGGCTCCCAGAGCGATTCCCATACGTGGTTTTGTGGAGCCCGTGCCCGCCAGAGCTGAGCAGATCGGGCTCGGCTAGAGCAGCAGAAACCAATTCCCAGCGGGGAAGCCGTCCATTCCGGATCCGGCAACGGGAAGGCGCCGTTAAGCCCTCGCAGAAGCTGGCTGAACGGTGCCGAATCCAAACAACTATGCCCGACGCCATGCCCGGAGTTGGGATAGACGAGACATTGCGTCCCAGCCGGTAGACGGTCCCAGTAAAGCAAGGTCGAGTCCGGCGCCCAAAACCGATCGTTGGCACCGTGGACCATCACGATCGGCACCTGAAGTCGGTCGAGGAACTGAATCGGGTCCACTAGGGCGGCCAGGGCTTTGCCCTCGGGAGTGGTGGCCAGCTCGTGCAGTGCCCGTCGCGAATAGTCGTCGAGCATCGGACTCAGCTGCCCCCAGAGTTCGATCTGCCGAGAAACTTGGGCCGGGAGGTCGAGGTTGTCATAGACTCGGGGCACGGCGGCGAGAATGCGGGGATCCTGAGTAGCCGCCGCGAGCCAGGTTGTCCACCCCCGCTTGCTGGCGCCCGTGACGATGAACTCCCGGATCTCTCCCCCGGTGAGGTCCACCACCGCATCCATGGCCGCGATCACGCTCTGGGTCATCGGAAAGAGAAGGGGCCAGTCCGTCTCCCCGGTCGTGAATCGCTGGCTGAGCGTGTGGGCGATCAGGTCATCCTCGATCATTCCTTGCCAGGGCTGGTTGGGGACGTCGAACAGGGTGATGACCGTGAGCCCCGACCGCTGGGCTAAAGCGGCTGTCCGTCCCAGGTCATACGGATTGGCCGGGCCACCGGTGATCTCCAATAAAGCGCGGTGGGGATGGGTCTGCCCCGTGGGCCTCTGGACGGTCACCGTGTGATTCCATCCGGTGTTTCGCCAAATTTGGCTGGTCAGGAAAAATGTATCTTCTCCTTGGGTTCGCCATGAAGCTTGGCCCTGTTTCGAGGCCAAATAGCGGGCGATTTCGCTCTCGTGCCAGGGGGTGGAGAAGGTGGACACGGCTTGAACCTTACCTTGACAAGTACGCGTCAAGATGGGAGAATAGGGAACGGGCCTTATAAGGTCCGAGGGTTCGCAAAAGATGTTGCAACGATTGATTCGATCCTTGACTCTGCTTGCCGTGATGGCGGTCGCAAGTGTCTCGCTCGCTCTAGTTCAAGAGGTCTCGATCCAGAAGCCTCTGAACAGCCCCGTGTTGACGGTGAACTACAAGGATCTGAACGCCGCCGTGGTGGAGCTCCGGGTCAATGGGCGCAGCCTCTCCACTCAACGAGTGGACGCCAGCGCAGCCAAGGGCAATCTCCAGTTCACCCTGGCCACCGATGCCCTGGATGACGGCGACAACAAGGTTGAAGTCCTCCTCTACGATGCCAACGGAAAGCTGCTCCACACCGAGACTTCCACACTGAAGGCTCAACTCGATACGGATTCTCCGGTGTACATCGAGGGATTCAAGGGCGGCGAATCGGTCAAAGGGATCGTCGAGATCAAGCTTGGCCTCAGCGAAAACCTTGGCAAGAATCTCTACGTAAGCTTCTTCGTCAACGGAAGCTACAAGCTCCTGAAGAACTACGAACCCTACACCTTTAGCTGGGATACCACGGGCTACCCCAACGGCTGGCACGAAGTCCAGGCTTGGGTCGTCGACGAGTCGAACAACACCTTCAAGACTCGGCGAGTGAAGCTCCTGGTGAACAACCCTGGAGGTCGCACTAACCGGGTCACCCCGCCGGTAGCGGCTCCTGCACAGAATTCCACGACCGCCACCGCCCAGCCTGCTCGTCCGCCAGTGGTAGCTCCGGTCGTGGTGGCCGCAACCACCGCAACGACGGTTATTGCTACGGTTGGAAAGCCTCAGCCGGTCAAGCGAACGGCTGTGCTACCGAGCGTCACCACTGATCAGCGATTGATGACCCCCACCGGACGCCGAATCGTGGGCGCGACTGCCCCGGCCCCGGTTGCCGCCAACGTCGTCCAGCCGAAGACCCCGGCCCCAGTCACTCCGGCCAAGGCTCCCCGGACCCTGCCGCCCGTGACCCCCGCCAAGAATGCGGTCGATACCTCGGCCCCGATTCGTCTCGGCCTCGGCACTCGCGTTCCCAACATCGGTTCGTACACGATCATCCTCAATGGTTCGACGGTCCAGTTTGACGTCGCACCGAGAGTGGAAGAAGGAATCGCCCTGACCCCGTTCCGGCACCTTTTTGAGCATGCGGGTGGAGAAGTCAAGTGGGATCATGATTCGAAGACGGTGAATGCCCAAGGCCAAGGCAAGGAGATCGTGATCCAAATCGGTCTGACCCAGGCCAAGGTGAACAGCAATTGGATCCGACTTGAGCGAGCAGCCTTTATCGAAAGCAGCCGCACGATCGTCCCGCTCAGCTTCATCACCGAAGCGCTTGATGTCAAGGTGGATTTCGATCCTAAGAGCAAGCACGTCCTCATCACGAAGCGCAACAAGTAAGCCTCCGAGCACAAAGAGATGGGCCCTTTCGACTGAATCGGAAGGGCCTTTTTGTGTGCGGCAGGTCACCAGGCCCATGGGTAAATGGTCACGTTCGGGGATGCCAATTCGCGAATCTGGCACGAAAACAGGTGTCTTCGGGGGTCGATTTCACCTGCGGATCTCAGAAAACGGCACGCAATGTGGAAGGAATGTTCTGTAAGGCGGTAACCGGGGCCGGAATTTGAGGGAAACAAGCAAGGCCGAGCACCGGGTGAGGAGAACAAGAAATGCACCACGAACAGCGTCGACACGTCCGGCACGAGACGATGGAGTATGCGTTGCTCTTTCACGAGTCGCATGATGACCCGATTCCCGCAATGGTGGTCGATATTAGTCTCGGAGGCCTACGCTTCCAAACCAGGTCCAAGTTTGAAGAGGGCGAAGTCTTTCTGATGCAGATTGGTCAGGGAGACAGCAACCCAATCCAAACCAGCGTCGAAGTGCGTCACGTCCGGCCGGTTTCGGAGCAATCTGCCCTCAATGCGGTTGGGGTGCGGTTCATGCCCGGAGCCAGTGAGCATCGGATGAGGCTTGTGCAGTGGATTCACAATCACATCGTGACAGAGGCCCAGCTCGCCGCCAGCTAAATTGAAGCCATAAGCAAATCAAAAGGCGAGACTCGGACCGGTTCCGAGCCTCGCCTTTTGGCTTTTTTCGTATCGAACTCTGACTTATTGAGCTCGCGAGGCGCAGCCGCCGCAACCGCCGCCGCCAGCCGGGGCGCCTTCCGAATCTTCGGTCTTGAAGCTCGAACCGCATCCGCAGGAGCTCACCGCATTCGGATTTTCGACCTTGAAGCCACCACCAAAGTTGTCGTCCACAAAGTCGATGGTCGACCCTTCCATGTACCGAAGGCTGAGCGGGTCCACATAGACCTTGATCGCTCCAACGGAGTAAATGTTGTCGCCTTCTTCGGGCGGGTTGTCATCCAGGGCCATTCCGTAGCTCAGTCCGGAACACCCGCCACCCGCGACCCACACCCGCAGAGCAGCCTCGGTCTTCCCTTGGCTGTCGATCAGATCTTGAAGCTCTGCGGCCGCTCGCGGCGAAAGAGTGATTGCCATACTCTAATCTATACTCCAGATTGAGCAAAATCTTCATCCCCCCAGACCAGCATTCGTGCGAGAACAGCGGAAGTTAGGGCAAGAAGTCCTTCATCTCCGGTCGGAGTGCGCACCCTAGCAGTCTCGCACGGGGTCCCCGCAAATCGTGAGGGCGCGGTACATTAAGAGCATGCCCTACGTTGTTGCTGAGCCCTGCATCGGAGTCAAGGATAAGTCCTGCCTGACCGTTTGCCCAGTGGATTGCATCTACGAAATCGAGAACATGGTGGTTATTCACCCCGATCAGTGCATCGACTGCGGACTTTGCGAGCCCGAGTGCCCGGTTTCGGCCATTTTTGTGGACACCGATGTTCCTGCCAACTGGAAGCACTACATCGAGCTGAACGCGACGGAATCGAAAAAGATCGTCGGCGACTAAGCCGCGACTTGGCTAAAGAGCTGTAGCCAACGCCCCCGGCTGACGCGCTCGCTGAACTCAATGCGAAGCCCTAGACGGTACTCGCGGGAGGCTTCGTCGAGCTTGCAGTAGCGCACCTCGGCCGTGGCGGTGACGTCTCCAGCTTCGGTATCGAACCGGATCTCTCCGACATGACCCTTGGGGAGCCCCATCGATCCTTCGAGTCCGACCCCGCCCTTCGAGACATCGACTACTCGATATTCGAGTAGATTCCCCTCCGGACCCACAAACTCGCACAACACGCCGAGTCGGCCGGCGTGGATCCGAACGTTCTCTTTGGCTGGAATAACCCGAGTGGAAGAGACGACCCGAAACTGGGCTTGCTTTCCTGCCACGGATTCAAAAACGCCCACCATCAGCAAGTTTTGGGCGTGCCCATAAACCTCAATCGCGATTTGGTCGAGTGGCTCAAACTCGGGCACGTGGTCACACGTCATCGCAATGTAGCCATCCGTGATCTCGCCAACCCAGCCGCTAAACAGCTTGGCATCCCGGATTCTTTGGCACCTTGCCCGCGTTCCTTCGTAATTTCTAGGTGGCATGCGCGTAAAATGTAGGGCCAGGCGTTCGGCCCCGATGAGAATTATCGTTCTCTTCTCTCGATTTCTTCATACCGAGCGAGCAACACCGATTTTTGCGCCAGCCTGACGCTATGATGCAGAACGAAACCCCGGAATCAAAACTCCGAGAAGCCGAAGATCAGTTCGTCCTCGAATGGGGACGGATGAGTTCTAGCTGGGGCATCAATCGGACGATGGCCCAGATCCATGCTCTGCTCATCGCGACGGGCAAGGCCCTGAGCGTGGATGAGATCATCGACCGGCTGGGTATCAGCCGAGGAAACGCATCCATGAGCCTGCGCGACCTCATGGATTGGGGGGTGGTGCAGCGGTTTCGGCGTCCGGGCGACCGGAAGGACATCTATAGCGCCGAAGCCGATCCCTGGCAGACCTTCGCCAAGATCGTCCGCGAACGCAAAAGGCGCGAGCTAGACCCCACCCGAACCGCGATCCTCGAATGCTTGGTTCGTCTACCCGATATGCCAGACCACCGAGAAATCGTGGCCTTCCGTCGCCGGCTGAATGGCCTCCTGGAGATCTTTGCCCTGGTGGATTGGGTCTATGAGGAGGCGTTCAAGCAGGATGATCAGCTTCGCGCGGCCGTGGAGAGCCTCCGAGAACGCGCCGACCCCAGCAAAGATGCGGAGAAAAGGAAGGAATCAGAAGCCGACAACTAGAACATAGCTTTACGCGCTTCTGATCGAATGCCCACCGCCAAGACCTCCCGATTACGGACGAAAGCTCCCGCCCCCTCTGGTCAGCGTGCCCCGGTTCTTCCGGTGCGCGACAGTATCCACTTTCCTGGAGTGATCTCCACCCTCCTCGTCGGGCGAGACCTCAGCCTGCGCGCATTGGAAAAGGCCGGAGTCAAGGAGCGGCTCATTCTGGTTCTGGGACAAAGGGACATGGCCGTCGATGAGCCGAGTCGCACCGACCTGTTCGAGATCGGAACCCTCAGCGAGATTCTGCAGATTTTGCCGATGCCCGATGGGACTCTCAGGCTCGTCTTGCGGGGGTTGATGCGATGCCGAGCTGAGGGGATGCGGTTTCGGAATGGGTTCTTCACCGCCGACCTGGGGGCTCTCCACGAGGTGGACCGAAGTGGACCCGAAACGGAAGCTCTTCGCCGGGAAGCGCTCGAATCACTTCAGCAACTGAGCGGGCTCGGAAAGGGCCTCGCGCCCGAAGTCGTTGAGGCGCTCTTGGGGATCGACGACCTTGGACTCCTCGCCGATTCGATCGCCAATCACCTGCCGCTCCACCCGCATCTCAAGCAAGAATTGCTCGAAGAACTCGATTCTCTCCGGCGGCTGGAACGCATCGTTCAAATTCTGATCTCCGAACGCCAGGTCGTCGAACTTCAGGTGGACCTCCGGAGCCGGGTCGAGCGAGAACTCGGCAACAGCCAACGCGAGTTCTACCTGCGAGAGCAACTCCGGGCGATCCAGAGTGAACTCAGCGGTCCAGAGGAGCTAAGCGCCGAAGGCGAAGAGCTCCGCGCCCGAATCGAGTCGGCCCGGATGCCGGAAGACGTTCAAGAAAAGGCGATGGCCGAACTCCGCCGCCTGGAACGGAGCCCGAGCAGCTCCCCCGAGAGCCTGGTGATCCGGACCTACATCGAGTGGCTGGCGGCCCTGCCGTGGGCGGTCACGACCGAAGATCGGCTCAATGTCCGGCTCGCGGCCGAAATCTTGGAGCAGGACCACTATGGACTGGCGAAGGTGAAGGAGCGTATCCTCGACTTCCTCGCTGTTCGGCAGCTGAGCAACACTCTCCGTGGCCCGGTGCTCTGCTTCGTGGGCCCGCCGGGGGTCGGCAAAACCAGCCTCGGACGCTCGATCGCCGACGCCATGGGCCGAAAGTTTGTCCGGATCTCGCTGGGAGGAGTCCGCGACGAGGCCGAGATCCGTGGCCACCGCCGAACCTATATTGGGTCGATGCCGGGGCGACTGATCCAGGGGCTGAAACAATGTGGCTCTCGCAATCCGGTCTTCATGCTCGACGAGGTCGATAAGCTCGCGAGCGACTTTCGCGGCGACCCGACGTCGGCCCTGCTTGAAGCGCTCGATCCCGAGCAGAATTCGGCTTTTGTCGACCACTACATCGACGCCCCGGTCGACCTGAGCGCGGTCATGTTCATCGTCACCGCGAACGTGATCGAGAACATCCCGGCCCCGCTCCGGGACCGGATGGAGGTCATCAGCTTCAGCAGCTATACCGAAGAAGAGAAGCTCCGCATTGCCCGCAAGTACCTCCTCCCGAGGGCGATTCAAGAGCACGGCCTGACCCGGGACCACGTCACGATCTCCCCGACCGCCGTCCGCTCCGTTATCCGCGACTACACCCGCGAAGCCGGCGTCCGGAGTCTAGAGCGCGAGATCGCGACCGTCTGCCGAAAAGTGGCCCGCCGGGTGGCCGAACGAGGCGACCGGCGAATCCGGGTCGGACCCGAGAATCTCAGCGAGTTCCTCGGTACCCGCCGATTCAGCCGCGAGCATCGGTCCAAAAACCAAATTGGCGTCGTGACGGGATTGGCCTACACCGAGGTCGGGGGTGAGACCCTGACCATCGAGGCGAACCTGATGCCCAAACTCGGCGATGAGCCGAACCTGATCCTCACCGGTAGCCTTGGAACGGTCATGAAGGAATCGGCCCTTGCAGCAATGACCTACCTTCGCGCCCACCAGGCCGAGTTTTCTCCTGGAGTGCCCTTTGCTCACGACGTCCACGTCCATGTGCCGGAGGGTGCCGTTCCGAAGGATGGTCCCAGCGCCGGAGTCGCGATCTTGGCCGCCCTGGTCTCCGCCTTTAGCGGACGCCCAGCCATGGAAGGGATCGCGATGACGGGTGAAATCACGCTTCAGGGGACGGTTCTGCCGGTGGGTGGGATCCGAGAGAAGGTGCTCGCCGCTTACCGGGCCGGGATCACGCGGGTGGTTTTGCCCAAGGGGAACGCGGCCGACGTCGCCGATGTCCCGGCCGAGGTTCGCGAGAAACTCCAGGTCGACACCGTGGGCCACGTCAGCGAAGCCCTCAAGCTGGTCCTCCTGAGTCCCAGTCGCTAAGTTTTGCCGTCCTCACCAGCGCGGTCTGGTAGCCTAAGGTCCTCTTGATCAAGCGGTACCTGATCCTGCGCGGGCTGGAAGGTGGATTCTGGTCCTTCGTCTGGACCTTTCACATCATCTTTCATATCAAGGCCGTAGGCTTGCCGCCCGAGTGGCTCGTCCTGATGGGCACCCTCTACGAGGTCAGTATCCTCACCTGCGAAGTCCCGACCGGCGTCGTCGCCGACCTCGTCAGCCGCCGCCTGAGCGTGGCGATCGGGTTTGCGGTCGCGGGATGTGCGTTCATTCTCGAAGGGCTCTTGCCGTTCTTGATCCCCGTCGCACTGGCGCAGATCGTCTTGGGGATCGGCGAGACCTTCATCTCCGGGGCGCGGGAGGCTTGGATCACCGACGAGATCGCCCATAGTGAAAATCCCGACGCCGTCCCGGGCGAGATCTTTGCTCGCGGGGCCCAGATCGATATGGTCAGCCGAGTGGTCGGCACATGGGCCGCCGTTCCCGTCGTCGGTCACTTTGGGCTGGGGGCGGTGATGATCGTCGGCGGAGCTTGCTTTCTGGCCCTGGCGGTCTTTGCCCGGTATGGGTTGAGCGAAAAGGGCTTCCACCGGGGTGACCACGAGCGCCACTTCTGGGCGAGCTTCCGCGAAGGTTGGAGTTACGTCCAGATGCGCACCGTACTGGTTGCGATCCTCTTCGTTTCCATCATCTACGGACTCGCTAGCGAGGGATTTGACCGCCTGAGCCACCAGTCGATCCTCGAACGGTTCGAACTGCCACCCTTGAACGGCCTACCCGCCGATAGTTGGTGGGCCATCTTCGCCTCGGGCAGCTTGCTGGCGGCGGCTTGCGCCCTTGCCGTCCTCCGCCGAATGATCGACTTTCGCGATGCCGCGCAGCTGAGCCGGATGTTGCTGATTCTGACCTTGCTGGTGGTTTGCGGTGTCGCGGTGTTCTCGCAGTTGATGGCTTTCGCCGGTGTCGTGGGGGTGTTCGTCTTCACCCGGACGATGCGTCGTTGCATCGGGCCGATGCTGACGGCCTGGATCAATCTCTACGCCCCGGCCAACCAGCGGGCGACGATCCTCAGCTTTGAGGGTCAGGCCCACAGCTTCGGTGAGATCTTTGGCGGCCTCACGGCCAGCGGAATTGCCCGCGCCTTTGGGACTCGGTGGGCCATTCTGGCCTCCGCGGTGATGCTCTTGCCGTCGCTTCCGCTCTTGGTCCGGGCCCGGGCCGCCGCCCGGGAACATCGTGACTAAGGGTTACTTCGGCGCGGCGGGGGCCGCCATCCGGAGGGGTTGCAGGTTTCGCTTGGGCTTCTCGGCGGTGGCGTAGAGATCGTAGTCACCGCAATCGGTGATCTCGGCGCTGACGATCTGCCCTGGGGTGCGCTCGCCTTCGATATAAACCCACCCGTCGATCTCGGGCGCATCGCGGAAGCTGCGCCCCGCGCTAAAGCCATCCTTGAACTCGTCGACCAACACGTCGATGGAGCGTCCGATCCAGGCCTTGTTCCGGGCTCGGCTGATCCCCATTTGTACGCGCATCAGTCGGTCGTAACGTTCCTTTTTGACCTTCGTCGGGACCTGTCCGGGCATGTCATGGCTGGGAGTGCCGGGTTCGCGACTGAACGTGAACGCGCCGACCCGGTCGAGTTGAGCGGCCCGGGTGAAGTCGAGCAGGGCCTGGAACTCTGCCTCGGTCTCGCCCGGAAAACCAACGATGAAGGTGGTCCGAATGGCCACATCGGGCATGGCCGCGCGGACCTTCTCGATCAGCGCCAGGTAGCGGTCGCCATCCCAGGGTCGTTTCATCCGGCGCAGGGTCTCGGGGTGGACGTGCTGCAAGGGGATGTCGATGTAGGGCAGCACCTTGTCGAGGGTCGCCATCGCCTCGATCACCTCGTCGGTCAGGCGGTTCGGATAGAAGTAGAGCAGGCGAATCCAGTCCACCCCATCGACGGCGTTCAACTCCCGAAGCAGCTTCGGCAGGGTGAACTCGCGGTAGAGGTCATAGCCATACTGGGTGACGTCCTGGGCGATGAGGTTGAGTTCGCGCGCGCCGGTTCGGGCGAGCATTCGGGCTTCTTCCAGAACCCGCTCCATCGGCTTACTTTGGTGGCGGCCACGGAAGCTGGGGATGGTGCAAAACGTGCACTTGTGGTCGCAGCCCTCGCTGAGCTTGAGATAGGCCGACCAAGGCCGGCCGGTCCGCGCACGGGAATCGACCTCGGCCCACCGGTGATGGGGCGGCTCCAACTCAAGTAGTGCGTCGGTCCGGTTGAAGACGGTCTGGACGATCTCGTCGAACCGGCCCATCTGCCCGACCCCGATATAGGCATCCGCTCCGGGAGCGAGCCGGGCTAATTCTTCGCCCATGCGCTGGGCGAGGCAACCGGCGACGATGACCTTGCCCGCTCCCTTGCTGCGGACGGCCTTTTTGATCGCCTCGATCGATTCTTGCTTGCTGCTCTCCAGGAATCCGCAGGTGTTGATGATGGTGACATCGGCCGTTTTGGCGCCGTCCACCGCCATCCCGGCCCCGCGAAGAACGCCCGCGATCTCTTCGCTATCGACCTCGTTTTTTGCGCAGCCGAGGGTGATGATGCGGACGTTCTTCATAGGGGTTCTTAGCCGTTCCGCTTGGCAAAGTCGGCCATGAACTCGGCCATAAGTTGGCACCCTTCCAGCGGGAAGGCGTTGTAGATGCTGGCTCGGCAGCCGCCGACGCTGCGGTGTCCCTTGAGCTCTTCCAGTTTGTGGCCTTTGGCTTCTTTAAGGAAGGCGGCGGTGAGGTCGTCGCTGGGGAGTGTGAAGGTGACGTTCATGCGGCTTCGGTTCTCGGGCTTGGCGTGGCCCTTATAGAATCCGCCCGATCCGTCGATGGCGTCGTAGAGAGTTTGGGCCTTGGCCTCGTTGGTGGCCTGCATGGCTGCCAGTCCGCCGTTCGCGATTAGGTGCTTGTAGACCAAACCGGCGACGTAGATGCTGAAGCAGGGCGGGGTGTTGTACATCGATCCGTTCTCGGCGTGGATGCGATAGTCGAGCATGGGGTGGGTGCTGGCCGGGGCCTTTTCGAGCTGCTCGGGACTGAGAATCACCACCGTGTTGCCGGCCGGTCCCATGTTCTTTTGTGCTCCGGCGTAGATCATCGCATAGCGGCTGACGTCCATCGGGCGGCTGAGAATCATCGAGCTGGCGTCGCAGATGACGGGGACATTCAGCTGTGGATCGGCGAGGAAATCGACGCCCTGAATCGTCTCGTTGGCCGTGGTGTGCAGGTAGGCCGCGCCGGGCGTGAGGGGCAGGCTGGCAAGGTCGGGGCAGTGGTTGTAGTTGTCGGCCTTGGCGTCGAAGATCTTGTTGGCGGTCCCGATCAGGGCGGCTGCTTCGATGGCCTTCTTGCCCCAGGTTCCGGTGATCACGTAGTCGGCGCTTTGTCCAGCGGCGAGAAAACTATTGGCCAGCATGGTGAACTGCAGACTGGCGCCGCCCTGTAAGAACAGGACCTTGTAGCCCTCGGGGATCGCGAGGAGGGTGCGGAGGTCGGCCTCGGCTTCTTGGATGATCTGCTCGTAGGCCTTGCTGCGGTGGCTGAGTTCCATGACGCTGGCCCCCGAGCCCTTGTAGTTCAGCAGGTCGTCGCGGACTTGTTCCAGCACCGAGACGGGCAGGGTGCAGGGCCCGGCCGAGAAATTGAAGACGCGATCGTACGGTTGCGGGGCGACGGTGACCATATTGTCTTTATTGTAGCGGACGGCGGGGCTTTGGCACGTCGCGCCGCCCGGCCCAGAAGCCGAGTCGGTCCCCCAACTCGGCCCCGGGTTGTTTGTGTTGCCAAAGGATGCTGGAGCGGACCAGGGCCTGCCCCCAGCTACCCTCGGTGGACAAGGCCGATCTTATCCAGCCTAGTTGTTTTTCGCCACCTTGACGTTCGCCCAGGTGTAGATGGGTAGGCCATTAGACTTCGTACCAGTCTGAGTCAGCACCGACTGTGGGTAGGCCGGGCTGGTGCTTGCCGGGAAGGTGTCCGCGCCCATGTTCCAGGTCCGCTTTTCTGCTTCCCCTGGTAGCGCTGTGGCATCGAAATGGGTATCCCGGTGCCCCTCCGCCGCTGAGCAGTTCGCCTGCATCGCATTGAACCAAGCGACGCACTCGTCAACTGTCCAAGAGGTCGAAAGACTTGGTCGAGTCGAAGTCGTCGCCAAGGGTTCAAAGATCCGGGCATGCCACGGATGGCCGGTTCCAAACGCCGCACGATAGGCGGAACCCTTGCTGAGCAAATCCCGCCGAAGTGACGGCGAGAGCCAAAGCATAAAAGCTAGCGGCTTTTGGAAAGAATTGTCGTATCCTAAGGTTGTCCGAAGCGAGGATCAGGCCGGCAATAGTGCTGGCACGTTCTCACTACTCGGACTTTTCGAGGTTCAAATGAGAGGTTCCTGCTGTCTTTTTGCTTGTTTCGCGATTTCTTTGGCCCATGGGTCGTGGGGCTATAGGTTCCAGGCGATTCCCCAAGTGGGCGGAAACATGAGGGTATATGCGGCAAGCAAAGGGACCTTTGCTACGGGAGTGACAGACAATGGAGTCGAGGAAACGCTGATCGTTTCACCTGCTGGGACACTTCCACTCAATCATATCCATGGATTTAAGAGATCAAGGGTCAACTACTTGGGATCCGACCGGATTGGGTTTGCACGAATTCAAAAAAACACCGAGGACTTCAGCCGATTCAACGCCTACATCCATAGCGGCGAACTGAAGTATGTCGCCCCAGCGGCGAACACTGAGGAGGCTTACATCCTCGGTGGGAGCGAGACTGGGTGGATCACAGGATACAGCACCTTCCGGACCGGGGACGGGTTCTTGGGATCCGTCGCGTTTCTCTACAACCCGACCACCGGCGAACGGATTGACACTTTTCTCAGCACCAACAACCACTACATGGCCGGAAACAGTAAGAACGAATTCACCTTCGTTACGTCGCCAGACGAACCGAGTTCCGGCACCTCGAATGCCGCGTTTCTCCGCCGAGGGAACAGCCTCAAACGCATCGGGTCATTTATTCCTAGTTTCATCAATAACCAGTCCACGGTAGTCGGAGATGGTTTCGGTGGGGGGTTTATCTGGACCGAGGAGGGCGGAGAGCGGCTCATACCCAACGCGGAAGGCGGAGTCTGGGGACTCTCCCACTCGGGAACCATCATCACCCGAACGGGCGGTGAAAGC
>DDSL01000144.1 GCA_002343825.1 Chthonomonas sp. UBA2391
TCAAATCCTGTACCGCCCACCATTGTCCATGTGGTGGGTCTACATTCTCCAGAGTGAATCCAGCGGTCGCTACTACACGGGATGTACTGAGCGACTAGAGGCTCGCTGGGCAAAGCACAACTCCGGGCAGACTCGTTCGACTCGACACAAGGGACCTTGGATCCTTGTCTATTCCGAATCGTTTTCAACTCGAACAGAAGCCCTAGAAAGGGAACGCCAAATCAAGAGTTGGAAATCCCACCGGGCGATCTCCGACCTGATTGCCTCGGATGGTCGAGCATCCCGATGACATCGGGAGGGTCACAGGTTCAAATCNNAAATCCTGTACCGCCCACCATCCCCGTGGGTCAGATCAACTTTGCCACTGGCGAGTGAACCGGTGACTGAGCGCTCGGCCCGAGTGTGGGTTCAGCTTCGGGCTTCGTTGCCTTGGCGATCACGGCCCCAATGGCATACCCCGCAGCAAAGATCGTCACGGCACCGAGAATCTTTTTCGTCAAAGAGAGGTTCTTCATATCCACCACCAAACCACATTACGAAGCNNGACCAAGGTCCCACTGACCCGCGCCCCAAGACCGCCGGGAACCAACCGGATATTACAAAATGTAATACAACCATGCTCTCTGCTGTCTTTGCCACCCTGCTCCTGCAACCCGCCCCCAAGCCGACCCTCTTGGTGCTGAACAAGCTCGACAACACCGTCTGGATCACCGATCTGGAGACCGCCAAGGTCCGCGCGAAGCTCGCCACCGGCCCCAACCCCAACGAGGTCGCGATCTCGCCCGACGGAACCCTCGCCGCGATCAGCGACATGGGCAGCGGCCAAGAGCCCGGCAAGACCCTCACCTTGGTCGATCTCGGGGGCAACAAGGTCCTGCGCAAGATCTCGATCGAGCCGCACACCCTGCCCCACGGCATCCACTGGCTGAGCAAAGATCGCCTCGTCTTTACTTCGCACGCAACCGACTCTCTGGTCGAGGTCGATGTCCCGGCGGGCAAGATCCACCGCGCCATCAATACCGAACAAAAAGGGACCCACCTGGTCGTCTTTTCGCCCGACCAAAGCCGGGCCTACACCGTCAACGCCGGTTCGGGCACTGTCACCGCTCTCAACTTCAAGACTGGCAAGGTCATCAAGCAGATTCCGACCGGAGATCGGGCCGAGGGCATCTCGATCTCGGCCGACGGCAAGTGGGTCGCCTGCGGAAACCTCGGGGCCAATACCGTCTCGATCATCAATACCGAGGACTACTCGGTCGTGCAGACGCTCAAGGGTATCGCCGGGCCGATCCGGACTCTCTTCACCCAAGACGGCAAACACCTGGCCGTCAGCAGCGTTGGTTCGGGGGCGCTGGAGATCTTCGGGACCAAGGATTGGAAGAAAGTGGCCAGCGTCGAGCTCAAGCAAAAGCCCATCGCCGACCCTCAATATCAGGGGCAATGGCCGATCCCGATGAACCTGACTCGGCTTAAAAATGGCAACTTGCTGGTGGTCCTGGTGACCTCCCACGCGGTGGCCGAGGTGGATACCAAGACGTGGAAGGTCACCCGAACCTTCGAAACCGGCCCCCTCCCCGACGGAGTCGCCGTCCTCGACCCGAGCTAACTCGCCGACCCGGCCCGAGGCCACNNCTCCCTCGCCCCCGTCAGGCAGGCTCCGTCGCCGATCCAAATGCGACCGGCGACGGCGGCTCCGCCCCGGGCCGACGAGCCTGGGCCTCCAACAACCGGGAAGACAACCAACGGAGTCTTCAACCCCGATCCATCGAACTTGAAGCGGCGGGGCAAACGCCTAGGGCCACCTCCACATAGTGGCGGCCGGTTAAGGTTTGCGACTTTATCCACGCATCGCTTGGTAACTGCCTGAGGATGCGATATAGTGAAGGTGTGATGAAAGTGGATTTCTGGACTGGAGCCCTTCGCTGGATGCTGGCCGCACTGATGGTGCTGGGAGGGATGACCTCGGCCCAATCCCAAGGGCGACCAGATTTCCTGTGGCTCGCATCTGGGACTTCTGGAGAGGTCCGGGAAGTTGCTTTCAGTCCAGATGGCAAGATTCTCGCAGCCGCCGCTGGAGAGATAGTGCTAAGAAACACTGATACTGGATCCGTCATCCGTTCTCACTGGGAGCAATCAGGCTTTGGCTATTCCTCGCACGCGGTTGCCTTTAGTCCGGATGGAAAGATGTTGGCCGGCGGATTCACGGATGGTCCGCTTGTCCTCTGGGATGTTGAGACCGGTGCTCTCCTTCGAAAAATCGGTGTTCGCGCATCCCCTCAGTCCATGACCTTTAGCCCAGATAGCAAGTTTTTGGTCGTTGGTGAAGGCGATAGTATTACATTCTGGAATGTACAGACCGGCGCGAAGTTTCGAACTCTATCGCTGATCACTAGCAGGGTGAATTCGGTTGTCTTCAGCCCTGATGGAAAGACGATGGCCACCGCCTGTGGGGATGGCAGAATCAGGCTCTTTAATGCAAGTACCGGAACTGTGTTCCGTACGTTATCGGGACATACAGACGAGTGCTTTTCGGTGGCATTCAGCCCTGATGGCATGACTCTCGCTTCTGGTTCCCACGACAGAACCCTCAAGGTTTGGGACATGGAAACTGGAACCATGATACGTTCCATCTCAAGCCCTGTCGATCAATTCCTCACGGTTGTTTTCCTTGCCGATGGAAAGACCATCGCCACCGGATCCTTTGACCCCACAATCAAGCTTTGGGACACGGCGACCGGTTCACTTAAGAGGACCCTTGATGGGCATAGAGGATGGATTACCTCCCTGGCTGTGAATGCCGATGGCAAGCGATTAGCCTCTGGTTCAACCGATGGAAGATATACACTATGGGACATCGAGAGCGGAAAACCTTTGCGCCTCCGCATATTTGGCTCAACGTCACTACCAACCTTTAGCCCAGATGGGCAAACCATCCTTTTCGGGAGTTATGTTGATTACAAGCAGTCCATTAAGGTATGGGCCGTAGACAGTGGGGAAGAAGTCCGTTCAATGGGTTCGGAAAGTCGCGAGTCCATCCGATTCGCCGCGTTTGGTGCGGACGCAAAGACCGTCGTTTCAACCGACTGGAGTAGAACGATCAAGCTTTGGGACCCACTAACCGGGTCTGTGTTGCGTAGTCTCTTAGATCCCGAGTCTGGTGGAGAGGTGGTTGCGCTGAGTCCGGCCAGCAAGGTACTCGCTCTGTCCTCGGTGGGAGGATATCTGGTAAAGCTGAGGGATGCGTCGACGCTTTTGTACCTTCGGCCCCTTCAAGAAGGAACAACGGTCGGACTGAGATCCCTCGAATTTAGTCCCGACGGAAGCAAACTTGTCGGTGGCTCTCAGGACGGGATCGTTAGGATTTGGGACGTACAAACCGGAAGCCTTCTCCGAACTTTAGAGGGGCATGCAGATATCGTCTTCACGGCTTCGTTTAGCCCCGACGGACTCACTGTGGCTTCCGGGTCCGCAGATAAAACCATCAAGCTATGGAACGTGGAAAGTGGAGCCTTGAACCGAACCTTGATCGGACACACTCAATCAGTTCGTGATGTCGAGTTCAGTCCGGATGGCAGGAATCTTGGGTCTGCCGGGGCTGACTTCCTTATCGTTCTTTGGGATTTATCTACTGGTTCGCAACTCAAGTGGTACACGACTTACACCTCGGAATGGGGTATAGGAGTGGGCGGCCTCCTCGACTACTCACCTGACGGGGCAAAGATCCTGTTACCTGGACTCACATCACTCGGAGTTATGGCAAATCCATACGCTCGGGTGATCTCAGGAGAGATTGAACTCGGGGGTTGGGGGGTATCTCCGGCCGGAGTCCGGGTGGAAGTGGAGATCTTTCCCGTCGGAGGGGCGGTGCCTCTTCAGACCACGGCGGCCTGGCTCCGCGAGGACGGCAAGTACAGCTTCGCGATGCGAGTCCCAGACGGGACCTACGACCTTGCGGCGAAGGGGCCGACTTGGCTGAAGCAGCGCCTCAGCTTCGTGAACCTGTCTACCATGGGGGCGGAAGATGTGCGCTTCGCGCTCATCAATGGCGACTGTGACGGAGACAATGAGGTCACGATCTTCGACTACATCGAGTTATCTCAGGCCTTCTCGACAGTGCCGGGGAATTCAGGTTGGAATCCCACCGCCGATCTAAACGGCGATGGAGAAGTCACCGTCTTGGATTACATCATCCTGAGCAACAACTTCGGGTTGCAGGGCGACTAGAGGGATCGCGGTCGCTCGCCGACCCGGCCCGAGGCCACTCCCTCGCCCCCGTCGGACGAGTTCCGTCGCCGATCCAAATG
>DDSL01000002.1 GCA_002343825.1 Chthonomonas sp. UBA2391
GCTCCGGGCCGGGCGGTCGCCCAACAAGCGCCTACCGAACTCACCAACCAACCCCCCTCGTCCCCATCCTCCATCAACAGCGCATCGACCGGATGGCCCTCGGCTTCGATCGCTTCAACAAGAGAGGGGAGCGCCCGAGCCGCTTCGCGACTCACGAAGAAGTGGTACTGGTACCCCGTCTTCCTCGCTCGCTCCAGCCAAACCAGCACCGAAGCCACCGACGCGTGACCCCAATCGGCCGCGAGATCTTCATCCCACGGCCGGTAGCAGAGGTCGAGTCGCAGGACGAAGTTCAAGCGTCCTGCAGCGCCGCAATTCCCGGCAGAACTTTGCCTTCCAGGAACTCCAGCGAGGCCCCTCCGCCGGTGCTGACGTGAGTCATCTCATCACTCAGCCCGAACTGGTCCACCGCCGCCGCGCTATCCCCGCCGCCCACGATGGTGATCGCCTCACTGTCCGCCATGGCCTGGGCAACCCCGCGGGTTCCGGCCTCAAACGGTGTCATCTCAAAGACGCCCATCGGGCCGTTCCACAGGACCGTCTTCGCGGCCAGAATGACTTCGCGGAACCGGGCCAGCGTGGCGGGACCGATATCCGCCCCCATGTGATCGGCTGGAATCGCATCCGAGGCGACGACCTGGGTGGTGGCGGTGTCGGTCAGTTCGGTGGTGATCACGGTATCCGTCGGGAGCAGGATCTTGTCTCCCGATTCGGCCAGGACCTTGGCCGCGTATTCGATGTTGGATTCATCGAGGAGCGACTTGCCGATCTCGTAACCCTTGGCCTTGAGGAAGGTAAAGGCCATCCCTCCGCCGATGATGAGGTGATCGACCTTTGGCAACAGCTCGTCGATGACGGTGATCTTGTCCTTGACCTTGGCTCCGCCCAAGATTCCCACGAAAGGTCGGCCTGGGTTGCCGAGTGCCTCGCCGAGATACTTCAATTCCTTTTCGATGAGAAATCCGCTGACTCCGGGCAGGATGTGGGCGACGCCCTCGGTGCTGGCGTGGGCCCGGTGAGCGGTTCCAAAGGCGTCGTTGACATAGAGCTCGGCCAGGGCTGCGAGCTCCGCCGCAAAGACCGGGTCGTTCTTCTCCTCTTCGGGGTGGAACCGGACGTTTTCAAGCAAGAGAACCTCGCCGTCGCCGAGTGCTTCCACCGCAGCCTTTGCGGTGGGGCCGACACAATCTGGAGCCAGGTTCACGGGCTTGCCGAGAAGTTCGCCGAGCCGAGCCGCAACCGGGGCCAGAGAGAATTCGGGCGTCACGCCCTTTGGCCGGCCGAGGTGAGAACAGAGGATCACTCGGGCCCCTGCCTCGGCCAGATGGCGGATCGTCGGCAGAGCCTCCCGGATCCGGCGGTCGTCGGTGATCGTGCTCCCCTCCAGCGGGACGTTGAAATCGCAACGAACAAGGACTCGCTTGCCGCGAGCTTGGAGGTCTCTCACGGTCTTTTTAGGGGTAGCCATCGCGTCGTTCAGTTTACCGAAGCCCAAACTCGCGCTGAACTCGGCAAAAAAGATAAACACAATTCGAAAATTTCGAGTTAGAATGAAAAGGGAACTCGTACCTGGGTTCCGTATGCCCTCATCTCAAGGAATCTCTCAACCCATGAAACTTACGCAACGACGCGCGTTTACACTCATCGAACTCTTGGTGGTGATCGCGATCATCGCGNNCCTCTTCCCAGTCTTCGCCCAGGCAAAGCTTGCCGCACGGGTGACGCAAACAGTCTCCAACCTGAAGCAAATCGGCACGGGCTTCCAAATGTATCTGAACGACAATGACGACGTTTGGCCCCTGTGGAGCAAGGGGATGGGATGTACGAATGCGACGGAGTGTCCGGGAGGTCCGGACGTTTTCTCGCTCAGCAACATGTACCCGTCCCTCGTCAACCCTTACATCAAGAACGGGGTCAAGATCACCGACACCTCGGGTGGCGGAAACCTCACGGATCTCTGGGCCAGCCCCAACAGCAAGCCTCTCCTGAGTGCCGTGAGTAACACCTTCGCCTATAACCACTGGACCCTTGGCGGATTCTCCTCATGCGCCCGCCGCATCAACGTGGCCGGCGCGCCAGCGAGCTGCAACAACCGAACGGTTGCAGACTATGCTGAGTTCGCAGACTTGGCCTATAACACTCCGGCGCCGAACTCCTCGCTTCAAGAGCCCTCCGCAACAGTGGTTCTGAGCGATGGCGCCCAGTTGAGCCGTCCACCTCAGTACGCGATCGCCTTCCCGACCGGTGACCCCTGGTTTATCGGAGTCTGGGGCCCGCACGCGATGGAAGGATCGGGGACGATCTGTGTGAACACCACTCCCTCGACCCAAACTGCGGTCCGCATTCGCCTGATGCGTGGCAGCAAATCGGTTGTGGTCCGCGGCGACACCAGCGTCAAGAACGTCGCGACGAGTTCGCTCTACCATCGCAACTACTACACGACCACGACGGGAACGACCTGCAACAACCAAAACGTCGGTTGGCGCGGAGCCCTCACCACGAACCGAGGTTGGGCCCGAACCTGGCCTGACTAAGCCTTTTGATCCCACCGTTGGAGGACCGCGGGGCTCGCAGGATTATCCTGTGGGCCCCGTCTTTCTGGTATCCTTCTAGTTCCTGCCCGGACGTAGCTCAATGGATAGAGCATCAGTCTTCGGAANNGTTCGAATCCCTTCGTCCGGGCCAATTACCCTTCGGCCGTTGGCGTAGCTTGCCGCTGAATTTCTTCGCTCAGTCGAGATGCACGCCGAGGTTCCATCGCTGCCAATAGAGCCGCCGTCTTTTCTGCCTCCATCAGCCGCAAAACACGGGCGAGGTCTTCATCTTTCCACGAGGCTGCAACGGCCAACACTCGGTCATTCGGCATCGCGTTCCAGATTTCCGCGACCGCTTCGGCGCCTTTGATCCGTTGTTCTTCGGTGATCACGGGCTCGGGCGGCTTGGGTGGAGCCGCGGGCTTGGGTTTCGGCTTCGGCTTTGGCTTCGGTTCTTCCTTTTTGACCAGCTCTTCTTTCTTGTCACCATAGAGCGCGCTGGCCTTGCTCATCAGCTTTTTGGGGGTCAGCCCGGGGATCTTGACGATCCCTTTGGTGGCCAAGAACGCCGTCACACCCCCGCCGATCAAGATCAGAACAACCGGCAAGAGGATGAGGAGCTTCTTCTTTCCGCCCTTCTTCTTCGCCTTCTTGGGTTTCGGTGAATCTTCCAGTTCTTCGGCCATCGCGTTATCCTGTCCTCATTGCGTCATAGCGGCTCAGCACCTTTTCGACGTAGTTTTGGGTCTCGCGGAAGGGTGGAATCCCGCCGTGGCGCTGCACTGCGCCCGGTCCCGCGTTATAGGCGGCCAGGGCCAGCCGACGGTCGCCGTCAAACTGCCGCAGCATCTGGGCCAGATATTTGGCCCCACCGTTGAGGTTCTGGGCCGGGTCCATGGGATCGGTGACGCCCAGCATCCTGGCAGTTCCGGGCATCAGCTGGGCCAGACCCATCGCTCCCGCAGAACTCACCAGATTGGGACGAAAATCGCTCTCGGCGCTGACAAGAGCTTCCAGAAGAATCGGATCTACTTGGGCGGATTGAGCAGCCTGCTCAATCAGAGCTCGGTACTGGGCCGGCGCGCGCCCAACCGGGGTGCTTGTTTCCAGTCCGGGACCAAAGGGGTTCAGCGGAGCCACGCTCGCCACCGCTCCCATCCCGATATCGCCAGTCAGTCCGCTCGGCGGTGAAGGAGCCGCATCCGTCGAGGCCGGGGCCCCCATCATGTCCGCGAACTTGGGCCCAAACATCCGGTCGAGCTTGCCCTGCAAGGCCGCCATCCGCATCCGGACTCCATCCGATCCCTGGAGTTCGACCCTCATGCCGCCCTCCGTCGGAGCGCATACTCGTCCATCTCGGCCTGCTCTTCTCGCGCGGCTTCCACTTGCCAGGCTTCATAGGCTTGGTCGCGCAGTTTCTGCATCGCCTCGGCTTCTTGTCGAGCCTCCAGCCAATGGGTGCGTGTGCTCTCGACCTCTTGCCCAAGGATGCTGAGACCCGCGTGAAAGGCGCGCTCTTCGTCATCGAGTCGGGTCAAAAAGCTCTCCAAAGCGATCATCTGGTCCACCCTGTCGGGGCGACTCTCGAGGGTGACTCGCCGGCGGTCTCGGATGCCCTCCAGCTCGGCTTGTCCGCTCAAGAGTCTTGCTTGGGCTTGCACGTATTCTTGCTTGGCCCACTCCTCGCACATTCGTCGGTATTCCAGGATGTTCTGCAATCGGAACTCGAATTTACGCATCGATCAGCTCCTTTAGTTGGTTCAGGGTTTCAGGGTATTCGGTGGCTTGCGCCTTGTCTTGCCGCAAAAAAGTCTCGATCTTGCTCCACTTGGCCAGGGCTTCGTCGGCGTCGGGCTTGGTGCCCTGCTTATAGGCCCCGATGCTCACGAGGTCCTCCACATCGCGGTACGCGGACATCAACTCTCGCAATCGGTTGGCTTTCTGAATGTGGTCGGCCGGGGTGACGAAGGGCATCACCCGGCTCAGGCTCTGGCTCGTATCAATCGGGGGATAGTGGCCTTTGCTGGTGAGCTTTCGGCTCAGCACGATGTGGCCATCGA
>DDSL01000133.1 GCA_002343825.1 Chthonomonas sp. UBA2391
CTCAGCGCATCTTGCGCGCAGGCCCTGCTCCATTCGCCCCCCAACTCACATGGACAGTTCCGATGCCAAGGTCTTTCTCGATGGCACCTTACAATCAGTTGCCAGATCTCTATGCAGACAAGCGGGCCGCAGATGAGGCCATCTTAATGTATGCCACGCCGCTCGAAATCGTGCCGCCTGACCCAACCGGGTCCGTGACCAGTTTCGTCTCCGCGGAAATCGACGCCCAAACAGGAGGGATCACAAAGTTCTCGATTCATGGTTCAACGGTACACTTCTCAAGCAGTGACTCAACAGTGAACCAGGAAGTGCCGTTCAGACTCGGACTCGATTGGGGGGATGGACCGACCACCATTCTCTTCCAAGGCAAGACCCTCCCGACCCGGGGGGATGTCGTGACCTCGAACCAACCATTGGGCGCCGGGCCCGCCGTGAACCTCGGAATCCGCCGGGGCCGGATGTTCTTGGGCACCCAGTACTACCCGAAGACCGGGCTCTTGCAGTTCCGAGGCATGCGAGGCCGCCCTACCGGCGAGCTGGCTCAGGCCTTGCGAAAGTCGGTGCCCGCGCGTCCTCAGCCGGAGTCCCGGTAACGACCGAGTTTCGCCCGGGTTCGCATTAGGTGCAATGGAGCCAGTCGGGGCGTAGCGCAGTTTGGTAGCGCGCTTCTCTGGGGGGGAAGAGGTCATGGGTTCGAATCCCGTCGCCCCGACCATAATCTTTCTCCCGTCAGTTTTCCATCTCGACTTCTCGCGCCCTCAGTTCAGAGTCATCAAACAGGCGCAAGAACTCCCGGTACAGATAGACGCGGTTTCGCTGATTCCCAGTCTGTTCCTCCAAGATGCCAAGTTCTTGAAGCTGTCCAACCATCCGATTTGCAGCAGCAAATCCTCGGCCGGTGATCACCATAGCATGAGCAACATTGATGAACGGCCGGGCGAAGAGATTCTCGTGTAACCGGATCGCGTCTGCAGTGGCCCGCCCCATCGTAACCCGGATCCGCTCGCGGTCGGATTCTCTTAGGTTCAAGATCTTTCGAGCCACGTCTGTGGCCTCGTTCGCCACTATTGCAATGCCCCGTAGAAAGAACTTTAGCCAGTTTTCCCAATCTCCATGGTCACGGATCGCTTGCAGTCGGTCGTAATACTCCGTGCGATTGGCTTTAAAGTAGTGCGAAAGGTAGAGCATTGGTCGTACGAGAACCTCTCGCTCGCAGAGAAAAAACGTGATCAACAAACGTCCGACTCGGCCGTTGCCATCTAAGAACGGGTGGATCGTCTCGAACTGAGCATGGAGCAACCCAACCCGGATAAGAACCGGTACTTCGACGGGATCATACAAGAATCGCTCCCACTCACCAAGGGCGACGTACATGTCGTCCGGCGCGGGCGGAACGAACTTGGCGGATTGTAGAGTTCCGCCTCCGCTCCCGATCCAGTTCTGACTACGACGAAACTCACCCGGGTTCTTTTCATGACCACGGGTCCCCGCCATGAGCCGCTCGTGGATTTCTTTCAAAAGTCGCAGCGAAAGCGGGAACTCCGCAAGCCGGGCAAGGCCATAGTTCATCGAGTTGACGTAGTTAAGAACTTCGCCCACGTCGTCCGGGCTACTCTCGCGCAGGACTCTGGCTTCTTGCTCCAAGACGTCGTTCAGAGATGCCTGAGTCCCCTCTATCTGGGAACTCAATACCGCCTCCTTCCGGACGTACATCATCACGAAGAGGTCAGGGTTCGGGAGATTACTGGTCGCCCCATCGAGCCGCCCGAGCGCGCGGTCGGCCTTTGAAAGTAATGTGAGCATCTCGTTGTCGATGATCAGCGGAGGATCCGGGGGCAGAGCCTTGGGCTGAAAGGCCCGATACCCCGTCGGCTGCTGAATATAGACCCCGGCTCGGAGAGACGTTTGTTGCATCCTGCCGATAATTATGGCCCTAACCCGAGAGCCTTATTATCGGAAAACCCACTTTCTGATAATAAGACTCTCGGGTTAGCTCACTTATCTGCACTACTGATAAAAAGCCCGACTCCGGTGACAAGTTCTCTTGACACTCTGGGGAACCGACGATCACCAGCTCACGGGGCCGAGGTACTGGTCGTAGTCCAGGGTCTCGTAGAGTTCTCTGCGGGTCCGCATTCGGTCCATCCATTCCGCCTGGGTCCCCGTCCGGAGGAGGTCGCCGTAGAACTCCTCAACCGCCTTCAGCATCACCCGAAGCGCGGTCACGGGAAAGATCACCATCTGGTAACCCAGCTCTTGGAACCGAGCCGCCGGGATCAAGGGAGTCTTGCCGAACTCGGTCATATTGGCCAGGAGCGGAACCCCCGGAACTGCGGCTCGGAACTGGGCAAACTCCTCTTCGCTCGTCAGCCCCTCCGGAAAAATCGCATCCGCCCCCGCCGCGACATAGGCCTGAGCCCGCGCAGCCGCCGATTCAAATCCCTCGACGCCCCGCGCGTCGGTCCGAGCAATGATCAAAAAGTCGGGGTTGCGCTTGGCCGCCACCGCCGCTTCGATCTTCTCGACCATTTGGGCCGAAGAAACCAGATCTTTCCCATCCAGGTGGCCGCATCGCTTGGGCATCACCTGGTCCTCCAAGTGGATCCCAGCGAGCCCGGCGCGTTCGAGTTCGATCACGGCCCGGGCCACGTTCCATGCCTCTCCGAACCCCGTATCCGCATCGCAGACCATCGGCACAGGTGCCGCTTGACAGGCTTGGGCGGCGACGGTCGCCATTTCGTTCAGTGTGATCAGGGCGATATCGGGCACCCCGAGCAGGTTGTTTGTGATCGCCCCTCCACTCAGGTAGACCGCCTTCGCTCCCTGTTTGTGGGCCGCCGCCGCCGTCAGAGCGCTGAAGGCACCGGGCATCACCACGATTCCCTCTGACCACATCTGGCGCAGAGTGGCCCCGGGGTTGCTGAGCGGCGGACGAATCATGCCCTAGAGTCTACTGGACTCCGTAGGTCTGGATCGCCATCTCGAGAACTTCGGAAAACTCCTTAGGCGGAAGATAGCCGGGCAAATACCGGGGCTGGCCTTTGCCGTCGGGTGAGAAGAAGACGATCGTCGGATAGCCGCTTACACCGAATTGCTCGGCTATCGCCCGCTCCTTGTCGCCGTCCACCTTTACCTTCACAAACTTCTTGCCAAGCTCGCGAACTTTGGCATCGGGAAAGGTCTCTCGCTCCAGCTTGCGACAATAGCCGCACCATTCGGTGCTGAAGACGACCATCAGAGGCTTCTTCTCCTTCAGCGCCTGAGCCTGGGCGGTCTTGAAGTCCGTCGAGAAGCCCTCAAGCGGAGGCACCGGACGACTGCGGTCATAGGCAACGTAAAACGTCGCGCAGATAAAAAACGCCGCAACCGGAGCAAGGATCTTCATGAGTGGCTCTTCCGAGAGTTACGAACGGGTTCCGCCCCGATTCGGTTCCAAGGTACCTGGGGAGGTCTGGCAGAGTCACGAGTAGTAATTCTTTCCGCTCCGGCGTTCGATTCGAACCCTGCCCGCAAACGAGCGAACCGAACACCCATCCGCCCGAGTCCACCTCACAGACCGTAGAGAATCTCTCCGCCCCCAAAATCCCCCATGTTGAACCGCGTCTCAACCTCAGAATCCCACAAGGTTTGGGCTATACACCCGAGCGCGTACCTCAGAGGAAGTCTCCTAGCATATTGGCCAGACGTACAAATCTTTACTGAAACCCAACTCGCTTTGCGATTGGCTGAATCTGGGGATGCGCCGGATATTTGCTTTAGCATGATGATGCTCGTCGACGCCCACAAGCTGAGGCTGGATGACGGGGTGGGAGTTTTGCAACACCTCAAACGACGTCACCCAAGCATCAAGGCAGTATTGGTGACCGCAATGGCCGACATGATCAGCCCGACCCTGCTCGAGGACTACGGGATCGACGCCGCGATCAATGTGGACGCTGATCTCGCTCGACTCGCTAAGTCCCTCTTCAAACATCTATAGACCTCCTCCCAAAATCAACCCCCAAAAAAGTGCGACAATCCACCAGAGCATGCCGGTCTACGAGTTCCGATGCCAGGCCTGTGGGGCCAAAGCTACCCTCCTCATGGCCCTGAGCGAGGATCCCGCCGACCAAGCCTGCCCCAGCTGCGGAGAAAAGCAGCTCCAAAAGCTCATCAGCCGATTCCGCCGGGGCCGGAGTGAGGACGAGAGGGTAGAAGAGATCAGCGACCGCATCGACCTCTACGGAGAGCCCGATTCCGCCACCGCCGTCCGAAACTTTGCCCGCGAAGTCGGCAAAGCGATGGATGACGACCTCAGCGACGAGATGGAAGAGATGTTTGAAGCCGATCAAGAAGGCGAGCCCGAATGAAGACCCCCGGATCCCTCACCGTCATCTGCGGCAGCATGTTTGCCGGCAAAAGTGAAGAGCTCATCCGCCGGGCGCGCCGGGCTCTCTATGCCAAAAGGGTCGTCCAAGTCTTCAAGCCCAGCATCGACCGCCGCTATGACGAGTCGATGGTCGCCACCCATATGGGGGTTCGCCACGAGGCTCTGCCGGTCAAAAATGTCGCCGAACTCGTCCAGCATTTGAACCCCAAGATCCAGACGCTGTTGATCGAAGAGGTCCAATTCTTTGAAGACTCCATCGTCGATCTATTGGTTGATCTTGCCGATCAGGGGGTCGAGGTGATTGCGGCTGGCCTAGATCAAGATTTTCGCCGGCGCCCCTTCGGCCCGATACCCCGGCTCCTCTGCTCGGCCGACGAGGTGGTCAAGCTCCGAGCCATCTGTCTTAAGTGCGGGCAGCCGGCCAGCCACACCTACCGAATGATCGAAGGCAAGCCCGCCCACCACGACGACCCCATCGTTCTCATCGGAGCCCAAGAAAGCTATGAAGCCCGTTGTCGAGCCTGCTACAAGCTGAGAGGCGAACCGAGGAAGCCGTTCAAAATTCCACAATCGCGCCGTCGATCGTGACGGCTTTGCCTTTCGGCAGACCCTCCGTCTTGGCTTCCCCAGTCGCGTTGCGGGTGGTGGCTTTCGATTCAAATACAAGGATGGCGCTCCCCTTTTCGGGCACGTCGTCCTTGAATTTGCCAGCCGCGGCGGATGAAATTCCGTAGCCATATGCGCCGGGTTGAGCGGCCAAATCCGGGCGGATCATCTTCTTTTTCGACTCGCCGTCTTTCAGGTCGGCCGTATTGAGGCTGGGCTCAATTGCGTCCATCCAACCTGCGGCCGAGGGATATTGACCCTCGCTGTCGTGGTAGAGCGTAAGGGCGGTGTGGAGGGCCTTGAGGTTGTCGAGCCGGGAAGCCTGGTATTCCTGCTTCTCGATCTGCTCGAAGAATCCCGCACGTTGCAAGCTCCAAACATCCTGACCGATGCGATAGAGGAAAAAGCCAACAATGAGGCCTAGGACGAGGAGGATGGTCTGTTTGGTCGGTTTTCGCCGCACGAGCAAGTCCCTCTGGTGGGGAGGAGTGTGGAGGGAGCTTCCCTGCTCCGTCCTCCGTTACCACCGATCCGTGGTGACATCCACGCCATGATTTAACCCGATTTGTGGAAAAAGGCGCTACCGCAAAGAGTCCAGGTAGACCTTGCGATACCGCTCCAAGGTCCGATCAAGACTGAGTTCGTCGGCGGCCTTGGCGCGCGCCGAGCCGGCCATCGACTCAAGCTTGAGAGGGAGCTGAAAAGCCGCCGCCAACGTGTCCGCCATCTCGTGATCTTCGATAAACCGGTAGCCACTGACCCGCTCGTCGATCAGCTCTTCGAGTCCGTTCGAATCGCGTAAAAGCGGAACTGCTCCCCGGGCCATGGCCTCTAGCGCAAGGGCACTCGTCCCGTTTCGCCGATCTGCCACCAAGACGATATTGGCGGCCGCAATCCGGGTCGATCGCTGGTCAGGGCCCAGACTCAGCCGGATCGCCGGGACCCGGTCGCGACACGAGGTCACCGCATCCCGCACCCAGTCGAGGACGTCGGTTTCGGGTTCAGCCATCACGACCGGGTCCTCCAAGGGGATCCCCAGGGTCTCCCGGGCCTGTTCCCGAGAGATCTCTGGGAGGTCAGGAACCCCGAGAGGAACGTGGCGTATGGGCGTGCAAAAGGCCGCGTCCAAGTCCTTGTGGATCACGGAATTGGCGCAAAAACCCATTCGCGCTCGGCAGAGGCGATCCAGCAGCTCCGGATGGCTGGTCTTTGGGCGGGTCAAGGCCGAATAGACCCAAGGCTCATTGCGCAGTGCCGATCCGCAAGCCCAGGCGCACCGCCAGTTCCAGGCGTGGACCAAGTCATAACCTTTCGCCCGCCGCTGCAATTCCCGAGTGGTCTCCCGGTCGCTACCCTTGTCGGTGGCCATCGGCATCCAGGGCGCGGCGTCCAACAGATCCACTTCGTCACCACCCGCTCGCAGGCCGTCCGCGACCCATTCGACCAAGCGTTGCAGGGCCGGGTCCAGACTCCGGGTCAAGAAGAGGAGCTTCACTTTGCGTAGGGCCGACAGAGCGGATCTCCGATCACGACGTCCTTCCACTTGATGACAAGACTCGCAGCATAAAAGCTCTCGGCCAAGTTGAAACCCGACGTGTATCGGTCGAACAAGACTTCGGCATCGGCCAAAGCAAAGGTATACGGCTCGCTCACGTAGCCCTTCACCCCAGTGATCCCTTGCTCTATCAGATCGGCGATGAGGCTTTGGCCGCCACTGGTTCGACTAAAGGTCCGGCCGCTCGTGCTCACGAAGGTCTCGGCAATGGCCCCAGGCTTGAACCGCAAGCCATAGTAGGTTCCAGCATTAAACGCGCCATCATTGCTTCCCCAGCTCGCATACCCCGCCAAGGGCTTTCTGGGGTTCACAAAAGCTTGGGTGTCCTCCAATTCCGAGTTGAATCCCCTTCGGGTCAGCGTGGCGTGGGCCCGCCGCAGCGAGTCTTGGGTGATCTTGTAACCTTCAGAATTCCTGTTCCCAGCGGCATCAAAGAAGAAGGGGCCGGTCTCTCGCTTGGCCGCGACCGAATTGTCGATCAATTTTTTGATCTGGGGGAGCTCATAGCCGTCCAGCCGGGTGACCAACCACATGCCGTACTTCTTGCTGTTGAATGGCTCTTTCGCGTTTTGGTACGGGTTCAGCGACCGGACGATCGCCGCTTCCCGCTGTTCGGGACTCAGCGAGACGATCGTCTCGGGAATCGGCTCAAAGCCCTTGTCCATCGCCATCAGGTGCGCATCGACCGAATATCCATTGCCGCCGCCGATCCGAATCGGGACCCCTTTGGTCGTGACGATGAAGTCGATCCGGTTCTTGGCGTTCCCCAGAGCGGCTTTGACCGGAGCCAAGATCCGCAGCTTGAAGTCTTGCCCGTTGGTCACTTCCTGGTCGGCGACGTTGATCTTGACGAAGTTCGACTCCGGGATCTTCCGCTTTTGGCCGTAATATTCCGCGATCTGAAAGCTGGTTTCGCTCGCGCGGTTGACCACCACAAGTACGCGCCGAGCCTCTGGGTTGCTCTGGGCATCGGGAACTCCCAGTCGATACTTCGACTCTTGAACCAGCGAAATCGGTGCCTGAGTCGGACTCGGAAAGTTGCCGGTCCGCGGGATCTCGCACCCGACCAAAACGAGGCTAGCGGCGAGGACGAGCACGTTTCCGCTCCTTCTTCCGACGAACGCGGACCATCGCCCGCCCGATTTCGGCATACATCTTTGCCCGCGCCGCAGTGCCCTTGACCAATCCAAGTTTGCTCTCCTTAAACGTGTTGCTGACACCTTGCAAAACGACCCGATGAACCCGGAGTTTCTGCCGCTTTGCTACCGTGTTGATGGTGACCTCAACTCCCAGACGGATCTCATCCAGATAGGGGATCGATTGGAAAAATGACCGTCGCAGGGCTCGTTGACCACTGATATACGGCGAGATCCGTTGGGCCGTATCGCTGAGAAAGTGCCCGCCACGGAAGACGCCGATACACATGTCGCACTGGCTCAGAAGCACCGGGAGGATGATCTTCTCCATGTGTTCGGGCCGCATCCCGATGAGGTCAGCATCGACGAACAGCAAGATCTCCGCCCCGGTGGAAGCGGCTCCCATCGCCATGGCCCCGCCCTTGCCCAAGTTGTGGCCCAAATCGACCACCTTAACTCGCTCATAGAGGCTTGCGATCTCGGCCGTCCGATCCGTGCTGCCATCGCAAACCACGATCACCTCGTCGGCCAAGGAACAGAGGACCGCTGCATCAAGGACCTTCCCGATCCGGAGTTCCTCGTTGTAGGCCGGAATGATGATCGCGACCCGATTCTTGCCGTTGGCCTTGGGGTTGCCCGTTGCCATCAGCCCACCAACCCCCGACCTTCCAAACGCTGCCGAATCCGGGCCTCGATCCGCGCCTCTGCCTGGTTAACAGCTAGGGCAAAGCGGCCCCAACCCGGGCGAGAATGGCGCATCCACCGCAAATTAGCCACCACCTGCTGAGGCTTCCACCTTAGCTTATAGGGTTCGGCTCCGCGCAAGAAGTCGAACGTGTGGCAACCCTCCTCTATCGCCCGGCGGATCGTCCAGCCGATCAAGACGCTGCCCGGACAGAGCGCCCGGTGATCGGGAGAAAATCCGCTCTGATAGAAGCTCACTTGCCCCCCGGTCCGCAGCGCATAGATCGCCCCGATCGGCTCGCCTTCATGCCGAAAAACGCTGAGCCAAAGGTCCTCCGGAGCCGCTTTCCGGACGAAGCTCCGGTGAAACTCTCGGACTCGTTTGAAGCCAAAGGCGCCGGGTAAGCCGCGCTTCTTCCACCGTCGCCCGTGGAGATCAAAGAACTGCTCCAGCAATTCGACGGGGTCACTCCCATCAGAAACGGTCCGGATTTCGGGATTCTTCTTGAGACCTCGATTTACGTCGGTGCGCAGGCTCTTGCTAAGGGTGGCTAGATACGCCTCAAAGGTCGCGGGAAGGTTGAGAACCGGACACTCGGCCTGGGGCTTGATCTCGTCGGGGTTCGCGAGATCGGCGAGCGGGTGATCGGCGCGAATCTGGTGGAGGTCCAAGAGGTGAACGCCCTCCAGTTCCGCGACCCGGTCCCGGATCGCGGCCGAGACGACTTGTTCGTAGCCCGGTGCGGCGAGAGGATGAAGGAGATCGCTCATCCCTGAGGCCATTGACCGCAGGGCCACCCAAGGGGCCTGAGTTCGGGTTAGGGGAAACATTCCGACGAGGTCGTTCCCCTCTCGAATCAACCAAACCTCGGGGCGAAAACGGCGGCCCACTGTTTCGGACCAAGCTCGCAACCACGCCGGAGAATGAAACGGAGTGGCCGAATGAGACCCACGATGGAGCGCCTCCCATTCGGGGGCGACCACTTCGATCCAATCCGAATCGGTCAGGGTCTGGATGCGCGCCACTATGGGATTATAACTCTCCCAGCCGAATCAGGGGTTCCGCCGGGTCGCCCCAGAGCCTTTGAGCAGTGGGGCAAAAGACCTGAGCCACTGGACCCTCCTAGGAAACAAAAACTCCCCGCTGCTCTAATGGAAGAGGCAGCGAGGAGCGGCTTTGGTGGTCGTTA
>DDSL01000058.1 GCA_002343825.1 Chthonomonas sp. UBA2391
GTTCGATCCCCACCGGGCCCACCAGTTTTTGCCAGATTGTCACATTCGCGGTTGGATTCTCTCGATATCGTTGTAGACTAAATTCTGGACGCCGTTCTATTTTTGGGCTTCTGGGACGTGGCAACGATGCTCCGTTACTTTCTTGGCTTCGCAATTTTGATCTTGGGGTTCTCCATCTCGTGGAGCGCTCTGGACGTGACGGGGGTCCCGCTGGAAAAACGCGGGCCGGTCCTCGCCAGCACTGGTCCAAGCGACTGGCTGGTGCATTCGGTCGAATTTAGCCTTCAAGATCTCCGGCAGAGCGTCTTTCGCAGTTCTGAGGGAGGGGTTCCTTTTGCGCCGGCTGAACAGCTCAATGACCTCTCGGGATTCTCGAGCTTTTGGCAAGATCTGCGGGATTCGTTTGCCCAAAGCCCAAGCCCCGGCGGAATGGCCGATTTTTTGGTCTCACCCTACGTGCTGATGTTCGCGCTGCTGGGATTGGGCTCGCTCTTCGCGCGCTGTCGGGCCGCGGACTAGACCGCAATCAGGCCTTTTTTCGCACCCATTCTCTCAAGAAGGCTCCCTCGGCGGTTTGATAAACCACACGGTAACCCCTGGGGTCCGTGGCCAATATTCGCGTCGCCGCTCGGGTGACCACTTTCTGCACGGTTCCGTCCGAGGTCGTGATCTCGCCGGTGGTTTCTTGGTGGGTGTGGACGAGCTCCGGCTTGACCTTGACGGCCTCGTAGACTGAAGGAGCCTCCCGGATCGTCGGCCTAATCGCTCCCGTGGTCCAGTCGATGGCAAACCAGCCTTGTTTGCCATCGCCAGTCGGTTCACTCGTGGCAAAAAAGACGGCTTCCCCGGTCTCGGTCGAGGTCCCCAAAAAGAGAGCAAATCTCCAATCCCGAATTCCCGGGAGCTCTCGCATTCCGGTTCCATCCAAAATCAAGACCCGGACCGGCGCTGGACGATCCGACTCGCGCCGACTGTAGGCCACCATCCCGCCTCGGCGATCCGGCGCCGAACAGACCTCGGCCCGCAGGCCGGGATCGGGCTCGAGGAGCGCCACCGGCTTTCCCCCGACGGGCGCCCAGACCATCCGCTCCGTCGGCGACCCCGGCGTCCCCAACCGATAGAGGACATCGCCCCCGGTTCCCAAGATCGAGAAACCGCGCAACTCTTGGCCCTCTTTGAACCCCGCAACCAGCTCTAACTTTCCGTCCGCACAACTGACGCGATAGAGGCAGTTCACCAATCGCCTTTCCGGGGCACGCCCCCCGACCTCGCCCAATCGCGCCGAATATGGGACTTCTCCGGCAGAATTGGTGAAGAGCACAAAGTTGCCGTCGGGGGAAAAAGTCACCGATTCGGCAGATTCACCCAGATACAGGGCGAGCCCCAGTTCATACTGCCGCAAATCGACCGTGCCGTTCGATCCCAGTCCGGCAACCAAGAACAAGCCCCAAGCCAACGTCATCCTTTCTATACTGACGCCCCCAGCGCAAAAATAGCACGCGCTCACCTTGGAAGGAGGACGCACAAAGTTCGCGGGACGTAGGTACCTTTACCAACATGACTTCGATTGAAACGCGCGGCTATGTGAATGCCGAGATTCTTGTCAGCACGGATTGGGTCGCCGAAAATCTGAACAGCCCCAACGTTCGGATCGTGGAATCTAATGAAGACCCCTTACTGTACGTCAGCGGGCACATTCCCGGGGCCGTGGAGATCGACTGGACACGGGACCTGAATGACCCAGTCCGGCGGGACTACATCGATCCCGAGGCCTTCCGCGCTCTCTGCTCTCGTCTGGGAATCACTCCCGAAACGACGGTTGTGTTCTATGGCGACCGAAGCAACTGGTGGGCAACCTACGCCCTCTGGGTCTTCACCCTCTTTGGCCACACCAACGTCAAGCTGATGGACGGTGGCCGCCTGAAGTGGGAAAAGGAAGGCCGGACGCTCACCCGGGAAACCCCGAGCCTGACCCCGAGTGACTACCCGAGTGTCCAGAGAGACGACCAAAGCAACCGCGCCTTTCGCGAAGACGTCCTGCGGCATTTGCAGTCCGAGGGCAAGCTCATCGACGTCCGCTCGCCCCAGGAATTCACGGGGGAACGACTCCACATGCCGGAGTATCCGAACGAGGGAGCCCTGCGCGGCGGACACATCCCCGGGGCAAGGAGCGTGCCTTGGGCCAAGGCCGTCAACCCCGAAGATGGAACATTCCGTTCGGCGGAGGAGCTCAGAGCTCTCTACCTAGAAGAAGCCGGGGTCCAGCCCAATGAAGATATCGTCGTCTATTGCCGGATCGGCGAGCGCAGCAGCCACACCTGGTTCGTCCTGAAGCACCTTCTCGGGTTCGAGCAAGTCCGGAACTACGACGGAAGCTGGACGGAATGGGGCAATAGCGTTGGGGTTCCCATCGAACGGTGAGTGGCTTACCCCCGCGGCTTCAGTCGATCCTCGACGATCTGTCGTTCTTCCCCGAACGGACAGAGCGTATTCAGGCGCTGATCTCGCTCGCCGACCGCTATTCGGCGCCGGATCGACCGAAGCCGTATCCGGAGGAACACCGCGTTCCGGGGTGCGAGAGCGAAGCCTTCGTCTGGGTCGAGACCGACTCCGACGGGGGCCTCGTCATTGATTTCGCGGTCGAAAACCCTCAGGGGATCTCGGCCATGGCGATGGGGGTGATTCTGGGCGATGCCTTGCGCGGTGAGCCACCAGCAATGGCCGCGAGGATCCCTGAAGAGATCGTGTACGAGATCTTCGGCCGCGAGCTCTCGATGGGCAAGTCGATGGGTTTGATGGGGATGGTTCGGGTGACCAAGTTCCTGGCGGGAAGATTGGCGGGTAGAGGGTAGGTTGTAGGGCTTGGGGGTTAGGTTGTGGGATTTAGGTTGTACGATTTTGGATTCTGGACTTGTAAGGAGTCTATCCCCTATCCCCTATCCCCTATCC
>DDSL01000103.1 GCA_002343825.1 Chthonomonas sp. UBA2391
CCCCTAGCCCCTAACCCCTAACCCCTACCCCCTACCCCCTACCAATCAGTCGGCCCAGACGGTGAGGGTTGAGCTGGCCGAGCGGCCCAGATACCGAACGGTGATCGTCGTGACTCCGATGATTCCGGTGTCTTGTGAATAAACATACAGACCGTCGGCGAAGAGGTTCCAATCGGGTTGGATGCTGAAGACATCTTCTCGGCTGGAGGTCCAGGTCACCAGGTTGCTGATATTCCGGTTCTCGAACCGACGTCGACCGTTCTCGCGGACTTCGTAACGTCCGATGGCTTGGAAGATTCCGCCGCCCGAGAAAGAAGAACCGTTGTAGTAGGCCTCGACGTTCATGACGCTGGGAGTGAGCGAAAGTCCCACGAGCCGCTCCCGGACGCGCTGGAGCTGGGCGTTGGCGGCGCTGGCGGCGACGGCGAGAACGAGAAGCGGAAGATAAGCACGAGCATTCATGCCTCGTAGGATTGCATAGGCATGTTAGCGGGGCGTTAAGGCCTGGTTAAGATCTGGGCGACTTTAGGATAAATTTGAGAAATGCCCATCGCCATCCAGATTGCGCCCGGAAAGAACGTCCACCTCTCCAAGATCGACCCCTCGGCTTCGCCGGATTTCGACAAGGAGGAGGGCCAGGCGCGGCTCGTCAAGCTGGGACGGCGCTTGGCGGAACTTCAGGAGCTTCTTTTTGCCGCTGGCGACCACTCGCTCTTGATCGTTTTGCAAGGCCGAGACACAGCGGGGAAGGACGGGACCATCAAGAAGATTCTCGAGGCGGTGAACGTGCAGAGCACACGGGTCGCCAGCTTCAAGGTCCCCACCGCAGAGGAACTCGCCCACGACTTTTTGTGGAGGGTCCACCGCCAAACCCCAGGGCTGGGGGAGATCGTGATCTTCAATCGGAGCCACTACGAGGATGTTTTGGTGGTCAGGGTCCATAACCTGGTTCCCGAAAAGGTTTGGCGGCCAAGGTATGAGGCGATCCGGAACTTTGAGGAGCTGCTCGTTCAGTCGGGCACGATCCTGGTCAAGTTCATGCTCCACATCAGCCCCGACGAGCAGGAAGAGCGGCTCTTGGCCCGAGAAGAAGACCCACTCAAGAGCTGGAAGCTTAGCGTCGGCGATTGGAAGGAACGAGCCCACTGGGACGCGTACACCGAAGCCTATGAAGAAGCGCTTTCGGAGTGCTCGACCGAATCGGCTCCTTGGCACGTCATCCCGGCGAACAAGAAATGGGCCCGCGACCTAGCGGTGTTCGAGATCCTGATCGCGGCACTGGAGCCTTATGAAGCCGAGTGGCGGACAAATCTGGAGGCTCGGGGAAAGGAAGCCAAGGCCGAGTTGGTCTCCTGGCGAGAGTCTCAAAAATGAGCAACCCCCACCTTCCAGATTCGCTGTGGAAGGTGAGGGCCGCTCGGTCCCCAGTTGAGAAGATGATTAGTCGACGTTCACCGTGGTGCCCGGCTTGTTGATCGCGCCGCCACCCGCGGTGTAGGCCCGCTTGCCCCACAGGAAGGCATTCGGGTTGAGGGTCGCAGCCAGCGTTCGGAACTTGGCCGAGCTGTCGGCGTTCACGTAGTTGGCACCGTCTCCGAATCGCTCGGGCGCGGTGTACACCAGGTGGACTCGACCGTTGCCGCTGAGGGTCTTACAGTCCAGAAGTTGCTTCTTGGCGGTGTTGACCGAAACGGCCCAGTAGGCGGCTCGGTTTACTTCCGTCAGGGCTTCGCCAGCGAACGGGCTCACCGAAGCGGCTGCCCCGGTTCCCGCGTCTGTCAAGAGGAGCGGGTTTGTCGATCGGTGGGTCTTGTAGGCAATACCGGAGGCCTGCGAACTGTCGTTGATACAGGGCACGCTATCCGTCAGCGGGGCGACGAGGATGGTTCCGGACGGATCGTCCACCACGCCGCTACCGATCGTGTTGGCGGGGTCGGCGGTGCGTCGCTTTCGCGGCATCAGAAGGCCGTTGGCGGTGTAGCTGAGTCGGGGAGCCTGGTTATCTTGAACCGTCGCGACTTGGCTGGTTTGACCGGCCGGGACGCCCGCGCCTCGGTTGTTGCCAATGAAGTTGGTGGGGGCAAGTCCTTGGTTCTTGTCGCCGGGGCTGACGAAGATTTGCAGGTTCTTGATGTAAGGCTGGAGGGTCCCCGACCAGTGGACGTAACCGTTGGCGCTACTGTTATCGTTGACGTAGTAGTAGGCCTGCGGATACACGTCGTCAGAGTCGTTCAAGTACATCTGGATCGCCGTTCCGATCTGCTTGACGTTGCTCAGGTCCTGAGTCTTCTTGGCGGCCGTCTTGGCTTGAGCAAAGACAGGGAAGAGGATAGCGGCCAGAATCGCGATGATGGCGATCACGACCAGCAATTCAATGAGGGTGAATGCTTTTTTCATGAGGGCTTCATTCCGGCGGAGGGACCGGTACCGGAGAAGAGTATGGCTCATGATTTTCGCAATCTTGCCTTTCTTAACACAACCTTAACCTTTCAAGATGGAACCCGGTAACGCTTTCGGGCGTATAGGCCACCGCGTTGAATCTATGGGGTTATACAAAGAATGAAGCCCCCCTCCGACTAAGAGGGAGGGGGGCTTTGGATAGGGTCTGATCGAGAATTAGTCGACCGAGACGGTGGTTCCTGGCTTGTTGATTTGCTGTCCGCCGAAGCCGTAGGCTCGCTTGCCCCACTTGAATTGGTCGGGGTTGAGCGTGTCGGCGAGGGTTCGGAATCGAGCCGAGGTGTCGCTGTTCACGTAGTTCGCGCCGTTGTCGAATCGGAGCGGGGAGGTGTAGGCGATGTTGGCCAGGTTTGCTGCGTTGGAGGTGCGGCACTGGTTGAGGGCGTTTTGGGCCGCGTTGACTGAGATTGCCCAGTAGACGGTTCGGGAAATGTCCGAGATACCATCGACGGCCACACCGGCGCCTTGGAAGCCGGCCACGCCGTTCGCTTCGACCAGCGGGTTGGTCGGTCGGTAGCTGAGGGCCGGACCACTGGCGGCGTCGCGGACGCAGTTTAGGGTGTCCGACATCGGAGCGATGATGATCGTTCCCGACGGATCGTCGATGGCGCCGCTTCCAACCGCAACCGTACCGATGGCAGCCGTCGGCTTTCCGGGCATGATCAGAGCGTTGGCGACGTAGCTGAGTCGCGGAACTTGGACGTCGAGCACGTTAGCGCGCGAGGTCTGTCCGGCAGCAGGTCCCTTGCCCTGGTTGTTGTTGGTGGTGAGCCAGCTGTTGGGGGCGATCCCTTGGAGCTTGTCGCCAGGGCTCACGAAGAGCTCTCGGTTCTTTGCGTAGGGTTGCAGAGTCCCCGACCAGTGGGTGTAACCGGCGGTCTCGTTGACTCCGTTGGTCAGATAATAGCTGATCGGATAGACGTCGTCGGAATCGTTGATGTAGAGCTGAAGGGCGGTGCCGATCTGCTTGATGTTCGACAGGTCTTGGGTCTTCTTGGCCGCGTTCTTAGCTTGGGCGAAGACCGGGAAAAGAATGGCGGCGAGGATCGCAATGATCGCGATGACCACCAGAAGTTCGATGAGGGTGAATGCCTTTTTCATGGTTGGGGACCAATTGTGCCGTGCGGACAGACACACCTACCGCACTGCATAAGTGATACTCGTACCGGGCCCCAAAAGTTCGCCCGGAAGGGAAAAAAGATTAAAGCTCGCCAATATCCCGGCCTCTCGCATCATTGCTTCGCACAACAAATAGCGCCCCCCGTCATTTGACGGGGGGCGCATTGCGGAGTCGGATCAGTTGCTCTTGACGAGCTGCTTCTTGTCCTTATTTCCGGTCGACTTCTTGAAGACGACGTTCTCTCCATCGAGCTCGGCGGTGACGACGTCTCCATCTTGGAAGGTGCCCTGGAGGAGTTCCTCGCTGAGCGGATCCTCGATGAAGCGCTGGACGGCTCGGCGGAGCGGGCGCGCCCCGAGATTCGGGTCGTATCCCTTTTCCACCAGCAGGTCCTTGACGGCCTCGCTGAGTTCGATGGTGATGCCGAGACTCGTCGCCTGCTCGTTGACCCGCTTGAGATAGAGATCGGCGATGCGCAGAATCTCTTCCTTCTTCAGGTGCTGGAACACGATGGTCTCATCGACCCGGTTGAGGAACTCGGGCCGGAAGAGCTTCTTCATCTCTTCGAGCATCTTGTTCTTCATGTTCTCGTACGTCTTCGGATCGCTGGGGTCCATCTTGACGTCGCGGAATCCGAGGCCCTTGTCCATCTCGATCGGTCGGACGCCCACGTTGCTGGTCATGATGATCAGCGTATTGCGGAAGTCCACTTGGCGACCTTGCGAGTCGGTGAGGTGTCCGTCTTCCATGACCTGCAGCAGGATGTTGAAGA
>DDSL01000097.1:0-329 GCA_002343825.1 Chthonomonas sp. UBA2391
GGACTGAGCGACAATGCTCGATGGTACATCGGCGGACTGCTGAAGCACGCTCCGGCCCTGCTGGCCTTCTGCGCCCCGACCACCAACAGCTACCGCCGATTGGTCCCGGGCTATGAAGCGCCGATCAACCTGATGTACAGCAGCCGCAACCGATCGGCCTGTATCCGCATCCCGATGACCAGCAAGTCGCCGAAGGCGAAGCGAGTCGAGTTCCGCGCTCCAGACCCGACCGCGAATCCGTACCTTGCCTTCCCCGCCTGCTTGATGGCAGGCCTCGATGGAATCCAAAACCGAATCGAACCGGCCAAGCCGATCGACAAGGACCTCTA
>DDSL01000097.1:346-1881 GCA_002343825.1 Chthonomonas sp. UBA2391
TTCACCAAGGACCTCATCGAGACCTACATCGAGTACAAGCTCCTGCACGAGTGCGACGCGATCGACCTCCGACCGCATCCGTACGAGTTCTATCTCTACGCCGACGCGTAAAGTCGTGCCGGTTGGCTGCTCCTTTCGGTGCCACACCCTTTAGGGTCTGGCACCGAATTTCTTTTGGACTCATCTTGTGGGGGATCCTGGAATTACGCACCCATCTCGTGCGTCCATAATGATCAAAGAGCGATGACAACGTTGCCGAAGAAGATCGTGGTTTTGGCTGGGATGGCGGTGGTACTCGCCGCCGGGTGCGGCTATCAGGAGCGGGCCGGAGGGATTGGCCTTCCGCCGGAGAAGCAACCGGGAAGGCAGTTTGCTGAGCAATCGGGCCAATCTGGAGCTGGATCGGCACCGGCAAACCCGATGACCGGCACAACCCCCGACGGGATGCCTTCGGGCCCGAATCCCGGCGGCCCGGATTCTCCGGTTTCCAGCGAACCCGGTTCGATGCCCGAGCCTCCGACCGATCCCGGGATGCCCGGCGGACCCGGTGGGCCGCCGCCCAACCCCGGCCCTCAGCCCGAAGGCGGCCCGGGACCTAGACCGGAACCTCCGACCCCACGGCCAGCCGAGGGCCAAACGATCCTCCGCTACACTCCGACCAAAGGGGCCAGCGCCAAGTACCGGATGTCCCTAAACATGACCGTCGATCTCGGCGGGATGATGAACACCAAGGGTCCGATCGAAGTGGTCTATTCGGTCGACCAGACGGTCCGGATCACCCGCGCCGACAAGAGCGGTTTCACCTCGGAAACCACGATCCTTTCGAGCAAGACCGACGTCAAGGGTGAGGGCGGCAACATGATCAAGCAGATGATGGCCGACGGGAATCCCAAGAAAGGCGAGAAGTTCACTGTGGACTACGATTCGCTGGGTAAGGCCAAATCAGACGCGGACAAACCCAATACCAGCAACCTCGTCGACGCTCTTGGATTCAACGGAGTCACCTTCCCTCAGCGCCCGGTTCGGGTCGGCGAATCTTGGACCAATACCCTCGATCTGACCGCGATGGGTCGAGGCGGGCCCGGAANNGCCTGGAACCGATCCCGGTGACGATCCGGCTTCAGGCGATTGAGGGTTCTGGGGCGGACCGAGTGGGGGTCTTCAAAATCACCAGCAGCGCTTCGCCTTCGACCAAGGGCGCACCGGGCAATATGAAAATGTCGGTGAGCATCGACGGAACCGCCCGGATCAACCTTGCCTCCGGCCTCCTCGTAAACTCCAGCGCCACCGCAGACACCAACATGAGCCTGGAAATGGGCCAGGGCGGCGGCGGATTCAAGAGCAAGCAGTCGACGCGGGTTGAGACTCGCCGCATTTAGTTCAGCCCTCCGCAAGCAAATCAGCCCCGAAGTCTCTGCGACCTCGGGGCTGATTTGCTTTGTGCACGACGAGTGACTTAGTTGGGCGACGGCGTGATCGCAAATCCTTGCGAGGTCAGCTCGGTGCCGATATGGCGAAGCTTCTTCATCGCTCGG
>DDSL01000097.1:1889-2209 GCA_002343825.1 Chthonomonas sp. UBA2391
TCGTCCAGGCCAAACCGAAGTCGAACGACGTCGCGCTCTCGGTTCGTCAGTCGGCCAAGGATGCCGTCGATCTCTTCCCGCCGGATGAGCGTCCAAGTGACGTCGCCCGGAGTCGGCATGTTGTTCGAAGGGATGAAGTCTCCAATGGAGCTGTTATCCTTTTCACCCACCGGGGTTTCAAGCGACAACGGTTCCACCGCCACGCGCATCATTTCCTGCACGCGGTCCGGCGACATTTGTACCTTCGCCGCAACTTCGTCCGGGGTCGGCTCTCGGTGCAGCTCTTGCTGCAGCGAGTTGGCCGTCTTCATGACCTTGTT
>DDSL01000097.1:2220-4719 GCA_002343825.1 Chthonomonas sp. UBA2391
CCACCAAGTGGCATAGGTCGAGAATCGGAAGCCCTTCCGCCAGTCGAACTTCTCAACCGCACGGATCAGACCGAGGTTCCCTTCTTGGATCAAGTCGGCCAAGGGGATTCCGCGGGCGTTGTACTTCTTCGCGATCGAAACAACCAGGCGGAGGTTCGACTCGATGAGGTGAGCCTTGGCCTCGATGCCTTGCTTAACGATGTACTTCAGTTCGAACTCATCGAACTCATCGGCTCGGTTGAGCAGCTTGGCGAGCTCCTTAAGCTTTCCAGCTTCGGCCAAATCGCGGGCCTGCACCTTTTTGGCGAGGTCCTCCTCTTGGGCCGGAGTCAGCAGGTGGGCGCGGCGGGTTTGCCGCATCCACATTTCGAGCTCTTCGGAGTCTTCGTGGCCTTGCTGAGCAACTACGTCGTCAGCCTCGGCCTCTTCATCGGCCAACTCTAACAGATCGTCTTCTGCCGGTTCCACTCCCAGGTCATCGACAAGGGCATGAGTTGCAGCCTGGCTGAACGGGGCGCGGCTTGCGCTGCGCACCGTAATGGGCTTGCCCCGTCGGGCCGTAGTTTGTAAACCGTTTCCTAAAGACATATGGATGTATTCACTTCCTCCAGATGTGGGGCGACCGATACCTATCTGGTTCCCCCTAGACGCTCACAATTCCTTCGTGAGCCTCAGGTTATCCGTCCGAGTGGGGTGTGTTCGTGACATTTCTACGCTCACTTTGAAATCAAAGGTGCATTTTCTCGTACAAACCTCAGCCAATCAGACAATATTGACGAGTCGGTTCCGGCAACTTTGGCAGAACGGTGGGCTTGGGTACCGTTGATTGGACGATGACAAAAGACCGTCGGTCACAAGGCGCCAGGGTAAGACCTCCGACAATGTGGAAAAGTTCGCTAGAATTCAGACTGCCTAACATCATACGACATAAATCGCAAATTTGATTGCGAATTTTTGTTGCATTTTCGCAAGGTCCCAATTCGACGGACCCTGGTAAGGGTGCGGTTATTCCGCCGGCGTCGCGTCCGAGCACCGCTGGCAACTGGTCGGATTGCCCGAGCAACTCTCGGCGGAGTCGGTCGACGGTCTGGAGGAACCCGTGTCGTTGACGAAGAATCCGCTACCTTTGAACATGACGGCGGTGGGCTGGATCAGCCTCTTCAGGCTCCCATTCGCGCCGCAGTCGCAATTCGTCAGGGGGTCGGCAGTGATGCGCTGCTCGACCTCAAAGGTCTTTTCGCAGGTTTTGCATTCGTAAACGTACGTCGGCATAGGTTATGGGCCCCACCCTAGGCTGGAGACAGGGTATGCCCTTAATTATGGCAAACTTAAGGTTCAGATTCAACTTTTGAGTCTGGATCGGGTCTTGCATGTGGGGTCAAACTTTTCAGACCGGTGACTTGGCGGTCATCGGCGTTCTCGTCCTCTTGGAGGTTCTCCTCTCCGCCGACAACGCCTTGGTTTTGGCCATCATGGTCAAGCACCTCCCCAAAAAACTTCAGCAGAAGGCCCTGCTCTATGGTCTGGCGGGGGCATTTGCGTTCCGATTGGTGGCGATCCTCTTTGCCCGGACGATCATGGCCCTTTGGTGGCTCCAAGCGATCGGAGCGGCTTACCTGCTCTGGTTACCCGTCAAGCACTTCTTGCGGCACAGCGATGACGGGGGCAAGTCGCGGGAACTCCAAACAGGATTTTGGGCGACAGTGGTCGCCGTTGAGATGACCGATATCGCTTTCGCAGTCGATAGTGTTCTGGCTGGTGTCGCGATGGTCAAGAGTCAAGAGAAAATCTGGGTGGTCTATCTGGGCGCGATCATTGGGGTCGTGGCGCTCCGATTTGCCGCCGGATACTTCGTTCGTCTACTTGAGCGCTTCCCAGCCTTGGATCACGTTGCCTATCTCTTGGTCGGCTGGGTCGGCGTCAAGCTCACGTTTATGGCCGCTCACAACTACGGTGTGCATACGCTCGCGAAGGGAGGCACCCCAATCTTCCGGGTTCAAGAACTCTCGCCGGCGATCTTCTGGAGCGTTTTGGCCGTGATCGCGGCTGCGGGCACTTGGTATGCCGTCCGGCACTCGGCCCCCGAACCTCCGGCCGAAATTGGTAACCTTGAAGAATCGGAAGAGTCGCTGGCAAGTTCGTCACCGGAGAATCGGCTCTGCCAGCCTGAGGCTTAGGCCCCATCGTCCTGGCCGAGAAGCAATCCTGCCACCCGCCTGCCGAGAAGGAATTCGAAATGGCAAAAAAACTGAAAATTGGGCTAATTGGCGCCGGAGGAATCGCGCAAAATGCCCACGTTCCGGGCTATCTCTCCATGCCCGATGACTGCGAAATCGTCGCCGCTTGTGACGTCAACCCCGAAACCCTGGCTCAGGCGGCCGAGAAGTTCTCGATCGCCCGGACGACCACCGATTATCACGAGCTCCTGGCCGACCCAGAGATCGACGCGGTCTCGGTGACGACTCCCAATGCCTACCACATGCAGCCGACGATCGACGC
>DDSL01000137.1 GCA_002343825.1 Chthonomonas sp. UBA2391
GCTGGGGCTCGGCCTCGCCGCCGTGCTTCGACGACGGCGGGCAGCTACGAACTAGGCGCGCTTGGCGGCTCGGATGCGGGTGAGAGCGCGTTCGAGTTCCAGCGTGGCGTCTTCTCGGCTGACCGAGCTATCCTCGCCTCGCAGGGCTTTGCGCGCTTGCTCAAGGGCGAGCTCGGCTTCCTTGATGTCGATCTCTTGGGCGAGTTGGGCGTCGTCGGCAAGGACGATCACCGAGGTCCCACTGATCTCCATGAATCCCCCGCCGAGGGCGACGTGTCGTAGCTGGTCGCGGGCATCGCGATACTCCAAGACGCCGGGGCGAAGGGCCACGATCATCGGTTCGTGGCCGGCAAGGATTCCGATATAGCCGTCATACGCGGGGGCCGAGACCGAGTTCACCGGTTCTTCGGTGATGGTTCGGTCGGGCGCGACAACGGAGAGATTGAACTGAGTCGCCAAGTGGGATTACCTCGGGTTCTTTCGCTCGTCGCCCACTGAGGCGGCCGCGGCGGAAGAAGCTTCTTGGATCTTGCGAGCCTTTTCGTACACGTCATCGATCGATCCGCAGTAGAGGAAGGCTTGCTCGGGGATATCGTCGCAGCGACCTTCCACGATCTCCTTGAAGGATCGGATGGTGTCTTCGAGCGTGACGTACTTTCCGGTGTTGCCGGTGAACTGCTCGGCGACNNGTGAACTGCTCGGCCACGAAGAACGGCTGGCTAAAGAAGCGCTCGATCTTGCGGGCGCGGCCCACCAGCACCTTGTCGTCGTCGCTGAGTTCGTCAATCCCGAGGATCGCAATGATGTCTTGCAGTTCCTTGTAGCGCTGCAGAATCTGCTGAACCTGTCGAGCCACTCCGTAGTGCTCTTCACCTACGATCTGCGGGTCGAGGTTCTTGGAGGTCGAGGCCAGCGGGTCCACGGCGGGGAACAGACCCTTCGAGGCGATCGCCCGCTCAAGGTAGATGTAAGCATCCAAGTGGGCAAAGGTCGTGGCCGGAGCTGGGTCGGTGGGGTCGTCGGCAGGGACGTAGACCGCCTGGACCGAGGTAACCGAACCCTTGGTGGTCGATGCGATCCGCTCTTGCAGGAAGCCCATCTCGGTGGCCAGCGTCGGCTGGTATCCAACGGCGCTGGGCATCCGTCCGAGAAGGGCCGAGACCTCGGAACCGGCTTGGACGAACCGGAAGATGTTGTCGACAAAGATAAGAACGTCGGTTCCAATTTCGTCGCGGAAGTATTCGGCCATGGTCAGGGCCGTCAGGGCGACGCGGAGTCGGGCTCCGGGTGGCTCGTTCATCTGGCCGAAGACCATGGCCGTCTTGTCGAGAACGCGCTTGGTCGAACCGTCCTTGTCGGTGAAGGTGGCTTCCTTCATTTCGAGCCAGAGGTCGTTTCCTTCGCGAGTGCGCTCACCGACACCGGCGAACATGGCCACACCCGATGCTTCGACCGCGATGTTGCGGATGAGCTCTTGGATCGTAACCGTCTTACCCAGACCGGCTCCACCGAAGAGACCGATCTTTCCACCCTTGTTGAACGGAACGAGAAGGTCAATGACCTTCAGACCGGTCACAAGGATTTCAACCTTAACGTTTTGTTGGTCGAAGGTCGGCGGGGTGCGGTGGATCGGAAGCCGAGGAGCAGCGGCCAAAGTCGCAGCCCGCTGAGCGCGGACCTCGGGCGACTCGGAGTGTTCGCCTTGCTCAAGGATATCGATGGGCTTGCCGAGGAGGTTAAAGACGCGTCCGAGGGTCGCATCACCGACCGGGACCGAAATCGGTCCGCCGGTGTCGACGGCGTCCATGCCCCGGGTCAGACCGTCGGTCGAGGACATCGCAACGGTGCGGACGATGTCATCGCCAAGGTGCTGGGCGACTTCGCACACGACCTCCAGGCCGCGGGCCTCGTCTCTCACGACGACGGCGTTGTAGATTTCGGGGAGCTGGTTATTGCCGAATCGGCAGTCCACGACGGGTCCGATGACTTGAATGACTTTGCCGGTGCTGGCCATGACGGGTCCTTATCCATTGCCAAGGGGCCATCATAGCCCCCGGATATGCGGCCGATTATACCCGCCCGGGCTGAGGCGGATGAGGACGAGTCGGCCTATAAGCCGGATTCTGTCTTTGTGTGACGATTTATCTGCGCGGCCAACCCGGAGGGTCGGCGAGCCACGTCATCCCCTCCCTATTTGGCCTTGCTTCCGGTGGGGTTTGCCCCCCGGGGAACTTGCGAACACCGGGCGTGAGCTCTTACCTCACGATTTCACCCTTACCCTGGCAAGCCAGGGCGGTTTGTTTCTGTGGCACTTTCCATCGGGTCACCCCGTCCCCCGTTGCCGAGGGCACCGCGCTCTATGAAGTCCGGACTTTCCTCTCGCCCTTTCGGGCGAGCCGTCACCCGGCCAACTCGTGTCTGCATTATGCCGCACGATAGCTCGCGAGCCGCGCAAGGTTTTCCGCGTGCATGGTCTCGGCGTCCGGAGTCTCAAGGAGCAACGGAACCCCGGCCCAACGGGGATCGCGGGCGATGCGCCCCAGGGCTTCGGCCCCGATCTCACCCTCCCCGAGGGCGGCGTGGCGGTCGCGCCGACTGGCGAACGGCTTAGCGGAATCGTTGAAGTGGATTACCTTGACCTTCTCGAGGCCAATCTTGGCCTCGAATTCAGCGCACATCTCTTCATAGCCTGCCTCGGTGTGGAGGGCATATCCAGCGGCAAAGAGGTGGCAAGTATCCCAACACACGGCGAGTCGGGGTGAATCGACGGCCGCGAGCAGGGCGGCCAATTCATCGAAGTTGGAATTGAGCGAGGACCCCTGGCCGGCGGTGGTCTCGGCGAGGAGCGTCACGGACTCGTCGGTTGCGGCTAGGATTGCACGGATCTCCTCGGCGGCCTGTTCAATTGCGACTTCCACCGGCCGACCCATCCCGGCCCCAATGTGGCTGACGACATAGGGGATCCCGTAGAGCCCACATCGCCCCAGCTCAGCCTGGAGCGCATCGCGGCTCTTGACCCGATTCTCGGGGTCGGGACTGGCGAGGTTCACCAGGTAACTATCGTGACTCACGACCATCTGGATGCCGGTTTCTTCCCGGGCGGCGTTGAGTTCGTCCACGGCTTTTGGGGTCACCGGCTTCGACCGCCACATCTGGGGGCTGCTCGTGAAGATCTGAACCGCCTCGCACCCGATCGCTTTGCCGGCGCGAACTGCGGCCCCGAGACCTTTTCCCGCCGGCATGTGGGCGCCGATCATCGAGCAGGGACCGGCTGGCCCTCTTTGAGGCTTGCGTAACCATCGAGGGCAATCGCCACCGCTCTTCGACCCGCGTTGCCGTCGGTCAGCGGAGTCCGATTCTCGGTGATGGCGTTGACGAACTCGCGCATCACGAGCAGGTCCAGGTTGGATCCCGTTCCGACCGATTGGTGTGATTTTCCGGAGTTGGAGAATCGCTCCAACCCCTGATTGAACAGGTCCACCTCGATCACGCCATGGTCATAAGTGAGAGTCATCGTAACGTCTCCCCAGGTGCGATAGCTGCTCGGTCGCGACCAGCTGGAGTCGAGAGTCACGAAGAGCCCATCGGGGTAGTCGAGCGTCAACATCGCGATGTCCTCGGTCTCGCCTTGGTACATCTGGTTGCCTACGGTCGCATGAACCCGCTCGGGGGTCTCACCGAGAAGGAGGTCGAGGAGATTCGCGACGTGAACGACGTGGTCGATCATCGCGCCGCCGCCGCTGAGCTCCTTTTGGGTGAACCAACTATGCGGACATGTCCCGCGGTTGGTGGTCGCGATGGCTCGCAAGACGCCGAGCTCGCCCGACTGGTGGCGCTGCTGCAAGCGCTGAAAGGCGGGCGAGTAGGGGCAGGGAAACGCGGTCATCAAGACCCGATTGGCCGCCGCTGCAGAGGCGATCATCGAGTCGCAGTCTTCGAGACTCGTGGCCAAAGGCTTTTCGCATAGGACGTGGCACCCAGCGGCCAAAGCCAGCTCGGCGAGTTCTCGGTGGAAGACGTTTTCGCTCGCAATCACCACCGCATCGCTGAGATCCACCGCAACCTCTGGTGCGGGTAGCACTGCGACCCCATGCTGCTCGGCAAACCGGGCGGCTCGATCGGGATCCCGATCATAGATCCCCACGATTTCGACCTCAGGGATCTGTGCCGCGCACGCCAGGTAGCTAGGCGCATGGACGTGGGCGATGCCGAGGAGCGAAAGTCGCAGAGACATGGCTTAAAGTTTAGCCGAGGTCCGCACGATTCGCCCCGTTTCGGCGAACTCAATTTGGACCCGGTAGCAAGTTTCGGGGTCCACTAGCCCTTGCAGCCGGTCGGGCCACTCGATGAAGCAGAGGTGGGACTCCAGGTACTCCTCGATCCCGATCCCGACCCAACTTTCAACCCGGTACAGATCGGCATGGAGGATCGGCGGATCGGTGGGAAAGACCTGTAGCAAGTTGAAAGTCGGCGACCGCACCACGCCAAGGTAGCCAATTCCGCGGAGGACTCCCCGCACGAAGGTCGTTTTGCCGGCTCCGAGGGGCCCCTCCAAGAGAACGATCTCCCCAGCCCGCCGATCCCGACCCCATTCGGCGGCCCAGCCGAGCAGGGCTTCCTCGTCCTCCAGGTGCAGCGTCATGGATTGGCGGTGAGGATCCCGTGCAGCTCGCGAAGTCGTGGATCCTCGGGAAAGAAGTCATGGAGCTTGATGACCGCACGTCGCTCGAGTGCTCGCCAAGGGAGGGGGGCTTCAATCGGGCGATCCACCACCGCTTTCAGGTGAGCTTGGGCCTCGAACTCGAGGTTCGTGATCTTCATGTGCATCCAAGCGATGAGATACCGTAGGTTGGGGAACTCGCCATGACGCAAGCACTCATCGATCCACCGAGCCGCCTGGTCATGGAGACCGGCCGAGAGCAACTGACAGGCGACATCAGCCACCGACTCCGGATCGGCAACCAGGCTCTTGAGGAAGTCCGTGGGCTCCTTGCCCATCTCCATCGACTGACTCAGAAACGCCTCAGCCCGGAGCACCGGATCCATGGGACCAAAATAGTGGGCGTTCACGAGGTCGTCGGCATTCTCTTCGGGGTCTTGATGCGGATCCTGACGCCGAATCACCGCTCTTAGCCACCAGGCCAGAGTATCGGCACTGTTGGCTTCGATGGCCTGGGAAAGGTGTTCCATCGCGGCCGCCCATTGCTGCTTGCGACAGGCGTCGAGAGCGGCGATATAGTAGGTCGCCCCGATGAGGTCGCGCTCCTTTCGGGCCCACTGCAATTCCACTTCTAGGACTTGCTGGTCGAGCAGGGGAAGGGTTTTGCCCATCGCTTCAATTCGGCGGGAACGCTCTGAGGGCTTTGTGGAAACGAGCTTTGGGGCTGTCCGGACTTCGGGCGACTCGGCCCGATCCCAACTCAGGATCCACTGGTCTTCGTGGTCCCGGAGCCCGATCTTGGAGGGGTACGCCGCGGGTCCGATCAGGTCGGCTCGGAAGACGCGCAAGGGTTGGATGTCGGTCTCGGCTTCGAGAAGTTCGCCCGTGGCCCCGAGCAGGAAGAATTTAGCATCTTCATGCTGGCCGTTCGGGCAGAAGGCCATTGCCGACTGGGTGACGCTGAGGAACCCCCCGGGGGAGTGCGCTTCGAGGCTTGGGAGTCCGGTTCCGAAGGTAATGGTGGTGGTCCAGCCAAGGGTCTGGTGAGGCGGCAGATAGAAATCTGACCCTGGAGGAGCATAGCCGAGCGAGACGACCCCGTCGCGCCAAGTGGTGGACTCGAACAGTCCCGCATCGTGATGGAAGGCCAAGGCCACTTCTCGCGCTTTGTCATGCAGGGCCACCGAATCGTCTCTGATCTGGACCGGAGCCGAACTCCAGCCACACCGGATGCCTTGGTTGCACGGCACCGGAGCCAACCCTCGGTTGAAGACTTGAAGGGTCAACTCGATTCGTGCCGCGTCGTGGGGCAGGTGGATCGAAGCATGAACGCTGAGATCCGCGCCAGCGATGAGCTCATGCATCAAGAGGGTCTCACCCGACTCCTCGCTGCGGATCTGATAGTCGATCGGGGCGAGGCTGGTTGGACGCACCTCTTCACCAACCCACCACTCGATTCCCTGCGGACAACTCGCGCCCCGACGGCCCCGTGGCTGGATCTCGATGGCCTTGGGGAGTTCTAGGACGGCTTGGTTGTTGACGAGATCTCGGATTTCCAAGATTCGCCCCCCGAGGTCGACCGCAACCAACACGCTGAGGAAATCATTGCGAAGCTCCACAAACTGAAGCGTCTTGACCGAGCTCTCACCCGTCGGTTCAAGCGGCAGATAGGGAAAGCAGTCGGTCGATTCGCCAGCCACTGGCCTGAGGGCGCGGAGCAGAGGGACTTCGATATCAAGAGTTCGTTGATCAGTTGGCATAAATACAAACGTCGAATAGAATAGAGCGACAAGAGGCAACTGGTGAAGAAAGTACTCCTGGCAATTTTCCTCTGGATCCTAGTCCCTGTTGGCGTGGGATTCGCTGGCTATTATTTCATAGCCCCCCAATTTGAAAAAGTTGCGCCGGACCTCCAAGACCGGGTTTCTTCGCTGGCCCGAGGTTCGCAAGAGACCACGACTCCGACCACTTCGGAGGAGCCCATCAAGAAGTTCAAGGAACCCAACGTGGAGGTCGAAGTGGCGGATGCACCCCGAGTGAGAGCGACCCGCCGCACCGAGCAGGTTGAACCCGAGCCCGAGGCCGCAGACCCCCTGCTGGAAGCCCCAGAGGATGAAGTCGGCTCCGCGGCCCGCAGACCCGAGCGCCGCCGCAAACGACCCGAGCCCGAACCGCAACCCGAAACCGCCCCCGAGGCGGGTGGCAATGAGGCCGGCGGCACCGACCCCGACGCCGGAGATGAGGCCGGAAGTGGGGGCGCCGCCACCGGTGGTGACCCAGGAACCACGCCCTGAAGGACTTTTTTGAGAATTTTTTCGGAGGACCCTAAAGAACTCTTCCGAAGCCACCGAAACCAATATTGGGTGGAGAGTGCCCAGACAGAAAAAGGCAATCTTAGGGGCGACCCTCTGAGCGCAAAGCCTAGGATCTCAGGTCCGCCTGAGACAGCCGGGATGCCTGTCGGAGTAACGCGAACGGCCAAAAACAGGAGTTAAACATGCGAATCTCTGACGAACAAGTACAAAAGATCCTCCAGATGGGAGGAGTTTCGCTCTTCGAAAGCGAAACCGGTTTTGAAACGTCCCCCAAGGACACCGATCAGGAGCTGATCAAGCAACTGACGACCGAAATTCTGGCGATGCCGGATCGCGAAGCCGCGATCATGGAGCTGAAAGCCCGCATTGAGGCGGGCGAGTATAAGCCGTCGGGTGAAGAAATCGCAGACGCGATGATCCGACGCCACATCGCTGATCGAATGCGGTAAGGCCCCAATGGCCTTGCCTTGGACTGAGCACCGGAGCCTTGCGCTTGCGGTGCTCTTTCTTTTGGTGACGGGCGGGATTTTGGTGCAAGCTGACACAGTCGTAACACAGCCATTGCTGTTGGCTCCGAAGCACAAACGATGGCCGCTCGCCGAGGCGCAGCCCGAGTTCCGGG
>DDSL01000062.1 GCA_002343825.1 Chthonomonas sp. UBA2391
GATCGTCCAGTGACCGGCACCCTCGATCTTTGCGGCCTCATCGAGCTCCTTGGGAATGCTCATGAAGAACTGTCTCAGCAAAAAGATGTTGAATGCACCCCCGCCAAAGAACGCGGGAACGGTCAAAGGAAGGAACGTGTTAACCCATCGCAGCTCTTTGAACAGGATGTAGGTCGGAATCATCGTGACGATGGCGGGCAGCATCATCGTGCTGAGCATCACCGCGAAGAGGCGATCGCGACCGGAGAATTTCATCTTAGCGAACGCGTACGCGACCAAGCTTGCGCTGATCACGGTCCCGATCGTCGCAAGGGTGGAGATGGTGACCGTGTTCCAAAACAGGCGAAAGAAGTTGACGTTCGGGTTGCTGAGCACCTCATCATAGTTCGCCACCGTCGGGTTTTGGGGCCAACTCCATGCCGCCGTCGTCGCGAGTTCGGACGGAGTCTTGAGCGACATCGCGAAAGACGTGTAGACCGGCATCACGAAGACGACACACCCGATGACGAGCAACCCAACAATGAGCATCCTGCCGAGAAGACCCAGGACTTTCGCTCGCGTGACGCTTCCAGGCTTGCTCATGCGGCTCCCTCGTAGTAAACGTATCGATTCAGTTTCCACTGCAAACGAGTCACGACGAAGATCGCACCGAAGAGCAACCAAGCAAGCGCCGACGCATAGCCCATCCTCAGACTTCCAAAGGACTGGTCGTAGAGGTGCAGCATGTAGAAGCGTGTTGAGTCGTTAGGCCCACCTTGTGTCATCACGAAAGCTTGAGTGAAGACTTGGAAGCTCCCGATCACGCCGGTAATGAGCGTAAAGAACAGCGATGGAGAGACCATGGGGAGCGTCACCGCTTTGAACTTGCTCCAAGGTCCCGCCCCGTCGAGGGTAGCCGCCTCGTAATAGTAGTCGGGGATACCCTGCAACCCGGCCAAGAGAATGACCATTCCACCGCCCACGCCCCAGAGACTCATGATGATCAGCGAGGGCAAGGCGAGACGCTCATCGCCTAACCAGTTGGGCAGCTGACCGTTCGGCGCGAGCCAAGAGGCGAGGCCCAGAAAATCGCCTCGTCCGTCCTTACCGAAGAGTACGAAGTTCAACAAGCCGCCTTCGGGCTGGAAGATCTTACGCCAGATGAGCGCGGAGGCGACTGCGCTCGCCAGCGCCGGAAGGTAGAAGAAGGTTCGATAGACCGGAATGCCCCGTACTTTCGTATTCAACAACAGCGCCAACGCCAGAGCAAAGGCCATCCCCAGCGGTACCGAAACCAACGTGTAGACGCCGGTCACCTTAACCGTAGTCCAGAAGCGTGGGTCCTGGAACAGGGCCTCGCGATAGTTGCCTATCCCCCGATAGTCGGCCGCCTGAATGATGTCCCACTTTGAGAAGCTCATCAGGAAGGAGAAGATCATCGGTCCGATCGCGAAGAGCAAGGCCCCGAGCAGCCAAGGCGCTAAGAACCAAAGGCTTGCACGGTTCTCCATGCGTTGGGCTGTGGTCCGCTTCTTCCGCAGTTCGGGGCCGTAGACCCAACCGAGCACACCCGCAAGGAGGAGAAAGCCGACGATGCAGCCGACTCGCCAGTCGAATCGAGGCAGAGACTCCTCTTTGAGAATCGTCTCGAGGCGTTTCGAAGCGATGGTTTGTCCTTCGGTGAGCGCTTCTTTCGCCGTGGCCGTACCGAGATAGATCGACTCTGTCTTCGAAAACACGAGCCCGCTGATCTCGGTCCAGTAGTCCGCGGTCGGGGGAAAGACGACTTGCTTGGCGGCGATGTCGGTGATGATCCGGTTCGCGGGATACCGCTGCTCGATCGGCGTGTTCGGCCCGGGAATCCAGTCTTCTCCCTGCGCGAGGCGCATGATCGCAGGCTGGGCAATTCCGGCCTTCGCCATCGCTCGCATGCCGGGTTCACCTGCCATCCATTGGGTGAGCAGCCAAGCCTCTTTCGGGTAGCGGGTCGAAGCGAGGATTCCATAGCCGGAACCGCCGGTCGGCGCCGCCCGCGAGATCGTACCGGTGACGGGATCCTTGTAGCCCGGAGCAAGGGTGATGTCCCACTCGAAAAACTCTGGCGAGCCTGGCCGAAGCGCCTTGCGGATTTTCGGGACATCCCAGATACCGCACTGATACATGGCGACTCGCTGGGAGATGAACAGATCGACGGCCGTGGATTGGACGACCGAGGTCAATTCCGCTTGGCTCGGCATCCACTTCCGGTCGGTCGCGAGTTTCGCGACAAAGTCGAATGCGCGGATCACCCTCGGGTCCGTGAAGTTCATGCGGCGAAAGGCTTCCGGATCGTCCACGTACCGTGCCCCTTGGGAGAACACCACGGTGTCCGTGAAGGCTCCGGTCCACGAAGGCGCAAAACCCCACTGAACCACCTTGCCGGTGTTGTCCTTCTTCGTGAGGCGGCTCATGACGTGAGTGAAGCATCCCACGTCCAGTTCGGGGCGCGGTTCGAAATCCCAGGTCCATGAGCCGTCGGGCTCGGCCAACCCCGCTTCGCGGAAAAGCCGCTTGTTGTAGTAGATGAGACCGATCGGGGCGATGTCGCGCGGGAGCACGAAAAGCTTGCCGTCCCACCGATGGACGGCTACGATCGGTTCGTAGTATTCGTCAAGCCGGAACCCGGGCGTCTCGGCAATGAGCGGATCGAGGGGCAAGAGGGCTCCGCGCTTCGCGAACATCTGCATGTTCTGCGGGTCCATCATCGCGACATCGGGAGCCGAGTTCCCCGCGATCTGGGAGAGAAGCCGCTGGAAGAAGTAGCGGTAGTCGACGGCTTCGAGCCGCACCTTGATCCCAGGATGAGCCTGCTCGAAGTCGCGAGTGACCTGCTGAAGGACGCGCAGACTTTCGTCGCCATCCCAAACCACCAACCGAAGCTCGACCGTCGCCCGGGCGAGTGTCGGGAACATCGCTAGCCCTAGCAAGAGGGCAAGGATGGCAAGGTGGAGTGCAAGTCGTCTCATGCTGGGAACCAGGCACGCGCGCTCAGCGGTCGGACGGCGTTCGTGGTGTAGGCTCGGGCGCCGACGGATCGATCTCGCCGTACTTCTTGGTCTGCTCCCGAATCTGCGCTTCGACTTCGGGTGAAAGCCGGCCCTTCAGGTGATCCGGGATCTCTTGCTTGACTTTGATCTTCGGCGCGGGCAGCTCACGAGGCCCCATCGCTCCAAAGATCACGACGAATCCTCCGATCAGAGCGACGGCGGCGATCGAAGCGATGACGGCCCAGGTTGGTATTTCCTTCTTCATGGCGTGGGTGGGGACCTGAAGCGGCATGCAAGCACGCCGCTTCAGAGGGAGTGAGTTACTGCTGGGGCAGCGGGCAGTCGTTGGCCGGCCCGTTTCCCGAGAAGTCGTCGGCATCGAGGCAAACGCCTTTCAGCGTCGGATCGACGGCCTGATTGAAGGCGCGCGACTGGCGATAGCCGGGGAACAGATAGCCGCGCGGGAAGGACTTGACGTGTCCATCTGCGAAGCCAAAGCCTGCCGTCCCCGCGGTCTTGTAGTCGATGCCCGACCAGAACTGATTCACGTTGACGTCTTCGTAGGCAAGGGTGTTCCGCGACCCGGCACCCCAAACCCATTGCTCCCAGAAGGTCGACCAGATCCAGTAGTCGTTCGTGTAGAACTGGGCCTCGTTGCGTTGTTCGGTGAGCAGAATCGAGGAGGCCGGAACCGGGATCGCCGTCGTCGAATACACC
>DDSL01000020.1 GCA_002343825.1 Chthonomonas sp. UBA2391
AGGGAGAGGCCTTGGGCCGGAGCGGCGAAGGCTCTCCTTCCGAGCGGCACCTGTGGCCACAACGGTTTCTGCAACTCCAGTGGGCGTTGATGTACTTCACCACTTTTCTCGGCAAGACCTTGGGCGAGACGTGGCGGATTGGCGAGGCCGCTTGGTATCCGCCCAGACTAGAGGGCTTTGCCCGATTTCCGGTGCCCGCCTGGATAGACCGGACTCCTTTTCTTCAGATCCAGACCTATGGGGCGCTGGCGATCGAATTCGCCCTGGCGACTCTGATCTTTGTTCCGAAGTTCCGCACTCCGGTGGTCTTAGGCGGGGTCCTTTTGCACGCCATGATCGAATGGCGGTTGAATATCCCGATGTTTGCCGCGCTCAGCGTGGCCGGCTACGTCTTATTCTTCACGGGTGAAGAAACCGCCCGATTCTTCCGCCGATGCAGCGCCTTCGTGAGTTCCTCTTTATCAAGCGGCCGAACACCCCGGGATACGGGATCAGCCGGAACGCCTATCTGACCGTCCTCGCGGGGAGATCGGGTCTTCCTTCGATTGCCGAGGTCATCGCGCCGAAAGCCGAAGCCCCGGTCGTCGCTGGATTTGGCGTCCCTATGAGCGCTGGGGGCGGCCGCGCCTTACTCGAAAAACCGATCGAGCGCGGGACCTATGGCTTTGCGAGCTTAGACAAGAAGACGGCCTTGCGAGTGGCCGTCCTTCCGCCGGCCGAAGCGGGATTCCATCCCGACGCACTCCTACAGTCTCCGGCGGCGGTGAACCTGCGGGAGGAAGTTCGGTGGCGGATTGGTTCGGCGTGGTGGCTAATCCAGATCACCTTCGAATCGCACCATGCCGAGGTGATTCCGGCGCTAAGTTTCTGGATCTCCGTAGCGCGACGTATGGCCGAACTTACCGCAGGAGTCATCGCCGATCCGCTCGCGGAGAAGTATCTCTTACCAGAAGATGTGCACGACCCCCAGGGGTTCGACATCCGGGACCACATCTCGGTCATCCAAAGTCCGGCCCGGATTGCGACCCGGGGGATGTCCAAGTTTGCCCTCCCCGAGATACAGTTCAGCGACGTCGAACCGGATGATCGGGATCTTGCTGCTGGATTTCTCTACAGCGTGGCGGATGCGATTTTGCACAGGGGACCCATCGAGCCGGGCAACCAGATCGGCACCGTGGAAGTCCCGATCGACGTGGCGGCAGCCCCGAATCTTCAGGGGCCACCAGTCTTGGAACTGATCCCACCCCCAGGCAAGACGGTCGGTCAAGCGGTTACCCTCATCCACGATGCCCACGAACGTTGATTGGATCGAAGAATTGGCCACGAGTGGACTCGCTGGGCGCGCGCTGCGGCAGGCCGCGATGGAGAAGCTCGACGAGCTGCCGGGCTATGACTGGTCCGGAATCTATCTCTTGAAGGGAGATCATCTTCACCTCGACGCCTATGTTGGGGCCGAGACTGACCACACGGTGATCCCTGTCGGCGTGGGGGTCTGCGGGACCGCGGTCGCCGAGCGCGCCAACCAAGTTATCGATGACGTTCGCGAACTCTCGAACTACCTCTCCTGCTCGGTGCATACCCGCAGCGAGATCGTCGTTCTGATTGAGCGAGAAGGCGAGATCCTCGGCCAGATCGACATTGACGGGCACGAAGTCGGCCGCTTTACCGCCGAGGATGAAGCGATGCTGACCCGCTTGGCTCAGCTGTTGGCCGCTCGCTGGACCGAAGCATCGTAAACCACGGGGTGGTGGCGCCCGGCGACGAGATCGCCCGGCTTAAGCCCCCGGAGGCACTGGGAGAGCCCGATCACCTGAGAATCGGCAAGGGGCTCTTCTACTCGAGCGCCATCGGCGATAAAAAACAATCCGCAGCCTTCCCGGAATTTGTGAGTTCGATTGGGGTGACTCCCGTGGAGGGTGTTGCCATGGAGGAAGATCACATCGCCTAGTTCGAGAGGGCCGGTGGAGCTGACCTCCCAGCCTTCGTCGGCGATGATCCGAGCGAGGTCCTCACGTCTCGGCTTGAGCAGACCGGTCTCGAGGCCCAAAAGCGTCCCTCGGTGGCTTCCATCGACAAAGACTGGAAACCCATCGGCTTCGCGGATCGGGATGAGGGGGATGAAGATCGCGATGAGTTGGGACCCATCCACGGGAACCATGGCGGCATCTTGGTGCCAGGAGATCTCATCGTCACCGGGAGCCTTGAAGAGCATCTCGTCGTGGCCGAGGCGCAGGCGTTCTTTGCCTAGGAGCTCGGCCGCTATCTGGGCCAGGTAGGGCGATTGGGCAAATCGGGCGATCGAATCGTGGTCGTGCCATAGGCAGAAGGCGACCGCGTCTTGCTGGATCCAATCCATTGCCTCTGGATCGTCGGTCGGGCGATTGAAGAGCGGCAACATGGCGCGGTACTCGCCCCGAATCCATTCGACTTCCTCCGTCGGGAGACACTCCCGGATGACCACCCAACCCTTCTCTTCGAAACGCTGCCGAACTTCCTCGTTTACTTTTCGTTCCAAACTGGCTCACCGACTGATCTGGTTTGCTTCCGGCACTTCTCAGGTGGATGCGCCAAATCAATACAAAAAAGTATAGATTATTCGTCCGCGCGGTGTATTGGGCCTAGGCGAGCCAAAGGAGTCAACGCGGAGCACTGGTTCGTCCGTAGTAATCAAGATAGGTGAGTTGATGACCAACCTCGAACTGCTTTCCCAAATCGTTCTGCCCACGGATCTGCATAAGTTCAGCGACAAAGAGCTGCTTCAAGTTGCCCAAGAGGTCCGACAGGCGATCCTCGAACGGGTGAGCAAAACCGGGGGCCACTTTAGCTCAAATCTCGGCACGGTTGAACTCACCGTGGCCATGTACGCCGCATATAGCCTGCCACCCGATAAGGTGGTGTGGGACACCGGCCACCAAGCCTATCCCCACAAATTGCTCACCGGGCGTCTGGAGCGATTCGACACCTTGCGCAAGCACAAAGGGATGAGCGGTTTCCTTAAGCGGGATGAGCACGAGTTGGATGTCTTTGGTGCTGGCCATGCGGGGACGGCGATCTCGGCCGCGCTGGGATTTGCCGCTGCCCGAGACCGGGTCGGGGGCAAGGAGAAGGTCGTAGCGGTGACCGGCGATGCCGCCATTTGCAGCGGCATGAGTTGGGAGGCGCTGAACCACGGTGGGGAGTTGAACACCGACTTCACCGTCGTTCTGAACGACAACCGGATGTCGATCGCCCCCAACGTCGGAGCCCTTACGAGTTACTTCAACCGCCTCCGATCAAGACCCCAAATTCAGGATCTGGCCCAACGAGCGAAGAGCTTAGCCGAGCGGATGCCCAACCCGATTCACCGTGTCGCGAGCGGTCTGCGCCACGGGATCACCCACTACTTTGCGCCCGAAGAAACGGGGACGATTTTTGAAGAGATGGGCTTTGAATACATCGGCCCCGTCGATGGTCATGACCTCCCGACCTTGCTGGAGATCTTCCGCAACGTTCGTGAGCTGGACCGACCGATCTTTGTCCATGCGATCACGGTCAAGGGCAAGGGTTACGAAGTCGCCGAGGAGGATGCGCGAAAATGGCACGGCGTTGTCCCCTTCGACCTTCAAGCCTGTGAAATGGCCAAGAGCAGTGGCCCCGTGACGTTCACCCAAGCGTTCGGTGATGCGGCCGTCGAATGCGCCGAACTGGACCCGAAGATGGTCGCAATCACCGCCGCCATGCCCGATGGCACCGGCTTGACTAACTTCGCAAAGCAGTTCCCCGATCGCTACTACGACGTGGGGATTGCCGAGCAACATGGGGTCACCTTTGCCGCCGGTCAAGCGGCGGGTGGACTCAAGCCCTTCTGCGCGATCTACTCAACCTTCCTGCAGAGAGGCTACGACCAAGTCCTCCACGATGTCTGTATTCAGAAGCTACCGGTCCGCTTCTTCATGGACCGCGCGGGGCTGGTCGGAGACGACGGCCCGACCCACCACGGGGCCTTTGACATCAGCTTTCTGACCCACATTCCGCACCTGGTGTTGCTCGCCCCGCGGGACACGACCGAGCTTCGCGAGATGGCCCGCTGGACGTTGGGCTATGACCGCGGACCGACGGCGGTCCGGTATCCCCGCGGCGCCAGCGATGATCGGCTCCCCGAACTCCGCACACCGATCGAATTCGGCCGGAGCGAGGTCCTCACCCAGAGTGATCAGAGTGCGGCCACGGTCGTTGCCGTCGGTTCGATGGTCAGCGTCGCGTGGGAGGCTGCCCAGCGTTTGCGTGAAGAGGGAATCTCCATCGACGTGATCAACGCCCGTTGGATCAAGCCGATTGATCTCGAGGCGATCGCCAGGCTAGGAGCGCGCTCGGGACGTGTGATCACGATCGAGGAGAATGCCCGCATCGGAGGATTTGGCCAGCAAGTACGGGATGGTCTTGCAGAAGCGGGTCACGACGGAATCCGAGTCGAGGTCGTGGCGCTTCCCGATGCCTTTATCGAACACGGAGCCCAGCCCATCATCCGGGCCGAAGCCGGTCTCTCAGCCGATGCTCTCATCGAGAGGATCAAGACCCGGCACCGCGTCGGCTAGGAGCGATATACTCCCCTCCCGATGGCCCGAATTTTGGTGATAGATGACGAAGAGTCCGTACTGTCCGCGATCCAGCGACGACTGGAGCGGCACGGGCTAGAGGTCGAGGTTTGCGAGACCAGCGAAGCCGGGATTGAGCGAATCCAAAGCGCGCCCGAAGCCTTCGACGTGATCGTCACCGACATGTCGATGGAGAGCCCGGACAGCGGTTTGCGCGTTCTGAACACCGCCTTTGCCCGCGACCTCTTTGCCGAGGTGATCGTCATGACCGCCTATGGCAACGTCGCCAACGCGGTGGAGTGTATGCGCCGGGGAGCCTTTGATTACATCGAAAAGAACTCACCCGGAATCGACGTCTATGAACTCCTGACCATGAAGATTGACCAAGCCCTAGAGCGACGGCGACTCGACGTGAATACGATCCAGCGATGGGAACGTGCCGCCCGAGCCCAAGAAAAGAGGAACGAACAGCCCTGAGCCTAGGTCGGTAGGAATCCAAAGATCTAAAGAAGATCAGACCGGGATTCCTATGCCAAATACCGCCGCGCACCCCATGAACGTCGTCCAATTTCGCGACCTCCTCCGAACCGCGCCGCTTATCGCGAGCGTCCAAGCGAGTCCCGAGTCGCCGGTCGACGACCCGAGTACCTTGTTGAAGCTTGCTCAAGCGAGCCTCAACAATGGAGTCCGCATCTTGCGGCTGGAAGGGGTTGAGAATATCCGCCGGATCAAGACCATTACGGGGGCCGTGGTCATCGGGCTCATCAAGAAGGAATATCCCGGCAGCAAGGTTTACATCACTCCCACCGTGGCCGAAGTCGATGCCCTTCTCGAAACTGGCTGCGAGGTCATCGCCCTTGATGCGACCCTTCGAGATCGCCCTGAGCGCGCTTTTTTGGGTGACCTGATCGACCGGATTCATGCCGCCGGACGTCTCGTGCTTGCCGACTGCGACACCCTCGCCAGCGCCAGCGCGGCCCTGCGGCTGGGAGCCGACATGGTCAGTACCACGCTGGCCGGTTATACCGAAGCCACGGCCAACGTCGGCAGTGGCCCGGCGATGGAGATTCTTCGCCAGATTTGTGCCGAAGTTCAGGCCCCGGTTTTGGCCGAAGGTCGGTTCACGGTTCCTCGGGAGGTCCGCAGTGCGATGTGCATCGGTGCCGATGGCATCGTGATCGGCGGTGCGCTCAACGACCCGGTCAAGCAGACCAACGCCTTTGTTCGCGCCTCGCGTCAGGTGACTCAGCCAGTGATGGCCGTCGACATCGGCGGGACGTGGCTGCGCGCCGCGCTCTTTTCGCCCGATTGGCAGTTGCAGAAAATTGAGAAGGTGGCCCTGCCCGCGACCCGGGATGACCGATTCGACTGGATCCGGACCCGCGCCGAAGAGTGGAATATCGAGCACGTCGGCATCAGTTCGGGGGGCACGATCGACCCTCGAACCGGGGTCGTCACCGAGAGTAAAGACATCATCCCGAACCACGAGGGCTCCAATTTCTCCGTCGCACTTCACCGGCTCAAGTGGTCGATCCTCAACGATGGCTTGGCCACGGCTTGGGGCCATGCCTGCTTGCCGCAGTTTGCCGGTCGACGGGTGGCGACGATTGCGCTCGGGACCGGGGTCGGCTTTGGGTTCGTGGACCGGGGCCAGATCTTGATGGGGCCCCACGGGGAATATCCCCGGCTGAATGACGTCGTCCTTCCGGGCGGCCAGACCATCGAAGAGGTTTTGGGTGGGGCGACGCTCACGATCCACCCGAGCGAAGCGCAGAAGGAAATCGCCCGCGAAGTGGCCCGCGTGGCCGTTAGCTTTGTGCAAAACGCGATGATGCCCGACACGGTGGTGCTCTGCGGTGGGGTCGGTCTCAGCGATTGGCTGGGCCTCGATGTCCCGACCTCGCCCTTCGGCGAGCACGCCGGGCTCTACGGGGCGGCCGCGCTCGCGCTCTTTCCTTGGGGTTAACCTCGGGCGATCCGGGTGCGCATGATCTCTAGGGTGACCGCGGAGACGTGGTGCTCGATGCCTTCGGCNNTCGGCGTCGATCTCGGCGATCTCGCGGGGGACTCCGATCTGGACCAAGAACTCGACCACGATCTGGTGGCGGGTGCGGCTCTGTTCGGCCATCGTCCGGCCGGATTCGGTCAGAAAGATGCTGCGATAGGGCTGGTTGCTGACCAGTCCCTCGCGCCGGAGGCGTTGGAGGGTCTTGGTGACCGTGACTTGGCTGACCCCTAGTCGGGCGGCGATGTCGGTCGAGCGCGCTTCTCCCAGTTGTTCGGTGAGTTCGAGGATCAGCTCCACGTAATCCTCCGCCGTCTCGCGGGCGTGATCTTCTCGCGTCCTTCTAAAACTTCCCGCGCGGGGTCGCTCTTCTCCGACCATGCCGCCAAAGATACCCGGGCCAAATTAAAAAGCCAATCCTAGAGAGACCTGTCTTGACTGAATAACTTAGCCGAAGCTAAACTAGATCTCATGCTGAGGTGGAAAAGTCCGTCAAATCCGTTCTTGGGGGGTGTCATCCCGCC
>DDSL01000027.1 GCA_002343825.1 Chthonomonas sp. UBA2391
CTCCGACTGCGTCGGAGCTCCGCCCCGGGCCGGCGAGTCCAAACCACCACCAACCCGATTTATCGGCGAGTAAGCAGCCTTTAGGTCATATTGAGCTCGGCCGCCGCCAGCCTCAGTCCTCCGGCGGACGCGGGATGCCCCGGAAGGTGTCGGGCCATTGATTGTCATCCCGTCCTTCGCTGAAGAGATCGGTTTTGTGGAAGGCGATCTTTTCTTTGGCCGTGTCCTTGGCCCGTTGCATTCCGGCCAGATAGACCGTGTTCTTCCCGAATTTTTGATTCAGATTGTCTAGGGCGGCGTTGAACTCCTCCCGGTCGGGGATCTCCTCAAAGAGCGAGGGTTGGATGGCCTCGGCTCCACACAGTTCGGAGAAAGTGATCGACACCGCCCGGGGCTTTTCGAAGTCGCGCTGTTCCCAGGCATCCAAAAAGAGGCCTTGAATCACGACCGTGTCGTGAGTTGCTGGCATCCGTTGTTGGTGGTGCCAGGTTCGGCTGAACCCCTTGACGCTGAAGCTGATCGACTGGGCATAGAGATCATTGGCCCGGAGCCGAGCAGTCGCCTTCCCGATGAGCCGCAAAAGGACCTCTCGGCAGCCTTGATCGGTGCGGAACTCGGGTGGGAGCACGTGGCTGTGGCCAAGCGACTTTCGGCTGGTCTCAGGGAGTTCGAGATCGTATCCGCGCAGCAGGTACCACCAGCGGTCGCCGATCACGCTACCAAAGGCGGCCCGGAGTTCGGCTGGAGTGCGGGCTAGCAGGTCGGTCGAGTTAAAGATTCCCGCCGCCTTGAGCCGACTCTCCATCTTGCGGTTGATCCCCGCAAATTCGGTGAGAGCCAGCCCCTGAATCCGTCCAGGAAGGTCTTCGGCGCGGAGAATGACGAGGCCATCGGGCTTCTGCAGGTCCGTCCCCAGTTTGGCGAGAAAGGAGTTGGGGGCGATCCCGATGCTACAGGTCAGGCAGGGGCTTAGGTCGTCTCGGAGAGCAGCCTTCATCCTTTGCGCGAGGCCCTGGGCGTTCTCGGGTGTTTGCTCGCTCCCGATCAGCCGGAACCGCATCTCGTCGATGCTACAGACCTTTTCGATGGGTAAGACCTGTTCCGCGACCTCCAGGACTTTTCGGTGGTAGTGGGTGTAGAGGCCGGGTTGGGCAGGGACGAGTTTTATCTCGGGGCAGAGTCGCCGGGCCTCGCCGATCTGGGTGCCGGTTTTGACCCCAAACCGCTTGGCCTCGTAGCTGGCCGCGATGATGAAGCTGGAGTCGGCCATGACGGGGCAGACTCCGACCGGAACTCCCCGCAACCGAGGGTCCTCGGCCTGTTCGACGCTGGCGAAGTAAGCGTTGAGGTCCAAGTAAAGGATCCTCAAGGGGCGGGGATCCTTCAGGATTTCCGAGAGGTCCGACTCAGCCACGCTCTATTCTACGGCCAAATTCTCAAAAAGCAAGAAAGCCAGAGAGACCCGGGTGGGCCTCCCTGGCAGAGAGTTGAGGGGCGAGACTTAACGGCGGTTGCGGCGTCGGGCTACCGCGGCCAGACCGAGAGCGAGGGCGCCGAGAGTCATCGGCTCGGGCACAGCGGCGTAGACTTGATATCGCTTGGTGTCGACCGGGTAGTGGGGGTCGGTGTATCCGCCCAGGAAGTTGGTTCCCGTTCCAGCGTTGCGGACCACGTTGAGGGTCAGTCCGTTTTCTCCTGCATCGTCGCCGAAGATGGAATCGCTCAGTCGTCGATTGGTGATGGCGAGATCGGCGAGCCGGAAGGGAACTCCGGGCTTGATCGTGGCGTTGTTCCCGACTCCGAAGCCGAACGGGCCGTTCACTCCAACCGAGCGGTCTCGGACGTCCTCGCCCCATTCGGATCGAACGGTGTTTTTGAGAAACGTGAGATCAAGATTTTTCGGCTCGTTCTTCGAGTTAAAGCCCGCAAATCCCTTTGCCGGATTCGTGAATTCTGCAGCGGGCTGAAGCATTCGCTTTTTGCCCTGACTCATCAGTCCGGCGATGTCAGTGGTGTGGTTCCCAACTTTCATCAAGTCAGTGCCGACGAAGAGGATGCCTCCGATAGCGGCCAGATCCGCCGTGCCCTCGTAAGTGGCCCAGATTTGCACCGTAAAGGTCTGGTTGAGAATGGGAATCGTGACCGGACGGTCGGTGGGAAGCATCGTTCCGACGGCAGCACTGTTCAGCGAAGCGAAGTTTGCATCGCCGTATCCAAGCTCAAAAGTTACGCCAGCAAAGGCGGAAGTGACGGAAAGTAGGCCGAGGCCCCCAAGCACCAATTTCTTATTCATTGTTCCTCTCCCGAAGCGGGTGGCCAGGCAATTTCGCCGTAGCACATCTGTAGTCTACAACAGGTCAAGCAAAACTCCAAGGACTTTTTCTACTTTTTGCTTAACAGAATCTTTACAAATCTGCCTAGGATTCAGTACAGGATCGCAGCCAGCACGAAGTTGGTGATATAGATCAGAACCATGCTGATCACGACTGCGTTCGTGGTGGCTTTTCCGACACCTACGGCCCCGCCTTCGGTGCGGAGCCCTTGCTGGCATCCAACCACGGCTACGATCAGACCAAAGACCGCGGCCTTGATCAATCCCCCGAGAAAATCCCAGGGTTCGCCGAACTGGCGAAGCGAATTCCAGAAAGAACCTTCCGGGACTCCCATGCTCACGGCGACCAAGAATCCGCCCAAGATCCCGGCATAGACCCCGACCATGCAAAGAATTGGAGTCATCAGGACACTCGCCACGATCCGCGGAATCACGAGGTAGTTCGTCGGGGGGACGTTTAACGCTCTCAGGGCGTCGATCTGCTCCGTAACGGCCATCGTGCCGAGCTGGGCCGCCATCGCGCTCCCGCACCGGGCTGCTACCATGATTCCGGCCAAGACGGGGGCGATCTCTCGGCTAACGGCCAACCCGACGGCGGCTCCACTCAGGGAACCGGCTCCGTACTGCACCAAGATCTCGGCCGTATAGAGAGCGAGCACCGATCCGGAGAAGAACGTCGTGAGCGCGACGATGGGCACCGAGGCCGCGCCGACAAATGCCATCTGCTGCACCATTTCGCCCCATTCACGGGGTCGGGTAAACAACCGGCGAAGGGAATCGCCGAGCAGAATCAGGCATTCGCCGACGAAGACGAAGAAGCTCCAGACCGGTGAGAGGACTGCGTTCACGCCAAGTTTTCGGGATTCAGTCCGGCCAGCTCGGGCAGGGTGAAGAGGCCATCTTTGCGGATGAGAACGTCGTCAAACCAGATTTCGCCCCCGCCGTAGTCGGGCCGCTGGATACAGACCGTGTCCCAGTGGATCGCAGACTTGTTGTTGTTCCCACCCGGTCCCTCGTAGGCATTTCCGGGAGTGAGGTGGAAGCTCCCCGCGATCTTCTCATCAAAAAGCGTATCGAGCATCGGATGGAGAATGTGGGGGTTGTAACCCAGGCTCCATTCGCCGAAATAGCGCGCACCCTCGTCGGTGTCTAGAATCTCGTTGAGTTTCTCGGTCTGGCCCTCACAACTCGCTTCGTAGATGCGTCCCGCTCGGACCTTGTAGTGGATGTTTTTGAACTCGGTGCCCTGGTACAAGCTGGTCGTGTTGTAGGTGACTTGCCCCTCCACGCTCTCTCGAATCGGGCAGCTGAAGCACTCGCCGTCGGGGATGTTGGCCTCTCCACTGCACGGGACCGAACCGATATCCTTGATGCTGAACTGCAGGTCGGTGCCAGGGCCCTTGATGTGGACTCGGTCGGTGCGATCCATGAGCTCCTTGAGCGGTTCGCTCGCCCGGGACATCTTGGCGTAATCGAGGGTCGTGACCTTGAAATAGAAGTCCTCGAAGGCTTCGGTGCTCATCCCCGCCTGTTGGGCCATGCTGGCAGTTGGCCACCGGAGGGCCACCCATTTGGTCTTTGGAACCCGCGTCTCGAAGACCACGGGAACGGCGTATTCACGCTGCCAGATGGCGCTGTTTTCGCTCGGTACGTCGCCGCTCTCCATGATGTTGTGAGAACCCCGTAGCGCGATGTAGGCCGTCATAAGTTCCATCTCGGCCTTCTCTGCCGCAGCGATGGTTCGGGCGTTGGCCTCGGTCATGCCGAGCATCAGTTGTCGCTTGACACGTCCCGATTCGAGTCGGACCGCGACTTGAGCCCCCGTTTTTTGGGCGACTCGAACCATCTCGGCCACCGCTTCTGGCTCGATGTCAAAGGCGTGAATCAGAAGCCGATCTTCGGCCGTGAGTCGGGTCGAATGCTGGCAGAGAAGCTCGGCCAAGCGGGTGACGCGGGGATCCAACATGCCTGTCAGTCTACTCGCGCCGACCCGCCGATGGAGTTTGGTCTACTTGCGAATGCTCCAGAGATTATCGGATGAAGATCGGTAGGAAGCGGCGAAGGGCATCGCCTTGGCGTGGCCGTCGGCAAAGGAGAAGATCTGGTGCTTGCCGTAGCGAGTCTCCCCGCGACGCTGCCGCGGAAGGCCGTGCAGATTCTCGTTCCATTCGCCGTCGAGTTGCCCAGTCCAGTCTTCGCATCGGGGGTCATTCGGAAAGTGTGAGCACGGAGGGGCGGCGCGCTCTTGGCTGAAGTGGTAGGGGCTGGTGGTGTCGGCTCGGTCTTCGGCCCAGGGATCGAAGCAGATATCGAAGAACTCGCTCGACCAGAAGGGGTGGCTGGAGTCGTTGAGGGGCAAGGGGCGCGGGACGACGGCCCCAACCGCTCGGGCCCAGTTTCCGATCCTCAAGCCGGAATAAATCGTGCTGGCCGGCTCTTCGATCGTGGAGGCGACGCGGTTCATGCCGGTCATGAATCCGTTGTTGGCATAGGACCCCCACATTACGTCTAGGTTGCGATCGGGGTCGGTCGAATCGAACCAGATGCTGTTTTTGCTCGGGGCTACCCCGCTCTCGGAGACGCCCCCACGGCCATTCTTGATGTACGGATTGAGGGCGCGCTGGTAGTTGGCGACAGCCCACCACGAGATCGTTTCGGGGAACCCGGTGGAGGTGTCCATCGTCCGCGGGAAGGTGTCGTCGTGATCCCCTGAGTACATGATCACGGCAAGCCCGATCTGCTTGAGGTTGCTGGTGGTTACCGACTTCTTGGCCGCGACTTTGGCTTGGGCAAAAACCGGGAAGAGGATCGCGGCGAGGATCGCGATNNCGATGATCGCGATGACGACCAGGAGCTCGATGAGCGTAAAGGCGCGAAACTTAGTCATGGCTAAATTTTGGCTACGCCGGAATCTTTCTGTAGGTTTCTTGCAATAGGCAGAAACAAGAGCGCCCCCGCCCCAAAGATTGGGGCGGGGGCGCTTGGTTCAAGGCAAGCGTTGCTTACCAGTTGTCGCCGAACTTGTCGAACTCGGTGCTGAGGATGATGTAGTCGAAGATCGACACCACGCCATCTTCATCCAGATCACCGGGGACGTTGGATCCGACCACGTCGAAGTTGCTGGACAGCTCGATGTAGTCGAAGATCGTCACGGAGTTGTCTCCGTCCACGTCTCCATTGATCAGCGAGACCGTCGCTGTTGCGTTGGCATTGAAGTTCTTGATCCCGGCCGACTTGGCAAGCCAGTGGGACGACTTGATCACGACTTCAAGGTTTCCGGTGACGGAACTCGGGACGTTGATCGAGTAACCACCCGAAGAGTTCAGCGTGGTCGTGAAGGTGTTGACCGTCACGCCGGCGTTCTTCAGTCGGATCTCGATTGTCTCCCCGGCAGGACCGGCTAAGCTATCGAGCTGCTCAAGAGTCACCGTTCCTGAGAGCGTCTTTTGGGGCTGGACGTTGATCGTGACCGTGCCGAGTCCGGAGAGAACTGCACCATCACTTGCTTGGTAGCTGAAGGTCACCGTTCCGCTGAAGCCACTGTTCGGCGTGAAGGTGAAGCTACCGTTCGAGTTGAGCGTGAGCGATCCACCAGCTGGCGGACTGAGGAGCGAGGCCGTCAGAGCGTCTCCCTGGGGATCAGTGTCGTTGCCGAGGATGCCCGGGGCATTGATGACGAGGGAAGTCTCGAATGGGGTCGAGTAGGTGTCGTTGACGGCGGTCGGCGCACTATTCGCCGTCAGCGTGAAAGATCGCGACTTGGTGTAGCCGGCTCGGGCGGCGGTGATCCCCACCGATTGATTGGAACCGACCAGTGTGGTCGTGATCGGGAAGGTTGCCGAAGTCGAGCCTGCGGGCACAGTCACCGTCGCGGGAAGCGTCACGTTTGCGCTGGTGTCCGTCATCGTGAAGACCAACCCGCCCGTTGGAGCGGCCGAAGTGAGGGTCAGCGTGCCGTTGACGGTCGCCCCCGACTTGATCGAGGCCGGTGCCCCGAGGGTCACGTTGTTCGACTCGTTCAGAGTGAAGTTCGCAGAATTGACGTCGAAGTAAACGTTGCCCACCGGCTCAACGAGGAGTCGAGCCAGGGTCGGGACGTCGCCCACCCAGGGAATCTGGATCGTTGCCGAACCCGAGTTGGGGAAGGTTCCCAGATCAATCAACCCGGAGCGGCTTCCAAAGTTGGTCCCACCCGTCGTGCTGAGGAAGATCTTGACGTTGGCTTCGGACGAGGCTCCTTTTGCCCAGGTCACCGTTTGCGTCGAACCCGCTTGGTAGGTGACGTCCGAAGTTTGGGAAGTCACGTTGAAGGCCGCGCCCGAAGAGGTCACCGTCATCTGAGCCGAAACGTTTCCGCCACCACCGGCACGGTTATCTCGGACCGAAACGAGGAACGTCATTGTGCGGTTGTTTGTCGGGAGGGTCTCAGACAGGGTGCTGAAAGAACCTGCCAGGAGTTCACTGACCTGCGGGAACGTGCGCCAACCACCGGTGGTTGGGACGAACGATCGGAACAAGGGAGAACCAGCGTTGAGTTGCTCCCAGATGTAGGTAAGGCTATCTCCGTTAGCGTCTGTCGCCGATGCTTCCAATCGGAATGGGGTTCCTTGCGGAATCGTCCGATTGGTCAGGCTGCTGATGACGGGGAGGGTGTTCCCGTTGTTCGTCAAAGTTCCGATGTTGACATTGCGAGTCGGGACAATCTCTAGGACGTTACCGACGTGGAAGAGAGCATCCGAATTCGACTGCAAATCCTGAGCTCCGCAGATTCCAGCGTAACCCATGATCGTCGAGGCGCTCCCTGGTTCCCACGCCGTGCTGGCGTTCCGGTTACCGCTGCAGGCCCCTGCCGTCCCATTAAAGCTGTGGTTTCCGCCGACCTGGTGGCCGACTTCGTGGGCGACGTAGTCGATGTCAAAGGCATCTCCGATCGGGGCTCCTTGACCCGTGACCCCACCGGCCTTGATGGAGTTATTGAGAATGGCGTTGAGGTAGGCGACGCCGCCTCCACCAGTGGAGAAGACGTGCCCGATGTCGTAGTTGGCATTGCCGGGATTGGCGTCGCAGACGGTCTGGTTCTGACTCAGCATCGCGCTTCCGTTGTTATTGCTGAACGAGTCCGTTCCGACGAAGGCTCGCGCGAGAACCAAATTGAATCGGATCGCGAGATCGCGCTCATAAATCGCGTTGATGCGGTTGACGCTCACGGCGATCGCGGCATTGCCGAGGGCCGCGGTGCCGCCGTGGAAGGCGGTGTATTCCACCGTCCCGTTGACGACCATGCGGTAGGTTCGGAGGTTGGTGCCCACGTTCATAAGGGTGTAGCCCGAGTCGCCTCCACCGGCGTCATATTCGTGGTCGCCCCCACCCATGTCCGAGCCGATCGTGTAGCACGACCATCCGGAGTCCTTAGGAGCGAGCTGATTCTTGAAGTAGCTGGTGACGGTGTTCTTTCGATCCCGACTCACGGGGTCGATGTAATAAGCCCCGTCGCCACCGAGGACGATTGCATGGAAGCCGAGGGGGGTCAAGCTGATGCGACCCGAACGGGTCGGGTCTTCGATACCCTGGACGATGTAGGTCTTGACGCCCGGGTAGTTGGCCCGCACCGACTTGGCGAAGATCGGTTGCTCAACGGCGGAAAAGCGTTCCAAGCGTCCGTCGGGTCTGGGGAGTTCAATCGTGACGGGGAAACCCGACCAGCCTTCACCCTCGTCGATGGGGGCGAGAGCCAGCTTGGCCGCCAGCGCCGCGGTATCGACCTGGTAGGCCGAAAAAGATTTGAGACGTGGAACGATTGGGCTAGCTTGCACAACCCGGCTTGAGGTCGGCACCGCCACCCAGGCGGTTCCAGGGTCTTTGGGAGTCGCGTTGGCGGCACCACCTAGCAAAAACGCGCCGACTGCGGCGCTCAAGAGCAATTTCTTCATCCTCACTTCCAAACCGACCTCTTCAAAACAGAGAGGCTTCAAGGTTGACGCTTCCTCTATAGTGCATCGTTCGACAAAAGTCGTAGACTCGGGCGAGATAAAACGGGAGCATATGCCGGCCAAATCAGGCATTTATAACAGATGAGAGAGATGTCGGTGGGGGCGAAAGGGGCGGTTTTGGCCGGGTTTCTGGCCCTGGCCCTGTGGACCTTGCCCAAAGCACCGGTTGATCGGAAGGGGCCTCTGGTCTCGGCTTTGCGATGGAATGATCAAACCATTCGGACCCATTCGCCGATTCGCAAGATTCTGCTGACCACCGGGACTTGGCAGTATTGGGATATGTTCAGTCCCGACCCCATTCGGACAAGCCGGGTGGTGTGGGTCGAGATGGAAGATGGCTCTCGTCCACTTGTCCCCAAGATGGATCGCTTCGGGCCTAATTTGCCCGCGGAAAGGTGGCGCAAGCTCTCCGAGCGCATGACCGGATCGGGGGGCTATGCCCTTCGCCAACGGGTGGCGGCGGGTTTTGCCCGAGAGTTCTATCGAGAGCGGGGCCGATGGCCGACGCGCGTAAGGCTCTGGGTGATCTCTCACAGGATTCCTCGACCGGGGGAGGCATCGACTCCGTCGCGACGAGAGATGCTCGCAGAGTGGACGCCGACGGCGAGGGACAACCGATGAGGTCCCGGCTCGACCGCTGGTTCTTCCCCACGGGAACCGGGCAGAGCTTGGCGCTCTTCCGGGTGATGCTCGGTTGCATCTTGGTGATCGCACTATTGGGTGGATACTTCGACCCCTCCCTTTGGGCCAACCCGGATGGGATCTTTTCGAGCGAGGCCTCAAGGGAGTGGAACCACCGGCTCGGACACTGGAACCCTCTGGCCGAGGCGCCGACCTGGCTTGCGTGGGCGGTCTGGTGGAGCATTCTGGGGGCGGGGATATTCTTTGTGTTGGGCTGGTTGCCCCAGGTTTGCGCGGCCGTCGTCTTTTTGGGTCTGGTGATGCTCCACCATCGCGCCCCGGTGATCTTGTTCGGGGCCGACACGTTGCTCCGGCTTTCGTTCTTCTGGATGATTTTTGCTCCGTCAGGGGATTTTCTACGGTTGCGGGTTCACAGTTTGGGCCGAATTTCGCCGCTCCGGGGCAGAGGTCCGGGAGAAGCTGGGCTTCCCCGGACCGAGGGAGAGGCCTTGGGCCGGAGCGGCGAAGGCTCTCCTTCCGAGCGGCACCTGTGGCCACAACGGTTTCTGCAACTCCAGTGGGCGTTGATGTACTTCACCACTTTTCTCGGCAAGACCTTGGG
>DDSL01000009.1:0-150 GCA_002343825.1 Chthonomonas sp. UBA2391
TCGGTGCCCTTGCTCTCTTCGACGGTCACGACGCCGTCCTTGCCAACCTTCTGGATGACTTCGGCAACGAGTTCTCCGATGGACGGGTCTTTGGCGCTGATGGTGGCGACTTCGGCCGTACCCTTTTGGCCTTCAACCGGCTTGCTCAGC
>DDSL01000009.1:243-369 GCA_002343825.1 Chthonomonas sp. UBA2391
GCGGTGGTGGTGCCATCGCCGGCGGTGTCGTTGGTCTTGCTGCTGACCTCGCGGATCAGCTGCGCGCCCATGTTTTCGAAGCGGTTTTCGACTTCGATTTCCTTGGCGATGGTCACGCCGTCGTTG
>DDSL01000009.1:376-5369 GCA_002343825.1 Chthonomonas sp. UBA2391
GGCCGAGGGTCACCTTGACCGCGTTGGCAAGCTTGTCAACGCCGGTCTCCAGCGCCTTGCGCGCCTCTTCTGCGAATAGGAGTTCTTTTTTGGACATTTTCGTTTTTGGTTTGGTGGAGTAGTGGGGAGTAGTGGGGTGGGGAGAGTGAGGAGCGGTGGGGGAGCAGTTGGAGAGCTATGGGGGAGATTCGAACTGCGACTTTGGGTCGAGATGATCCAGATCGTATGCTGCCGGGTCCTCACGAACTGAGGTCTCATAGTGGCGCAACAGGTTCCAAATCTTGACTCGAAGGTTTCCAACCGGGGGACGAAGTCTGGCTTCTACTGACTTTTCTGTCATTTCGAGATCGCAGCTCACCAAGAGAAGTGCTTCGACTTCGGCAAGCGAACCAAGTGCGACCCTTAGAAACTGTTGATTTCCTCCCCTTCTTCCTCGACCGTGGGATTCGGCAATGTTTGCAACTACCGAGACAGCCGCACGGCGAATCTGCGAGGTTAAGCCGAACTGCTCATTGTTAGGAAAGCCTGCCGAGACACGATAGAACTCCGCGCACAGCTCCCGCGCCAGACGGAAAACTTCAAGGTCTTCAAAGCTCCCCTTCCGCGGTACTTCGCTTCGGCTTTCCATGGCTCCCAAAGCTCCCCAACGCTCCGCCATTGCTCCTCGCTTTTCCGCTACGCCCCGACCAACGCTCCTTCCAGGACAGCGAGGACGTCATCGGCGCGGAGGATCAGGTAGTCCTTTCCGCCGACGGTGACTTCGGTGCCGCTGTACTTTCCGTACAGGACGACGTCGCCGGTCTTGACGTCGATGGGGGCGAGGGTGCCGCTATCCAGGCGCTTGCCGGGGCCGACGNNCTTGACCTCGGTGCCGGCGTACTTGCCGTACACCACGGTGTCGCCCTTGCGGACGGACATCTCGGCGCGCTTGCCGTTCTCCAGGCGCTTGCCGGGGCCGACGGCCAGGACGGTGCCTTTCAGGGGCTTTTCTTGGGCCGAATCAGGGAGGATGATGCCACTCGCGGTGGTCTCTTCCTTGGCCGCAGCTTCGACGATGATGCGATCATGTAGGGGTTGCAAGTTCATGTTTTGCGTCCTTATGTTTGGGGGTCTGGCGACCCCAGATTGACCCTAGCAGTATACCCCTTGGAGTGCCAATTTCTAGCGCTCCGGGGCCCGGAGTGCTAAAGAAACTGGGGTCTGATTTGGTGCTTTCTCGTGAGGCTCGCCGTCCCGGCCCGATGCCACGCCCTCGCCCCGCTGCGGAGAGCCAGGCCGTTCGAGAACAAGAAGCAGAGCCGGAGAGCCTCGGTCCTTGCGCTCTCCACCCATGAGCAGAGAGGGGCTGCCCTCTCTGCTCATGGGTCCTATTTCTTTTGGAGCTAAGCCGACGAGCCCCGCTGGCGTCGGCGGAGCAAGGCCACCGTTCCTAAAGCGAGTCCCACCACCGTCGCAGGTTCTGGGACGGGGCGCATCACGAAGGCTCGGATTCGCCCTGTTTGGGGGTCCCTCGCCGACCCGGCAATCCATCTGTGATCGTTCATCGCTGTGGAATAGAAGAAGGTGTCCCTGTACTCCGGTGGGAGGAGGTCATTCAAAGCGTATGTTTGTCCGGCGAGCACGACGTAGCTCTCACGGTTCAGCCACTCCCCAGTTCTGTCGTCGATGTCGCGGGCTTCGAACGCATAGTCTCCGTGGATGTTAAAGCCTCCCGTTGGCCACCAGGCTTCACGCTGATCAATTCGACGATAGCGCGTCACCTTTCCGTCTTTCCAAACCGCAGGTGAATCGACCTTTTGGGTACCTGACTCGTTCCAATGCCATTCCCAACCCTGGACCATATCGGCATTGTTCACCTTGAAGTTGCCGCCAAAAACGACCCCATTTTGCGGCTCAAAGGAGACGTACTCGCCATTCTTCCATCCTGCTGGATAAAAGGTGGGATCATTGGGACGGATCATGTACCCTACTGCAAAGCCGTTCTCATTGATGTCAGAGATTCCGCCCCATTGTAGGATGCTTGTATACTCTTGAAGTCTCCCATCTTTCAGCACTGTTGGGAACGGACGCTGAGGTTGCCCTCGCAATACTCTTCCCGCAAAACCTCCGTCGGACGTTCCGCTGGTCGTGATGAAAGGAATGTCGGAAAAACGACTGAAGGCCCCATTTTCGTACCTTGCGGCATAACTTTCCGCCGTAAAGTAATTGAACTGACCGACGGTCATATGGCCATTATCGTGGAGCTTGCGAATCTCGTAAGTCCAGTCACCTTGGTTCCGTTCAACGACCGTTCTCTGCCCGTCGAGTGGCCCTATCTCATAGTGGCTAATGTCTCTTTGATCTGGGAAATGGGTCAAGACAACCTGCCCTTGGTTGTTTAGGTGCGTAATGCCAGTTTCTAAGTGTTCGAAACCTGGTTGCGGTCGATAAAACTGGACCGAGTAAGCCGGGCTATTGCCCCAAGCAGATAAGCTCGGGGCAATAGCGGCAAACAACACAACCTGCGACTTATTCATCGCCCGCCGTGTCGAAGTTGCCCGACAGGATGTTGTAGTCGAAGATGGTCACCGATCCGTCCTGATCCAGATCCGCTAATGGATTGTAGCCACTTTGTCCGACGGAGGTATCGAAGGCATCACTGATCATGATGTAGTCGAACACGGTGACCACATTATCGCCGTCGCAGTCACCGTTCAAAAGAATCACGCTCGTGGCCCCGGATGAACTATTCGTGGGTAGGGAGATTGTCGGACTCTTCCGTTGGAGCCAAGTCGTGCCCTTCACGAAGACCTCAATAGGACCGCGTAAGGTGGTCGAGCATTGGAACTGATAGCTAGAACCCACAAGGCTCAAGGTTGCGACGCCTGCTTCTTGCTGATACCCAGCTTGCCGAATACTCCATGAGATCGGCTCTCCGGCTGCTTCGGCGGGATCTGCGAGATCAGAGAGCGAGACGGTAACGGTGATGGTGGCTTCACCAAATTGCGGAATCGCGACAAAGGGCCGATTGAGTCGCTGCTGACCCACAAACGTATTGACGCCGACTCCACTGACCCATCCATGATTGTTGATACTTTCGTAGGTCACGCTATTCCATGTGACTCCAGACTGGGCGCCAGAGAAGCTGCCCGATGGGAGGTCATAGAAAGTTCCGCTGGGGAATCGAATTCTTGCGCCGTTGAGCTCCTTACCAAGGATCCAATTGGAGTCATTGATTTCGATCGGAACAAACTGTTGGAGCGCAACCGGAGCGGATTGCGCATCCCAGATAAATCCCCGTTGTTGGCTTTGTTGGCCAACTACAACAAAGTATGAACCCACGCCAGTCCCAGATCCGTTCACGTCAACGAACATTGCGTTTGTAGTGCTGTCGAACAAGCTGTTATCGGAGAAAACCAGCGTGAAGGGATCGGTCCAGTATGCGGGTCGAGTGATCTGACCGCCGGACGAGCTACTCGCTGTCGCAATCCACCCATAAGGGGTCCCGCTGGCCGTCAACGCGTTGGCCTGGCCTGCGCCGTTGGGGAATCCATCCCAAACAGGTAGCTGGAAGCTGCCTTGCGGCGTAACGAGGATTGGCTTGTTCTGGTTGGAATTCGAATCTCGCTCTTCTCCACAAGCGTATCCGCTATCGTTGACGTCAAAGATCTCCGATTTCTCCTCCAGAACAGGCGGGTGGATCGTGAAGACGCTGTTGTTCCAAGTAAAGCCTTGTTGCAGGCCAGTTTCTGGCATGGTGCGTCCAGCCAATTTCCCTAGGGCACTCATTCCCCACAGATACGTTTGGCCGTAGCCGGCAGGGTTGGGTAGCAACTGGAACGAATATCCGAACGGGTTTGCGGTCGTCCTCGAAACCGTTCCGGGATTCCAAACGCCAACTCGGTCAAGAGATTCGAACTGCCGGGTCGCGGCAACAAAGGCTCCGTCGGAAAGTTCAACGCCAACGAATGCGGGAGTTGGTTGATCCGTCCCAACTCCAGGGATGTTGCCTCCGTAATTTCGAAGATCATAGAAACGATAGCTGTTTGGGGACTGAGCGCTGGCGACTGAGCTGATGACTAAGCTCATGACGACCAGGGACAAAGTTCNNGTTTCATGGTTTACTCGGGTCACCGGACCATCTTCAATATAAACCCATTTTCGGTATGTGACAAGCAATTCTGCGAGATTTAACGAAAACTTAACAATCTTGCCTACCGCTCACCGCGAGGACGCCGCAGGTTATCCGTGAACAGAAACTGTTGCACGATCCCCGCATACGGACCAAACTCGCCGCGGAGCCAGTCGCTCGCCTCCGTGATCCGCCGAGCGCTTAGTGCCAGCCCGGCCCAATCAGGGCGGAGCCATCGCCCGAGCGATTGCCACACGTGAGTGTCCACCGGGGCCGCGTCCCACCGCCCCAGACCAAAGAGCGCGATGCACTCGGCCAGCTTAGGCCCGACCCCGGCAAGCGTCATCAGCTCCCGGCGCACGGTCGGCATTGGTTCGGAGTCCAGGCTTGCGAGCCACTCTTCTCCCCCATGGTCGGCCAGCGCGCGCAGTGCCAGGGGGATCGTCCGCCCCCGGTAGCCAAAGCCCCATTCCCGCAACCGCTCCTCGTTCACCGGGAGCAGGGCGGCCAGGTCTGGAAACAACCGCCGTCCATCGCGCCCCGGACCCAGGTTCCAAAGCCGCTCGATCATGGCCGTGATCCGTGGCAAGTGGTTGTTGCTGGTGCAAAGAAAACAAACCGTCCCTTCCAGCCGAACCCGGGGACGGACGAGGCGCAGGCCCGGATGCCGGTCCAAAAGTTCCGTCAGGCGGGGATCGGCTCGAAGCTCGTTCACGGCCGCGTCCCACTCGGGGGTCAGCGAAAAGAGCCGGTGGAACTCCGACTCGGGGGCTGACGAGGTGACCTCGAGGCGTTCTCCGACCCGAACCTCATACCAATCCGGACCGTGGACTCCGTGCCAAATCGCCTGTTGCTTGGGCAGGCTCGCCGGCCCGGGGCGGA
>DDSL01000108.1 GCA_002343825.1 Chthonomonas sp. UBA2391
TCTAACCCCTGAGCTACAGGCCCGTAGAACAACAAAAGGGTACCAGCTAGCTGGTGGCCCGATATAATAGACCCAAAGAGAACCGACAATGACGTCTGTGAGCACCGCCACTCCACCGCTGACCGGCGGCCAATTTTTGGCCCAAGCCCCCGACCAGATCTTTACCGTCGAAGACTTTGGGTCCGACGAAAACCTGATGATCCAGGCCGCCGACGACTTTAGTCGAGGCGAGATCCTGCCAATCCAGGACCGCATCGACGCCCAAGAGCCGGGGCTGATGCCCAAGTTGATTCGGCAAGCGGGCGAGCTCGGATTCTGCGGCGCCGACACCCCCGAACCTTATGGCGGGCTGGGCCTGCCCAAAAACCTGGCCGCGCGGATGCTCGAATTTCTCTCGCTCAATGCCTCTTTTTCGGTCACGGTCGGCATCACTAGCGGGATCAGCCAGGTCGGACTCACCCTCTTTGGCACCGAAGAACTCAAGAAGAAGTATCTCCCCCGGCTCACCAGCGGGGAGCAGATCGGGGCCTATTGTCTGAGCGAGCCCAACAGCGGAACCGACGCCCTCAGCATGACCACCCGGGCCGACGAAAAGGATGGCAAATGGATCCTGAATGGCACCAAGATGTGGATCAGCAATGCGCAGTGGGCCGACCAGTTCCTGGTGATGGGCAAGATCGGGGGCGAAAAGGTCACCGCCTTTCTCGTCGAGCGTGATTTTCCTGGTGTTTCGATCAGCCGGGAAGAGCACAAGCTCGGTCTCAAGGGATCCTCGACCGCGCGGGTTTTGCTAGAGAACTGCGAAGTCCCGATGGAGAACATCGTTCATGAGCCCGGCCGGGGCCACATCGTCGCCTTCAACGCCCTGAACCTTGGGCGGTTCAAGCTCGCGTCGATGAGCATCGGACCAGCCCGCCAGGCGCTGATCTATGCCAATGCCTATGCCCAAGACCGGCGGCAGTTTGGCGCGCCGATCAGCAGCTTTGGCTTGATCGAAGAGAAGTTTGCCCGGATGGCGGCGCACTTTTATGCCAGTGAATCGGCGATCTATCGCACCGGGGCGCTGATCGATGAGGCCTTTGACCGCGCCCATGCCGACACCTCGCTCAACCCGGTTCAGCGCAACCTGCGTGGGGCCGAAGAGTTTGCGATCGAGTGCAGCTTGGTCAAGGTGCTCAGCACCGAGGCCGAGGCCCTGATCGTGGACGACGCCTTGCAGGTTTATGGCGGATATGGGTTCACCGAAGAGTTCCCGATCGCGCGGATCTATCGCGACTGCCGGGTCAGCCGGATCTATGAGGGGACCAACGAGATCAACCGTTTCTTCATCGCCGACCGGGTATTGCGCAAGCACCGAGAGGGGTTGTTTGCCTCGGCCCAGCCCGATAGCTGGGTCGGCGAGCTGGCGCTGGAGGCGCTGCGGCGCGTCGCGGCCATGGAAAATCCGCACCAGAGCGTGCTGGGGGCGCTGGCCGACCTGCTGATCTTCTCTTATGCCGAGCAGAGCGCGCGGCTGCGGTCTTCGCGTCGCCCGGATGTCTACGTTCCGCTGGCGCGGATGTATGCGGCAATGATCCAGCCCCGCGCCGCGGCGGCGTTCCAGGTGGTCACCGGCGAGGCGGTCTCGCTCCCAGCGCCGGAGGCGTACTCCATTCGCGACATCGCCGCATGGGTCTACCAGACCTGGCGGTGATGAATAGGTACGTCAGACGAGCGGATCGTTGCTTTCTAGTACCTTCAATAGTCGTAGAAAAACATAGACGTCGGTATTCATCTTATCGCCACCCCATTGCATAAGAGGCAAGAGCGTGTTGAGAGTCACCTTTGTTAGAGTCTCTAGACTCTGACTGCGTTCAATGAACTTTTGCCAAACAGGTTTGTTTCTTGGGAAGCCGTTGGCTAGTTCAGCCGTTGTAAGCTTCTTTTCGAGCCAACAGACACTCGCAAAAGTTGCAAGGACAATATTCTCATTGCGCATTTCGCTATGTGACGCAATCAGGGCACTCACTTGCTCAATTTGCCTAATAGTCAATTCGAAGCAAAGGGAGAGCTGTGCGAGTTCTGACATCAGTTCGGGTCTCAGATTGTACTCTAGGTGTGCTTTCCAGAAGTTTTGATACCGCCTTAACGAAATCTCAATGTCGCTCGTCTCGAGTTGGTGCCAATAGTTGACGAACTTCGTCAGGTACAACTCGGATCCTCCCGACCAGCCATACTGTTGGTAAATCGACTGAGAGAGAGCGCTTCTGTCTGCAAAAACAGCGACCATGATCGAACTGGAGTCATCGCCCAGTACCAGCCGCAAGCGTTCAAGGAACCTGACTGCAAAGTCAGGTCGGCAACGGTCGAGTTCATCCACGATTAGCAGTCTCCTCTGATCACCTCCCAATCTCTCGATTTTTGAGACCTCATGTCGAAGTTCTTTGATGTTCGCTTGGTGTTGCCTGTAAGCGTTTATCTGCTCTTCCCAGTACTCCCTTTCACGATTGGAAAACTCCTTGATCAGATCGCTTGTAGCCGCTCCAATGGCTCCGAGTCCACTTGCTGTAGTAGCGGCTGCGACCAGTGCAGGCGCAAGGTTCAAGAAGTCCCTTGGATTAAGGCCCCTAACGACGTTGGTACCTTTCTCAATGATGGACTTCGCTTGGGTCTCGACTGCGAACTCAGACAAAGCGCCTATGATGATGGTGATTGGGTCTTCAACTAGTTCCCATTCATGCGCCGAGATTTGATGATACTTCTTGGCAGGTTCGGCACTCGATTCCTTGCTTTCGTCATCTCGATCCTCAGATTGGCTATTGTTTATCTTGGCGATCCACTTGTTTGCCGTCCAGGTTTTCCCAGTTCCCCAAGCTCCATCCACCCCCACGATCAGGGTCCCCCCATCTCTCTTTCTATCCGCTTCTAGTGCACCGAGCAGACTATGTCGTTGCCCGGTTAAATCGCCAGGTATTGGGCTTGGAGAAGGCATATTCGGAGTCTAGCACCTGTTGGACGGCTCTCCGAGCACGCTCGGACGGTTTTCGTCTATCGTTGGCCTGTTCGCTGGGATCCCAGGTAACTTCCGGGGTGTGGTGCAGCGTGAACCCATCGTCAGCGTGATCGGCCCGGGTGAGGCCGTGCAGTTTATGGAATCCATGGCCTTTGACGTCGGGCGGGGGCTGGCCGAACTCGGCATCACCCTGGTCTGCGGCGGGGGGAGCGGCGTGATGGAGGCCGCCTGTCGCGGGGCCCGCGAATATGGCGGGCGGACGATCGGGATCTTGCCCGGGGCCGACCCCGAAGAGGCCAATCCTTACGTCGATATCGCCATCCCGACCGGCCTGGGCGAGGCCCGGAACCCCTTGGTCGTGAGTTCTGGCCAGCTGGTCATCGCCATCGGCGAAGGGTATGGGACCCTTAGCGAGGTGGCCTACGCGCTTCGGCTGCGCAAGCACGTGATCGGCCTCGGGACTTGGGCGATCCCAGGGATCGACGAGGCGGTTTCGCCGGCGGACGCGCTGGAAAAGGCCTCGGCCGCCCTCGGGCTTTCGATCTAGCGGCTCCCCGCCCCGGCCCAAGGCCGCGCC
>DDSL01000015.1 GCA_002343825.1 Chthonomonas sp. UBA2391
ATTTAGAGCCTCGTGGGGACTTAGCTCAGCTGGGAGAGCGCTTGCATTGCATGCAAGAGGTCAGGGGTTCGAGCCCCCTAGTCTCCACCAACCCTCTTTTCGGGTGCTCGCGCCGGGTGCCTCTTTTCTCCCCGATGGAACATTGCCTGAATGAGTTTCCGAGCCCGGTGGAACTTGTTGGACAGTATTTCGGCGTGAGACTCTCCACGAGGACGGTAGCTGCAGGGAGATCATTCCGCCGGATTTGGACATGAGCTACCCGAGCCGCTGGACGCCACAACTGCAACTGCGATGCTCACCGGGTTCGTTGCAAGCCATGGTTCGGCCGTCCGGTCATTCGGATAGGACGTAACCGAACTGCTTCAGGCGGTCGAGGCCTAGCGGCAAATATGTGTGCAGTGGCTTGCCGATAAGGTATTCCGCAGTGTCTGTCCCATTAAAACCTCTCGCGTGCTGGAGAGCGCGATCAAACTCAGCTTCGCCTTCCTCGGAGAAATCTCCGCGGCCGAGCCACGTCAGTGCTGATAACTCTTGCTTCTGTTCGGCGGAAAGGCCACTCAGGAGTTCGTAAAGTTGATTTCGCTTGGGGTTGTTGAGAGAGGCGGTGTCCTCGTCGTCGCCATAAGCGGTAGCTGAGAGAGCGCAAATCTCCCCGACGTACTTGGCCGACAGTGAAAGTGTTCTCATTTGTAGATTTTTGGATTGCCGCGCATTGCAGGGTCAGTGCGTAGCATCTCCGGACTGCATTTTCCGCCGCAGTTTACGGGAGAAAAATGTCAAGTCCGAAAACTATCGATTATGCTACCAGCAAGCCAAGGGTCCAATCTTTGTCAGCGCGAGTCTTCATTGCGCCGATCCGACCCATCTCAGAAGACGCCACCTCCGAGTAGGCTCCCGACAAGGAGCCGACAACTTGTCTATTGCCACCTCACGCACCCGACATCGGGCACTCATAGTCTGCCTCGCCCGGCCCTTTTCATCGGGAGTAGGTGCCGATCCAGGCACGCGATGAGTTCAACAGCGGGGCCGAGCTCGGCCCCGCGTCCCGCCAAGCGGGACAAGAGCTCAGGGTTTGATCCCCCTAGTCTCCACCAACGCTAACCGCTCTAGACGGGGAGGAACCAGTGGACGTAGCCGCAATTGGCGCAGACGAAGCAATCCGCCGTCGGATTTACCCAATCCAGACTGAAAAACGTCGCCACTGCGGTGTTCATCTGAGCCGCCCGGCTCCAGAACAAGTCGTTCTTGCAGATCTCACATCTGAGCATCAGTCCGCAGACTGTCACTTGCTCCGGAATCTCTTTTTTGAAAAGTCCCATCACGTCTTCCTTCTAGGCGGAAATACGGGCCGATGAAAGATCCGGTTGCAACGGAGTCGCTCTCGCTAGAACAGAGTCGCTGAGAAAGCTTCGGCTGCAAAAGCTGAGGTGGCACCGGTCATGGCTCTCACTCCTTACTCCGATTCACTGTTGGACTCGGCATACCGGACGGCGTCGGGCGCGAAGTGTTCGAGTTCGAAGTAGCGGTCGTTCAACTCCTCGAACGGATTTTCCGTAATCGTGATCCCAAGCTCGGATTCCAAAAAGTGACCGATGCTCTCGGTGGATCCCGACGAGAGGTTGAGCCAGGAAAAGAGCTGCGTCAGTCGCTCGAATCGGGCTTCACGATCTCGGGGGTAGGGCTCTCCGAGAAGGTCCACGGCCTGTTGCAATACATCCGCGAAGTCATTCCGGCCAATCTTGCGGAACCCCGCCACGGCCTCGGGGGCGAGGATGCCGGTTCCGTTATAGAAGTATTGCTCCAGACCGCCGTTGGTGACCTCGCTGCCCGTCCAATGAATCGCCAAGAGGTCGATCTTCCACTCGGGAAACTCGGCTGCGGTTTCCAGAAACACTTCGCCCGTTTGGTAGATGTCCACCCGGTCGAAGGCTTCCGCGATATACGGCCAAAAGTCGTCTTCTTCGGTGAAGTCCAGCATCGTCCGATCCTACGTCCGAAATGCGGCCAATGACTTCACTTGAGTCCGATCTGACTCAGTCCCCGATCTCGCCAAAATTCGTGCTGAGAATGACGTAATCGAAGATCGAGATCACCTTGTCACCATCAAAGTCGGCTTGAGGCTCCCACCCGGCGTCCCCGTCTTCCTTGCCAAAAGCATTGGAAAGCACGATGTAATCGAAGATGGTCACCTCTTCGTCTTCATCGGCATCACCATTATCAAGGGTGCCATTGATGATCGCGCCACTGATGTCCACGGTTACTCCGCTGACCTTGCGCCTGAGCGAGGTGGGGGTTGAGATCACAAAGTCGTACGTCCCGTTGGGGATATTTCCCGCGGCGATGCTGTAGTCCCCCTGCAAGTACGGCGTGACACTATAGGTCCGCACAAGGTTGCTGGTACCCGCGTTGTAGGCTTGAATCGTCACGGGCAAAGTTCCATAGTCCGAGGCAAATCCGTCCAAGATGATTCGCCCCCCGAGTACTCGCCCCGCCGGCACCCAAGTGAAATGGTCGATCCCCCAACCATCATTGAAGCTCGCTCGGCCATTCTTCAGGCGGACTCTGAGGATGTTTTCGGTGGTGGCAGTGATCGTCAGGAACCCGGCCCGTGGACCAGTGCCGAGTTGCGAGACTCCATAGAGAAATCCGGTCGTCCCAAACTTTTTGTCGTTGATCACGACGTCCATCGGGTAGTCGAGATCCCCAACGCTAAAGCCTACAGCTCGGGCTCCATCGCCAGCAATCGTGAACTGGATATCTCCATAGTTGGCAACCGCATTGTAGGGATAGCTTTGGTTGTCCCGCGTGTTGAGCAAAGCACCTGACCCGCCCCACGGGGACAAATCAAAGGCATTTCCGTTCGGGTCGTCGGTTACTGGACGAAAAACGTTTGGAAGCACTGTAAAGGGACCCGAATTCCCGGCCGCGGTAAACCACTGAATGCTCAAGCCGGGTTCCAGGTTGGGATCCTCGAACTCCTCGGTCACACCCTTTGCAAGGCCAAGGGCTTCGTTGGACGGCAGCCCCCAGTTTGCCGCGGGGGTGGCGCTGGCGGTGAACTTCGGCGCCGCGCCAAGTATCGCGAGGTGATCAATGCAGAAACCGTCACCGTTCGCGTTCTGAATCAGTAAGGACGTGATCGAGGTTGCATCATTGGACCGCACGATGAAGTAGCCGTTTCGCGGGTTCCCTAGAGAGAAGTTCGGTGCGCCAAGCGATTGAAAGGTACCGATCACGCCGCCATTCACCAACAGCGTCGCGTCGAAATTCATGTTCTGGACGCTGAAGCCGACTCCAGTTGTGCCCGCAGGAAAGGTCAATTCAAGTTGACCCCAACGAGTACTCCCAGCACCGTAGGGCCAAGTCGTGTTTCCCTGGCCCGTGATGAGGGAAGCGAACCCGTCCCAAGATCCGTTCGAAAATGCGGTGCCAAAGGGATCGTCAAAGGCGTTCCGAAAAATTGCCGGCAAGGTGTTTGTGGGTCCGACGGTCCCCGCGCCGGCAATCCACTTGGCCTGAAGCCCCGGCAGCATGGGCGAAGATTCGAAAGTCTCGAACCAGGGATTAGTGAGCCCGAGCGTCGCATTGCTTGCGCCCCATTGACCCGGCGGGAATGCGGTCACGACAAAGGCCCCTTGGACAAATGCGGCCAGACTTCCCAAACTCAATCCGAACAAGCACTTCAACCCACTCATGCGGTCAAGCTTAGCAGGAATTCTTTCCTCTTTCCAAGAAGGAGATTCAGCTAGGCGAAGATCCTATTAGAATTGCCTGACCGCTTCCGGATGAAGATCGGCGAGAATCTCGGTACCATCAATCGATGGACCAGGGCCCGCACCGCCGATGGGACCCGCTCCGGGCGGAGTGGGTTCTGGTCTCACCGCACCGCACCGCGCGGCCTTGGCAGGGCCAGGTCGAAGAACCCGCGCCTCCGGTGCCCGAATTTGACCCACACTGCTATCTCTGTCCGGGCAACACGAGGGCGGGCGGGCACCAAAACCCCCACTACACTGGCGCCTATGTCTTTGCCAATGACTTTGCCGCTCTGTTGCCCGAATTGGCGGCTGAGGCGACAGACCAGGGCGATTCGCTTTACCAAACTCAGCCGGTCCGGGGCGAGTGTCATGTAATCTGCTATTCGTCGCGTCACGATCTCTCCCTCGGAACACTGGACCACCGGGCCCGGATCGAAGTCATCCAGACTTGGCAAGAGTTGGAGCGCGACCTCTCATCCCGATATGCCTGGGTTCAGATCTTCGAGAATCGCGGGGCGATCATGGGGGCATCGAGCCCGCATCCGCACGGCCAAGTTTGGGCGATGGACGCGATCCCGGCTCTGGTCGAGCGAGAGCGCTACTCGCAGAACGAATATTGGCGAAACCACCAACGCCCGATGCTCCTCGACGTGGTCACGCGTGAGCTGGCGGACGGCACCCGGGTCGTCGCGAGCAATGCAGATTGGCTTTGGCTCGTTCCGTTTTGGGCGGTTTGGCCGTTCGAAATCCTGCTCCTCCCCCGGTTTCGTGTCGGCCGGCTGTCGGATCTCGTTCCCAGCCAGATGGAGAGTCTTTCCGAAATTCTTCAGGAGGGCCTAGCGCGCTATGACTCGCTTTTCGGGGTCCCGTTCCCCTACAGCATGGGGTGGCACGGCGCGCCCCATCCAGGCGGAGCCGAAGAAGGCTGGCAACTCCACGCCCACTTCTATCCGCCACTCCTGCGGTCGGCGACCGTGCGCAAGTTTATGGTGGGATTCGAGCTGCTGGCGGAGGCTCAGCGGGACTTAACCCCTGAAGATGCCGCAGCACGACTGAGGCAAAAGGGCTAGACTGCGGACCATGGACCAATACATGCTACTGATGTTCGATGACGAGATCTGGCAAACGTTCAGCGAGTCCGAGCAAGCCCTCTGGGTAACCCGGATCCGTGGTTTTGTCAAAGAGATCGAAGAACGTATCGTCAAGGCCGACCCGGTTGGATATGAGGGGCGCATGATCACCAAAGATGGGGTCGAGGTTGTGGACTTCACCGGCGATCCCGACGCAGTCACGGGCTACTTTATCTTTGAGGCCGAGAGTTGGGACGAAGCGGTACAGCTCGCTCAGAAGTGCCCGACCACCGAATTCGGCGGGCGCCTCCAGCTCAGAAAACTAGGCCACTAGGCGTCCGGGGTTGGCGGATCGCTTGGCGGACGGCGAAACTTACGCCGAGATCGGATGGGGGTGATAAAGAGCCAGAGTCCGGTGAGACTCAGTACGAGCAGCCCGATTCCAGCGGGAAGAAAAATCCCTAGCTTGGTGGTGTCCCCGCCAAAGAAGGAGCCGTCGTGGAGAGACTCGATGAGATCGCTTCGGCGATAGGCAGTCTGCAACACCCGCCGAGAGTGGAGATCGACCTGGACCTCATAACCTGTCTTGAGGGAGAACTTTGCGATCCCTCGATCAGGGCGGATATCGACCCGCTGGATATCTTGCCACGAGCGAACACCGGTCGCACTTTGGTCCCGGACCGATGCGAAGAGCTCTTCGAGGCTCGGGGCCTGGGCCAGCAAGGCCGGTTGCCGCTTCTCAGGAGGCTGAACCCATCCCCAGTGCTTTTTGAGTTGCAACAGGATCCCCGTCGTGAGAATCACCACGACGGGCAAGAGGATCGCGATCGAGACCCAGTAGTGAGTCTTGCGAGTCAGTCGGTTGAGGTTCGGCAAGTTCGTTTAGTTCCTACGGCACCCTGTGCTTTCGGCGTGGCCAAAAGATTCCTGGGCAATTTCAAGGTTTAACGATCTCAAACAAGTCCCGATCCACCTGATACCCGTCCAGGGTTTCCCATCGGGCGTCGGTTCGGCGATGGCCGATGATCCCAAAGTCCCCGACGAAGTTCCAGAGAGCCCACCCCCAGCCGAATTCTCGCCAAAGACCGACGAGGTCGCCTAGCCATGCCTGAGCGACTTGGATTGGGGTCCGGTCATAGCAGCCGAACTCGCCGATGTGGACGGGTACTCCAAGCGCCTCGACGTCGCGCCAAGGCTGATAGAACTCACGGAGCGTCTCTTGGTTCCAGATTTTGCCGTCCCAGTGAGTGTTGGGATAGACCGGGTCATGCCCCTTCCAGCCGGTCCACCACTCGGCTTGGTGATGGCTGACGGGCATCGGTTGATATCCCCGGCCACTATGGATGGCACCGAGGTCGGCGAGCTCGGGCATTGCCAGGTGTCCTCCTCCGAGGCCGTCGATCACGATGGTGCGATCCTCATCGATGGCTCGGATTGAGGAGGCCACCCGTCGGATCAGCTGTGCGTGAACTTCACGGGTCATTCCGTACTGCCCGACATCGGGGGGCTCATTAACCAGATCGAAGCTCAGCTCTTCCCCAGGAACACCTTGGAAGTGGCGGCTGAGGATCTCCCACTGGGTCGTGAATCCGTCTTGGGCTTCCAGGTCCTGCCACAGGTTGTGTCGCTCGATCTCGGGCTGATTGATGCAGTATCCCGGGACCCTGTGCATATTGAGGCTGAAGTGGATTTTTCTCTCGCGGCACGCCTCGAGGACGGAACTCAGATAGTCGAGGAGATCTGCGTCTACTTTTGAGTAATCGTTGGGGTCCGTCCAGAATCGATAGTCGCAGGCAAGTCGGGCGAAATTGAATCCATGTTTGGCCATGAAGTCGAGGGCTTTGTGGTCGATTTCTCCCGGTGATCGTCCAGGAGCATGGCTGAAGAGCCAAAGAAAGTTAAAGCCGATCCACTGCATGAGATCCCCATTCTATCGGATCAGAGGATGCTGGCAATATTGCTTGACTTTACATGTTTGTGATGATTGCCGTCACAAAGTGAACTTAGTGCGGCTCATCCGATGTACCATCTACGGGGGCAAGTGTTTTTGACTTGCTCACATTTTTACGGGAAGAGGAATATGAAGAAAATTCTCATGCTGGGCGCAGTCGCCTGTCTGGCCGGCGCAAGCCAAGCAATTATCATCGGCTATGCCGTTCCGATCATCAACGGAGCGCAGGAAGTTCCGAGCGTTTCGACTCCGGCCTACGGCTCGGCTTCGTTCACCTTGGACACCGCCACCAACATCATCTCGGGATCGATCTCGATCACCAACCTCCCCGCGGCCAACATCACCATGATGCACATCCACTCCGGCGCAGTCGGCGTGAATGGCCCGGTGATCTTTGACCTCTTGGGCAACAAGACGGGCGATTTCTCGTTTGGCAACCAGTACGTCATGGGCTTTAGCGGCGTCCTGACCGGCAACGTGACTCAGCGAATCAACTTCCTGAACACGGGCAATGCCTATATCAATGTCCACACCAAGGCTGTTGGGTCGGGCGAAATCCGCGGACAGGTCGTCTGCAACGTGGTCCCCGAGCCGGGAACCATGGCCGCTCTCGGCCTCGGAATCGCCGCCTTCGTGCGACGTCGCCGAAGCAAGTAAGTCCAAAAGACTTTGCAATGTGGCTCGGGATCCCTTGCGGATCTCGGGCCACTTTTGCTTTTCCTCAGGCCCGGTTGGCGTCCGGGAAATCGCGGTAGAGCGCGGCCCGGAAGTTCGTCACTCGGCGAAAGACCTCGACGTGGAGCTGTTCGAGCTCGCCGTCACGGGGAGTGACCAACAGGAGCGCGCTCTCGAGTTGGGCAAGGGAGTGAGTTCGGATCCGGATCGAGAACTCCCCGAGCCCATCGGGGCCAAATCCGAAGGTCCGCCGCTGTAGAGTCCAGCCGTCGATCGTTCCGGCGGATTTGTGGTGACCGAGAAACGCACTCATCGCGTCCACGAACTCGGCATCCTTAGCCCCCGGGGCGAGGTCCACCCAAATGGCGTACTCGTACATTCTCGGAGCGTACCAGCGGACAAGGCGTCAGACAGGGCTCCCGGACCCTTACGATCCGGGAGCAATCAGGAGATTAGTACTTGACGCTGCAACCATAGGGCTGGCTGGTGGTCACCGAGATCGGCTTGCCGGCCATGCCTTCTTCGAGGGCCATCTTCACGTGGTTTCGGGCCTTCTTCACGTCGTCGGGGTTGGGGCTGGGATTGTCGTCAATGCCGCCCATGTAGGCCAACATCCCCTCGGGATTGATCACAAACATGTGGGGAGTCGTCTTGGCGGCGTAGATTTTGCCGACCAGGCCGGTCGGATCGAGGAGCATCGCGGTGGCGTTGAATCCCTTTTCCTTCATGAGCCCGTTCGCTTGATCGGCGGTCACGTAGCCCTGCTTGCCCTCGCCCGAACTGACGATGCTGAGCCAGATCGCGCCCTTTCCGGTGGCCCACTTTTGCAGGTTTTGCATGTCGCCGTTCTTGTAGTGCTTCACGACGAATGGGCACTGATGGTTGGTCCACTCGAGGACGACCCACTTGCCGCGGAAATCGGTCAGGTCGTGGCTTGTTCCCTTGGTGTCGGTCAGGGTGAATTCGGGGGCCGGGCTACCGACCTTCGGGGTGAGCGGTTTGGGCTGGCTGTCTTGCATTTGGCCGGCAAAAACGGCCGCGCCGAGGCCCAGGGCACAGGCGCTCGTGATCATCAGGAATTTGTTCATTGGCTCTTCTCCAGGTCGCCGACCGGCTAGGACGACGATCTAGTCAGTACTACGGCAAAATCCGTGGGTTAATCCAGAAAGTGTTCCCCTCGGAGTCGCGGACGACGGCACTGAACTCCTTAGGCGCTCCGGTGGCAAGGTCCGAGGCGTTCAGAGCGTAGTGGGTTTGGCCCTGTGCGGGCCGGTGGTCTCTGATCGGCTGTTCGTGGAGCAGAACGGTGCCTTGAAGCGGGAAAAGCTCCTTGATGAGCGTCGGGTGATCCGTTTGCAGGGACGGTCGGCCGTCGTTCCAAAGCAGGGTCCAATTTCCGGTCGCCGGCTTCGGGAGTCGACTGCGCAATTCCCGGATCGAAGCCGCCTTGGTCCGGTCGAACTTCATGGTTGCGGTCACGGATTGGGCGATGCACTCGGTTTTGCAGACCAAGACGGAGGCCGTCGCCGTGGCTTTCCATTGGTGCTTAAAATTCGCTGGGATCTTGAAGGTCGCCACGCCCCGCATCGGTCCCTCATAGCCATAGCTGACCAGGCCATCGGCTTCGATCCGTTGCGGGGCCTCCCACTGGATCTCGGGGTCCTTGATGCCCGCTGGGAGCTTCCAGGTGATCTTGGGCGGCATTCCCGAGTCGCCCGGATTTAGCCAGTAGGTGTGCCACCCGCGAGGAGGGGTGACGGTGATCGCAATCTCGCCCTCTATGGAGCTTATGAGTTCGAGCTTGGTCATGGGCTTGACTTGAGCCGAGAGAAGGGCTAGCGTGATTGCGACCATCACTTGAGTTTACGATCAGGACGCCCGAGCGTGTCACTCGCCGCTGTGAAAGATGCGCTGGTGTTCCATTTCGGCCCGGTAAGGTTCGTAATGAATGTTGACCACCGCTCCCCCGAGGACCCGGCTGATTTCTCCCTCGATCTCCTCGGTGAGCTCGTGAGCCTGAACAAAAGTCAGGTGGTCATCGAGCAAGAGGTGGAACTCCACGTAGCGCCCCTCTCCGCTGGTGCGGGTTCGCAACGCGTGGTACCCCATTGCTTCGGGATGCTCTTCCAAGACCGTGACCACCTTCGCCAGGTCACCTTCGGGTAGGGCCCCGTCGATGAGCAGGTGGGCGACATGCCGAGCTTGGCGGTAGGCCATCCATCCAGCCGCGCCAGCAAAGATTAACGCGCAAACCGGATCGAGCCAGAGCAGACCGGTGAGGCTGACCAACCCCAGGCCGACCAAGATTCCTAAGCCCGCCAAAAGGTCTCCGGTCAGGTGAGCGCTTTCGCCCTGCAAGGCGGCCGACCCCGTCCGATGGGCGACCCGCCGCAGATGCCAGGCAACGATCGCGTCAAGGCTGATGGCGAGTCCCATGGCCGCGGCCCCAATACCAACCTGGATCGGCTGGGGCTGGAAGAGTCGGAGGGCAGCTTGATAAAGGATCCACCCGCTGGAGCCCAGGATCAAGATCGCCTGACCGGCACTCAGAAGAAGTTCGGCCTTGCCATGGCCATAAGGGTGATCCTCGTCGGCGGGCCTTGAAGCCCACTTGACGGTCTGGACGACAGCTCCACTCACCAAGACGTCGATGCCGCTCTGAACGGCTTCGGCGGCCACGCTGACGCTGCCGCTCAGCACGGCCCCGATGACCTTGATGGTCACGACAAGGCATGTCGCCACGAAGCTCAGCTTCGCGGCCTGCAAAACAGCGGATCGATCCGCGCCAACCACGGCCCGATTCTGACATCCTAGACGTCTAGGAAGAGGAATGATCCACAAGCTGAAGGTCGAAAATCTTGCGATCATCGAGCGTTCGGAGATCCTTCTCGGGGCCGGGATGACCGTGCTCACGGGGGAAACCGGAGCGGGGAAATCTTTGTTTGTGGATGCCATCGGCCTTGCTCTGGGGGCTCGGGCCGACAGCACTCTGGTTCGCACCGGAGCAGCGATGGGAAGCGTTGAAGTTGAGATCGGCTTGCCCCCTCGGCCGGGGCTCTTTGACCGGCTCAGCGAACTCGGGGTGAGCCTTCCTCCGACCAGTCTGGTCATTCAGAGATCGGTGAGCGCCGAGGGGCGGAGCAACGCGCGGGTCAACGAGAAGCTGGTGGGCGTCGGGATCCTCAAGTCGATCGGTCAGGGGTTGGTGGACCTGGTCGGCCAACACGACCATCAGCAATTGTTGGACCCCGCCCAGCACCTCAGCGTTTTGGATGACTGGATCGGGGCCCTCGCGCATTCCCAGCGCCACGTGGTGGCGGAGGTTTTCTCCCGAGTGCAGACGCTGAAGACCCAATTGGGACAAGTCCGAAAGCACCAGCGAGACCGATCGCAGCGGATTGAACTTCTGCGGTTTCAGGTGGACGAAATCGAAGCCGTCCAGCCGGTGATTGGAGAGTACGAGGAGTTGGGTGTTCTCCTGAACCGTCTGCTCCACGCGGAAAAGCTCGCGCGAGGTGTTGGGCTCGCACTAGCCGCCCTCGAAGAAGATGACCTTGGTGCGAGGGACCGCCTCGCGATTGCCCAGCATGAGGTTCAGAACCTGGAGGCGATTGATCCGCTGTTGGCGGACGCGATCCAGAGCTTGGAAACGGCGCGAGTGACGTTGGAGGATGCCCTTCACGAGGTCCGGAAATACTTGGAGCAGATCGAACCCGACCCCGAGCGACTCCAGCTGACGGCGGATCGACTCGATCAGCTGAAATCTCTGCGTCGAAAATACGGCGAAGATGAATCGGAGATCTTGCGAGCCCTCCATTCGGCCCGGGAAGAACTGGCCTTACTCGAGGATTCGGACGTCACTGCCGAGCAGCTGGAGGCGAATCTGGCCGTTGCGGAGGCCGAACTTCAGGCCGCGTGCGACCGGCTGACTGAGATTCGGAAGGAGCACTTGGCGCCCTTTGGCGACCTCGTGACGAGTGAACTGAGGGAGATGGCGATGCCGAACGCGGAGTTGACCGCCGTCTTGTCGCGGATTGACCCTTCGGCGGAGGGGCAGGATGGGGCGGAGTTCTACTTCACCGCAAACATAGGCGAATCGCCCAAACCCCTTGCCCGAATCGCGAGCGGAGGTGAGCTGAGCCGTGTGATGCTGGCTCTCAAGATCGTCCTCGCCGGACGGACAGGGGCCCCGACTTTGATCTTTGACGAGGTCGATACAGGCCTCAGCGGCCGGGCCGCGGCTCTTGTCGCGCGCAAGCTTCGGCGACTCGCGGAGACCTATCAAGTTTTGGCGATCAGCCACTTGCCGCAGATCGCGGGTCAAGCCCACCGCCACCTCAGGATCGAAAAACAGACTCTAGCGGGTCGGGTGGTGACCAAGATCGAGGAAATCGACGGGGACGAACGAGTCGTGGAGATCGCGCGGATGCTGGCGGGCGAGGAGATCGGCGAGAGCGCCCTTGCGAATGCCCGCGAACTGATCGCCGCGCCTTAGTCGAGCGGGCCACGTCGCCCGGCCCGGGGGCCAATCCCCAGGGTGGGACCCCGCTGCTGCGCGCCGCCCACCCTGCCGCCCCGGTCGGCTCGGCCCGCTGGAGAGTGTGGTGCTCGACTTTTCGTGGGTGCTCCTCGTCGAACCCCGGGCGGAGCACTGATGGACCTCTTTCCACGACGTGAGGGAATGGCTCGGGCCGGGGCGGCGAACCCCCTCGCCGTGCGTTACTTGCTCCGCTGAAGCGCGAAGTAGGCCAGGTTCTTCAGAACCCCGGTCGGCCCTGGCAAAGGCTCGAGGCAAGCGAGGGCTCGGTCGATGGTTTCGCTAGCCAGTTCGCGAGACCGGTCGAGTCCGTACAGGGCGGGATATGTTGCCTTCTTGCGATCGCGGTCGCTTCCAGCCGCTTTGCCCAGCTGCTCAGCGCTGGAGGTCTCGTTGAGGATGTCGTCGACAATCTGGAAAGCAAGGCCGAGTTGTTGGCCGTATTCACGCAAAAGGCCAGCCGCTGGGGAGCCTACCGACTGGGCTCCGACGGCGCAGGCGCAGGCGAAGAGAGCGCCGGTCTTCTTTTGGTGGATGGTCCGAAGCTCTTCGGCCGTGATCTCTTGGTTTTCGGCGAGGACGTCCATCGTTTCGCCTCCGACCACGCCATGGAATCCGGTTGCCCGGGCAAGCTCCAAAACTCCATCGAGGCCGGCGTTGGAGGCTCCAAGGATCTGGAACGCGAGGGCAAATAGAGCATCCCCCGCAAGGATGGCGACTGCCTCTCCATAAACTTTGTGACACGTCGGACGTCCTCGTCGGAGGTCGTCGTTGTCGATCGCGGGGAGATCGTCGTGGATCAGGCTGAAGCAGTGGACGACCTCGACTGCGCATCCGGCATCGAGGGCGCGGAGGGGGTCACCACCGCTCGCCTCGGCACAGGCCATCGCAAGAGCTGGACGAAGTCGCTTGCCTGGACTCAGGACCGAGTACCGCATTGCTTGGGCCAATGGGGAGGGAGCTTCGTCTTCTTCGGGCAAGAGGTCTGCCAGGCGCGGCTCAATCCATTTCAGATAGGTCTGAAGTCCCAATTCACCCGTCACTGTTTAAGTCTACCAGTGGCCTCTCGCCCCCTTTGGTACACTCCGTGGCAATGCCGGTCGTCCGTCCTTTCCAGGGTCTTCGCTTCACCGAGGCAGCAGGACCCCTTGCGAGCAATGTCGCTCCGCCTTATGATGTGATCTCGGACTCCGAGCGCGCGGCTTTGGCCGGCCAGAGCGACTACAACGTTGTCCATCTGACGCTCCCCGAACAGGAACCGGACGATCGCAGTAAGTTCGTCAAGTACGCCCGCAGCGCGAGCCGCCTTCAGCAGTGGCGAACGAGCGGTCATCTGGCCCCGGAGGCTCGGCCCGCGTTCTACCGGTACGCCCAAACCTTTTCGATCCCCGGATACAGCGAACGGCTGGAGAGGACCTCGCTCATCGCCCTCATTAAGACCGAGCCCTATGAAAAGGGCGTTGTCCTGCCGCACGAGCAAACTTTTCCCAAACACAAAGAGGACCGTCTCCGCATCCTCGAAGCAACCCGGGCCCACCTGGAATGCATCTATGGACTCTATGAGGACAGCGGCGAGTGCCAAGACGCCGTCAACTCCGCCCCGCACGATCTAGTCGCCGACGTCACGACCTCAGACGGAGTGCGCCACGTCTTGCAGGCGATCACTCACCCCGATTCGGTCGTCGGAATCGAGCAGATGCTCGCCGACAAAAAGGTCTGGATCGCCGATGGCCACCACCGATATGAAACGGCTTGCACCTTCCGCGCCCAATTAGGTGAGCGAGATGGGCTCGTCGCCGAAGACTTCATGATGATGGCGCTGGGCAGCATGGCCGACCCAGGGCTCGTCTTGCTCCCAACTCACCGGATGCTGAAGCGGATGCCGGGCACGGTGGAAGAACTCAAGGCCAAGTTGGCCGCCCACTTCGATCTCAGTCCGCTCCCCAACGGCGAACTGATGGCCGCGATTGAGGCCGTTGAGCGCGAAGGTGGACGGGCATTTGGGGCGGCACTCCCTGGCGGCGAGGGTCTGGTGGCGCGGGTCCGCAATCTAACTCAGCTCGGAACCCTGGTCGAGGGGGATGCGTCCAAACGGCTGAAGGAATTGGACGTCACCTTGCTCCACGAGATCATCTTTGGCCAGCTCTTGGGCCTGACGGGGCACGACTTCTTCGATTACACGCGGGACCCGGCCGAGGCGGTCGCGGCAGTGGACAACGGTTCCCCGGCGGCCTTCTTGATGAACCCGCCGACCGTGGCCGATATGAAGGATATTGCCCTGGGCGGAGAAAAGATGCCCCAAAAGAGCACCTTCTACTACCCTAAGATTTTGAGCGGCCTCGTCTTGTGGTCCCTTAACGATTTCTGATGAAAGTTCAGCTTCTTGGCACCGGCGCCTCGGATGGCATTCCCGCGATCTTCACGGAGAGTCGGGTCAACCGCTATGCGCTGGACCACGGAGGGAAGGACCGTCGCACCCGTTCTTCGGCGCTGATCGACGATCACCTCAAGGTGGACTTTGGGCCGGATACCTGGATCCAAGTCGTCGAAAACAAGGTCGATCCCTCGGAGTGGAGCGCGGTTCTCATGACTCACTCGCACGAAGACCACCTCGACCGCAGCGAGTTCCAGTACTTCCTCTATCCCTTTACCGAACGGGAGTTCATGCCCTTCCCGATTTATGCCAACCAGACCGTGGCGGATAAGCTGTGGGAACGGTATCCCGAGTGGCCACTCGAGATTGTGGTGACGCGGTCCTATTGCCCGTTTGAACACCAGGGCTACACGATCACGCCGATCAAGGCGAATCACAAGCTCGATGAAGATAGTCAAAATCTGATCTTCCAGCGCGATGGAGTGACCTTTCTCTACGGCACCGACACTGGATATTGGCAAGACGAGACCTGGGAATTCTTGACCGACTTCTCGCTCGACGGATTGGTGATCGAGTGCACAGAAGGTCTTCACCGGACGAGCTACTACGGTCATATGGACCTCAAGGAGTGCGTCGAACTGGTCCAGCGTCTTCGGAGTAGTGGAATCTTGAGGCCCGATGCTCAAGTGATCACCACCCACCACGCCCACACCGGCGACCTCACCCACGCGGAATTGGAGGAAGCTCTCCGGCCCTACCGCATGGTCCCGGGATTTGATGGGATGGCTATCGAGGTTATGTCGGTTTCTGGCCGACAATGATCTATAATCCCCTACGCGGATAATCGACGATGTTCAACCTTCTACCTGCCCTGTTTCTGCTGCTGTTGCAAGGTGCACCAGCTCAGGGCGAGGCATCGCTTCAGGCCCGGTGGATTCTTTGGGAGCTACGCTATGTCCAAGGCATCCAGCTGAATGAAGCGAAGGAAGAAGCCCTTGTCCGCGTCCTCGAACCGGCCACCGCGGCCGACCCGGCGGTTGCGCCCAGGCTCAGGCCTTCGGCCAACCCGGTCCACTGGCCAGAAGTCGTTCGGCACGAACCCTTCGGCTGGGGACGATCGATCTGTACACGCGCCGGTCCCTAAGGATCTCTCCCTTCCCACGCGCGTCATTTGCTCCCTTTGATCCAAAAGGGTGCCCATTCCGGATCGAATCAACCCTACAGTATGCTACAGCTTCTTCGTAAACTCTTTGACACTTCCGACCGCGACGTGAAGGCCGTGATGCCGATCGTCGAACAGATCAACGCCCTCGAATCGGCCATCCAGCCGATGTCGGACGAGGACCTCAAGGCCAAGGGCCTCCAGCTCAGAGAGCGAGCCCAGAACGGTGAGGAACTGAACTCGTTGCTCCCCGAGACGTTTGCCGTCGTGCGCGAGGTGAGCAAGCGGGTCCTCGGGATGAGGCAGTTCGACGTGCAGCTAATCGGTGGCGCGGTGCTCCACCAAGGCCGGATCGCGGAGATGAAGACCGGGGAAGGAAAGACGCTCGTCGCCGTTGCTCCGCTGGTACTTAATGCGCTGCAAGGCAAAGGCGCTCACCTGATCACGGTCAACGACTACCTCGCCCGTCGGGACGCGGTTTGGATGGGTCCGGTCTACCACTTCTTGGGCCTCAGCGTCGGGATCATCCAGGGCCAGAGCGTGGATAGCGACGAACTCGGTGGAAGCTACATCTACGAGCCAGGGTTCGAGCACGCCGACCCGCGCTACGCCAATCTTCGCCCCTGTTCGCGACGGGAGGCCTACCTTTGCGACATCACCTATGGAACCAACCACGAGTTCGGTTTCGACTACCTGCGCGACAACATGGCCTATGAGAAAGAGCAACTCTCGATGGCCGAACTCAACTTTGCCATCGTTGACGAAGTCGACTCGATCTTGATCGATGAAGCCCGGACGCCGCACATCATCAGTGGTCCGAGCAACGACGATGTCTCCCTGTATAAGCAGGTCGATGCGGTCGTGAAGCAGCTTCAGATCGAGACTCACTACACGGTCGACAAGAAGAATCACCAAGCGAGCCTGACCGAAGAGGGGATGGACTTTATCGAGGAGGCCTTCGGAATCGAGAACATCGCCGGAGACCCCAAACTCTTCCACCACGTCAACGCGAGCGTGAAGGCCTATGCCTTGTTTGACAAGGACGTGGAGTACGTCGTCCGCGGTAATGAGGTCGTTCTGGTTGACGAGAACACCGGGCGGATGATGTTCGGCCGACGGCTCAGCGACGGTCTTCACCAGGCGATTGAAGCGAAGGAAAACGTTCCGGTTCAGCGCGAAAGTCAGACGGTCGCCGTTATCACGTTCCAAAACCTCTTCCGACTCTATGAAAAGCTGGCCGGGATGACCGGTACGGCCAAGACCGAAGAGGACGAATTCCGGAAAATCTACGGACTCGACGTGGTCAGCATTCCGACCCACCGGCCGATGTCGCGGATCGACAACGACGACATTGTCTACAAGACCGCCGAAGCCAAGTGGCGTGGGATTGCCCGGGAGATCCTACGGGCCCACAGCAAGCAACAGCCCGTCCTCGTCGGAACCCGTTCGATCGAAATGTCGGAAGTCGTCAGCGAGCGACTGACCACCGAAGCGCTTCAGCGACTGATCCTGTGCGACCGCCTGTACGAACTCGTCAACGAAGGAAAATCGTTGAGCGGGAAAGACAAGAAGGAGATCCTCAGCATTATTGAGGCACCGCTGCTGGAGATCAAGCGAGAAACCCTGCGCGACGCCTGCGACAAGGCGGGAATCTCGGGCGACCCGCTCGGCGAGGATAACCAGACCTGGTTCATCAAGCGTCATGGACTGAAAGAAGACGCCAAAGAGGTCCTTGACGACTGTCTTCGCCACGGGATCCCGCACAACGTCTTGAACGCGAAGTATCACGAGCGCGAAGCCTTGATCATCAGCGAAGCCGGGCGACTTGGGGCGGTCACGATCGCCACCAACATGGCCGGCCGAGGTGTGGACATCCTCCTCGGTGGACGGGTCAGCGACGCGATCTTGGAGCGCGCCCGCGAGGATGAGGCCAACGAAGACGCCGAAGCCGCTCGGCAGCTTTATGAAAACACCTTTGCCAGCTTCCGCCGGGGAGGCAAGGAGCGCGCGGCTCCGCCGCTCCCGCTTGATGACCAGGAGCGCAAGGGTCTCGCGGATACCGTTCGGGCGACCGGTGGACTCTACATCATCGGGACCGAGCGACACGAAAGCCGCCGGATCGACAACCAGCTGAGAGGCCGCGCCGGACGACAAGGCGACCCCGGAGAGAGTCGGTTCTTCCTGAGCTTGGAAGACCAACTCTGGAAGATCTTCAACGCGAAGATGATGGAGAATCCGCTCTTGAAGACCTGGCCCAACCTGGAAGAGGTCAAGGCCGGATTCTTGAGCAACATGATTCTCAAGACTCAGGAGCGCATCGAAAACCACTTCTTCGAAGGCCGAAAGCACGTTCTGGAGTACGACGACGTTCTGAACAGCCAGCGCGAGCACGTCTACGCCATGCGCCGGGCCGCTCTGCTGGGCGAAGACGTGACCGACGAGATTTTGACCGGACTCGAAGAGGTCGTGGCCGAGGAGATGAAATCGTCCTTCTTCGTTGGCGAGAACGGTCTGCAGGAGTTCAACTACGGGCGCTTCTATGAGAGCCTGAACGAGATCTTCCCGCTGGTCGACTACGCCACGCTGGAAGAGATGCAAGAGCATCAACCCGGGGACAAGCTCCTGGAGTTTGCCACCGAGAAGGCCCACGAAGCCTATGAAGCCAAGCGCGCCCGGGTTGGCGACGAGGTGATGATCCTTCTGCAACAGAAGGTCATGCTTCAGGCGGTCAACGACAAGTGGCAAGACCACCTGCAGATGATCGACTACATCCGAGAAGGGATCAACCTGCGCGGCTATGGCCAGGTCGATCCGCTGGTCGCCTATAAGCGAGAGACCTACGACCTCTTCCAAACGACCCTGCGCCAGATCCGGGACGTGATGGTTCGACTCGTCTTCCGGGCTCAGCTTCGGGTCGAGTCCGCGGCTCCGGAGATCGCTACCGACGAGGCTCCTTCGGCCCCCGAACAGGGCGCCGAAGGAACCCCAGGCGAGTGGCCGAGCAACGTGGACCCCAAGAGAATTGCGAGAAACGATCTCTGTCCATGTGGAAGTGGTCGCAAGTTCAAGGCTTGCCACTACCCCATTCTCCGAGCGCAAGGAATCATCTAAAGGCGTAAAGCTAAACGTTTCGACGTAGATGATGCCTCAACTGGGTCCGATGCAAGAAAAGCATCGGACCCATTAAAATAGGGCCTGCCCAATGTTTTTCAACAAGTTCTTGTACGCTGCCAACTTCCGTTTCGCCGACCGATTCTCGGCGTCGGAACGACAATTGTCGGTCGGCGAGCGCGGGTTCGCCGTGCAGATGGAGTCCTTTGCCAACGACGTCCACCACGTCCAGATCACCCACCCCGAACTCTGGACTGAGAACCTTGGGATTCTGCCGCTCATTCGCCCCGCTTCGGGCCCCTCCAATAGTCAGCTCACGCTCGACGAATCAGGACAGCTTCAGCTTGTCGACCCAAAGGGCAAGGTGATCCTTCGGAGCCAACCGGGAATGGGATTTGGGGTGATGGGACGGGCGCACCTCTTTTGCTTTGAACTCGGCAGCGATATGCAGTTCTTGGGTTTGGGCGAAAAGACCTTTCACACCTTGGAAGTCAGCGATCGACGCACCAAGTATTGGAACACCGACGCCCTCGGCGATTTCAACATGGCGATCTGGCCCGAGCAACCGCTGGATCCCTACTATGCCTCGATCCCCTACCTGATCATCAAGCAGGGCAATACTTACGCCGGCCTGTTGCTCGATAACCCGGCCACGACGTTCATCGATACGGGTACGGATCCTAGTTTCTTCCAGACCGAGAAGGACAAGCGCAAGATCATCGTCGGAAGCGAGGACGGAATGCCCTCCCTTTGGGTGCTCTATGGCCCAAGCCTGGATGAGTTGACGTGCAAGCTGCAACACCTCGTGGGCCTGACCCCTCGTCCGCCGCTTTGGGCTCTTGGCTACCATCAATGCCGCTGGGGCTATAAGGGCGAGGCTGATCTGATGGAGATCCACGGCAAGATGGTGGAGCACGAAATCCCAAACGACGGGGTGTGGTTGGACATCGACTACATGAATGGCTACCGGGTCTTCACGATTAGCGATGAGCACTTCCCCAACGGCGTGCCTCCGGTGACCGAGCGCCTTGGTAAGGAAGGAAAGAAGGTCGTTCCGATCATCGATCCTGGGGTCAAGATGGATCCCGATTACGCCGTGTATCAGGACGGCAAGAAGGCCGATATCTTCTGCAAAAATCCCGAGGGTCTGGATTATGTGGGCTTCGTTTGGCCAGGGGAGACCGTTTTTCCGGACTTCACCCGCCCCGACGCGCGGCAATGGTGGGCGAAGTATGCGGCCGACTTCAAGAAGCTAGGATTCGGCGGCGCCTGGCTCGACATGAACGATCCGAGTACCGGTGCGGTGGATCCGCACGGGATGCTCTGGAGCCAAGGAACGTTGCCCCATGCGGCTCTCCGCAACCAGTATGCGCTGGGGATGCAGATGGCGACTCGTGAAGGGTTTCAGCAAGCCTCACCCAATGAAAGAATCTTCTTGGTGAGCCGCTCGGGTTCCACCGGGACCTCGCGATTCTCGGCGATCTGGACGGGCGACAACCTATCCAACCGGTTCTATCTAAAAGGGTCGATTCCTGGGGTCCTGAACCTCGGCTTGAGCGGGATCCCATTTAGTGGACCAGACGTGGGCGGCTTCATGTGGGATACCAATGAAGAGTTGATGGTCGATTGGATGAAGGCGGGATTCCTTTTCCCGTTCTTCCGCATCCACTCGGTCGCTTTCAATCGGCCGCAGGAGCCTTGGCAGTTCGGCAAGAAAGCCCTCAAGACGCTGCGGCACTACATCCGCCTTCGCTATAAGCTTCTGCCCTACCTGTACCAACTCTTCATCGAGCAAGGAACCAGCGGAAGGCCACTGCTTCGCCCCCTGAACTATCACTATCCGAGCAAGAAGCTCTACGATGATCAGTTCTTGGTGGGAGCCGACATCTTGCAGGCTCCGTTCTTGGCAGAGACCGCGACCCGCAAGGTCCATCTGCCCGGCAAGGCGTCCTGGTTCGATGCGGAAACAGGAGTTTGGGTCAAGCCTGGCAATATCGAGAAGACCAACAACCGGGAAACGAGCCCGCTGTTCTTTAAGCATGGCGCGATCATCCCCGCCCAGATCGGTACCGCGACGGGTCCGGAGAAGGATCTCACCGAAGTCGAATTCCACGTCTTTGTCCAGTCCGGCAAGTCCGAGACGGTCTACACCTTTGACGATGGAGCCACGCTGGACTTCGAAAAGGGCAAGCAGAGCAAAGCCGCCCTCCAGGTGGAAGTTCGGCGCAGCGCCGTCCACATCTCCACCCAACTGATCGAAAACGGTTACGGTGGATGCCACGGCCGGATTCTGCTCTACGCCGACGCCAAGGCCGTCTTTTTGAACGGTGAGAAATTGAGCCCACGCCGCGAGACGGTCCAGTGGACGGGCAAAAAGATCAACGTCTTGGCGGTAGATTTCAGCCTATGATTTCGATCCGAAAGGCGCATCACATCGGCATTGGGGTGAAGGATCTCAAGGTCGCCGCTGAGTGGTACCAAAAGGTGCTCGGGTTTGTGGAGAAGTCTTCGTTCCAGGATCCAAGCTCTCAACTCAAGATCGCCTACTATCACGCGCAAGGGTTCGAGATCGAATTTTTCGTTCACCCGAAAACGGTTGCCCAAGGAAGCGAGCGGTCCCAGCTGGGGCCGAGCCTCAAGTACCAGGGTCTGCTGCATTTGGCCTTCGAGGTCGAAGATGTGGACGCGACGTGGGAACAGCTGCAAACGTTGGGAATTGACCTCGAGACGCCACCAACTTCCAATTCTGATCTCGGCGTCCGCTACTGCTTCGTGCGCGATCCGGATGGCAACCTGATCGAATTTCTGACTCCGCTTCCAGCCTAGCGATGGCTCAGTCTTATCCCCCCGAGTCTTGGCCTCAATCGGAGAGCACTGCTCTCAAGGTTCTTCGCCCGCTGATCTACTTCGTGGGTCGGATCCTGTTGTTTTTGCTCGGCCGGGTGCGGGTGGAGGGGAAGGCGAAGATGCCGGCCACTGGAGGAGTCTTGGTCGTGGCCAACCACCTTTCGGACTTGGACCCGATCGTGTTGCAAGCCTCGGCCCGTCGGCACCTGGTCTATATGGCCAAGAGTGAACTCTTCGAGATGCCGAGCATCTCGCGGATGCTCAAGCTCTGGATGTCGTTTCCGGTGCAGCGCGGTGAGCCCGATCGGGCCGCCCTCAAGCACGCCATCGCCATGTTGCAGGCCGGCCATGTGGTATGCATCTTTCCCGAGGGACAGCTTAGCCAGAGCACCGAATTGTTGCCGATCCTGCCTGGAGCCGCCCTTATCGCCCGACAAACCGGGGTGCCGGTGATCGCGGCCGGCATTTGGGGAACGCAATTTATGATGCCCTACGGCCGGTTGGTGCCCCGGCCCGCGTGGGGCCGGGTTTCCGTGCGCTGGGGGTCTCCACGGGCTTTTTCCAAGTCGGACAAAAACGAAGACGTGACCGCCTGGATCCAATCAGAGCTGAGAACGCTTAGAAAATAACCTTGTTCAGGGGATATTCAACCAATCCGGTGGCCCCCGCTCGCTTCAGAGCAGGAATCAGCGACCGCACCTCGTTCTCGTCCAAGATCACTTCGGCGGCAAGCCAAGCAGGGTCGGCCAGGGGAGAAAGTGTCGGGTTCTTGAGCGCAGGCAAGAGGCCAAGAATTTCCTCTTGATTGGCCTTGGGCAAGTTCATCTTGAGACCAACCAGCTTCGCCGCGTTCATGGCCCCGGTCAGGAGAATCTCAAAGCTCTCCAGCTTTTGGCGCTTCCAGCTGTCTTGCCAAGCGGCGTGATTGCAGACAAAGCGAGTGGTGGAGGTCAGGAGGGTGTCGATGATCGCCAGATTGTGGGCTCGCAACGAGTTACCCGTCTCAGTGTTGACCACGATGGCATCGACCAAGGGCCCGGCCTTCACTTCGCAAGCGCCCCAGCTGAATTCCACCTTGGCTTCGACTCCACGTTCGGCCAAGAAGCGTTGAGTGAGACGGACATACTCGGTGGCGAGGGTCTTTCCTTGCAGGTCTTCGACCCGCTGAATCGGGCCGTTGGCAGGAGCCGCGAGGACCACTCGAATGGGGTTCGTCGTGAGCTTGCTGTATCGGAGTTCGCAGATCTCATGAAGATCAGCACCGCAGTCTTGGACCCAATCGTGCCCGGTCAATCCGGCGTCGATGATCCCGTTTTGGACGTAGATCGGGATTTCTTGGGGTCGAAGGAGGATCGGCTCGATCTCGGCGTCGTCGACCACGGGTTGATAGCTCCGGGAAGAGACTTGAATCGTCCACCCCGCTCGCTTGAATAAGTTAAAGGTTGCCTCTTGAAGGCTTCCTTTAGGAAGGCCCAACTTTAATTTCACTAAGTTCAAGGGTACCCAAGGCCAATAATGATCTCCAAAGGGCCGCTTATGGCTAGCAATTTTGCTCGTGTCGGGGTCGTTATGGCCACGAAGGATCGGTACATCGCCTACGCACGCGAGGCGGTGTTGCAGTCCGGGCTGTGTTGGGATCTCCTCGACGAATCGGCGCTGCGCGATCTTCGCACCTATGACTGCATCGTCTTGATGGGTGAAGGTCGGCTCGGTTTGGCGGAGCGCACTTTGCTCCTGCGATGGGTCGAAGAGGGTGGACGCCTGGTCTGTGTCGGAGGACCCTGGGGGGTTGAAAGTGAGCTTGAAGTCGTGCCCCACGAAGCCCGCTATCCCGCCCGTTCGCGACTGCATCCCCTGGAAGAAGGCCGCACCCTTTGGCCCCTCGAAGCGGGGAGCTTGCCCGTGTTTGGCGGTACCTATTGTTACAGCAAGGGTTGCGCCGGGCTAGTGACCCTTGACGACGAGTTTGTCGGAGTCGGGTTCCGCAAGTTTGGGGCGGGAAAGATCACGCTCGTCTCGTTTGACTTTGGCCAATCCCTTTGCCGAATTCAAACCGGACATGCCGTCGACGGAGATGGGATCGGGCCCAACGACGGATCGGCGACGTTCCACGACGGAGTGCCTCGCGCGGAAGATGGCATCGCCCTCGACTTCTCCCTGGACCGGGAGGTGAGCGAGGAGGGCGGGACGCCTTTCTTTGCCCAGCCCTACGCCGAGCTTCTGAAAGAGCTGGTCTTTGCCGTGATCATCCGCGACGCGACCGAAACGGGAAAGGCGATCGCCATGCTCTCGCCCTGGCCCGAGGAATCCGAAGGATGTGCCGTACTGACCGTCGAATGCACGGAGTTCGACGCGGATCAAGTCTTTGCCCTCAAGCAGGTGATGGATCACAGCGCGGTCCCTGCCTGCTGGTTGGTCGCCCCGCCGGGTTATGCCCTCGATGTCTTCCGCATGATCCGCCGCTGGGACGACGAGGTGGGGCTCCTATTCAGTCCTGGAGGGCCGGGTGGCTGGACCGGTGAGCGCATGCGAAGTCAAGCGAACATCATCCTGCGCAGCGCGGCGCAACAGGCCCTGACCGCCGCCTCAACCCTCGATGGCCAGGCCCGAGGTCGAACGCTTTTCATCGAGATGTGCGCCGAATCTGGACCCCGATTGAACTTGAGTCGGGGAGGGCGTCAACTCGGCACTACTGGATTTCCTTTCGGCTCTTGTCGTCCGTTCTTGGTTCCGGTCGGGTCCACGGCTCTGGTGTACGACCAGCCGACCCACTTCTTTCTGGATAGTCCTCGGCTAAGCGTGAGCACGATGCATGCGGTCGTGCGCCAGGTCGCACTCCGGAACGGCTGTTTTGTCGCGAGTCTCTCAAGCCAGTATCCGCTGGATCATCGGGGAGTCTTGACCCTGCGCCAGATCTTCATGCTGGCGCGGCAGTACAACCTCGCTTGGCGATTGCCGCACCAGATCGTGCAGTTCGAGCGTGCCCGGCGGCATGTCCAGGTGAACTATCGAGGAGGGGCCCTGATGGAACTGACCTCGGACCACGGAATTCAAGGATTGACCGTTTTGGTCGGGGCTCAAGGGATGGTTCAACCTCTTGCCGATGGTGTCCGCGGAAACCCGAGGCGCGTCCGTCGGTACGGAATCGACTTCCAGTCGATGGCGATTGATCTGGCCGCTCGGCGACCGCAGATGATCGGATTGGGACTTGACCTCGGCGAGCGCGCCGCTTAACCCGCAGCCATCTCCGGGACTTCTCGCTTCTCACCCTCCCAGGCGGTCACACAACTCGCGATCGTGATGTCGCCGGTCACATTGAGCACCGTCCTCGACATGTCCAGAATACGGTCGATCCCAAGACAGAGACCGATCGCCTCGGGGGGGACTCCGACCTTGACCAACAGGAGCGCGATCATCGGCCAAGCTCCGCCCGGCACCCCGGCCGTACCGACCCCGGCCAGGATCGCGAGGAGCAAGACGGTGAGTTGCTGGCCTAAGTCGAGATTGACGCCGAAAACCTGGGCCAAAAAGATCACCGTGATCCCCTCGAACAGAGCGGTTCCGTTTTGGTTGGCGGTGGCCCCAACGGTGAGGACGAAGGTCGAAATGCGGCGTGGCAGCCCCACATTCTCTTCGGCGACCCGGAGTGCGGTCGGCAAAGTGGCATTGCTGCTGCTGGTGACAAAGGCCGTTAGCATCACCTCACGGATCTGCCGGAAGAAGTCGAGCGGGTTCTTCTTGGTGATCAGACGGATCACCGCTCCATAAACCAAAAACTGCTGAACGAGCAAGGCCCCGAGGACCAAGAGTGCGTACTTGCCCAGAGCCACAAAGGCCGCCACCCCCAGGGTCGCCGCGGTGGAAAAAACAAGCCCAAAGACCCCGATCGGGGCGAGCTTCATCGCCAGCTCGATCACCTTGAGTGAGACCGCGAACAACCCTTCCAAGAACTGCGTGACCGGGAGGGCCTTCTCGGCTTCGACCATGCAGAGTGCGATCCCGAAGATCAGGGCGAAGACCATAAACGGCAGAAGTCCACCTTCGAGCGCCTTGACCGCCGAATCGAGGGGATTCTTCGGGATGAGTTCGACGATGGCGTCGGCTCCCTTGGCCGCTTGCTCGCTCTGGGCGATCCGCTTTTGGGCGTCCTCGGGCTTGGCATAAGTCGCCATCAGGCGTTCGCGTTCGGACGGCGTGATCCCGGCGCCCGGCTTGAAGGTGTTTACCGCTAAAAGAGCGATCCCGACCGCGATTCCGCTGAGCAAAACCGTGAGCGCAAGCGCGCGCAATCCGACTCGACCGATCTTGGCCGCGTCCCCCATCTCCGAGACCCCCAAGACCAAGGCCGAAAAGAGTAACGGGACCACGATCATGAAGATCAGGTTGAGGAAGATGCTCCCCGCCGGGCGGGCGAGGTTGGTGACAACCCACTGAACGCTGGCATGGTCGCTGCCCAAGGTCGACTGGGCGAGGATCCCCGCAACCGCCCCGATCACCAAAGAAAGGAGGATCTTGGTGTGGAGAGCCATTCGCTTCTTGCTTCCGGCGGTGGGGTTTTCCATGCGGTCCATTTTGCCCTAATCTGGAAGGGTTGCTCGCTGGGCGGGCTTGCCCGGGGGCGGTAGCCAGGGCGACGCGGAGCGGCGGGGTCCCTGGCTAGGGATTGGCCTCCGGGCCGGGCAAGCCTGACCAACCTTGATTCCGAAATCTAGGTTCAAGCCCCTACGTAGGTACACTCAAAGAGTAATGACCCAGCGACTTCCCGAGTGGCTGACGATCCGGCTACCCCGTCCGGACACGATCAAGCAAGTGGAGGGCATGATGCGGGACAAAAACCTGCACACCGTCTGCGAGAGCGCGCGGTGCCCCAACCTGCCCGAATGCTGGAGCAAGCAGACCGCCACGTTCATGATCCTCGGCGACACCTGCACCCGGAGCTGCGGATTCTGTGCGATCAAGGTCGGACGCGGACTGGAAGTCGATGTCTTTGAGCCGATGAACGTCGCTCGCACGGCCAAGACGATGGGGATGAAGCACGTGGTGGTCACCAGCGTGGCCCGCGACGACCTTCAAGACCAAGGGGCCTCCCAATTCGCCAAGACGATCGAGCAGCTTCACAAGCAGATCCCCGAGGTCATCGTCGAAGTTCTCACCCCCGACTTCAAAGGTCGCGAAGATTGCGCCCGGATCGTTTGCGAAGCCCATCCCGAGATCTACAACCACAACATCGAGACTGTCGAGCGGCTCCACACCATCGTTCGACCCCAAGCCAAATACAACCGAACGATGAGGCTCTTGGAGATGGTCAAGGAGATCGACCCCACGATCTATACCAAGTCGGGAATCATGCTCGGGCTCGGCGAAACTCAGGATGAGGTGATTCGCACGCTGGAAGACCTCCGCAAGATCGGCGTCGATGCGGTCACCATCGGGCAGTATCTGCGGCCCACGATGAAGCACCTGCCGGTTGTGGAGTACATCCACCCCGACAAGTTCGCCGAGTACGAAAAGATTGGCGAGGAGATGGGATTTGCCTTCGTCGCAAGCGGGCCTTTTATCCGCAGTAGCTATAACGCGATCGCCTTCAGCGAAAAGGTGATGGCCGAGCGCTTGGGCCGAATCGGGACCGTCCCGGCGTAAATCTGCGGCGGTTGGTTCGTCCTCCTTTTTAGACAGGGGTTTCTGACATCCGCCTTTCGACGATTCTGGACCGCATCGGCAACGCGATGGAGCGGCTCAGCGCGGCATTGCTGCTCTGGGTGCCTCCACTCGTGTTGCTCGTTTGGGGTCTGATCTACCTGATCGACGCAGGCCAGCTCCTCTTGGCTCCGGGCGTCGGGGTGCGCTATCAATATCCGGCAGAAGGCGGCACTTACACCCTCGAAACCGATTCGTACGCCATCTTCCCCTGGGACTCGCGGGCCAGCATCACCGGAGCGCAGCTAAGGAACCCAAAGGGCGAGGTTGAGGCCCGGGTTGAACGCATCCAAGTGGATTGGAGTCGGGGGCTGCCCAAAGTCCGGGCGACCGAGGGGTTCGTCCAGATCGATCGGACCGGGGCCACGGATTTCTCGCTGGCGCGGGCGCTGCCTCCCAAAAAAGATGACGAGCCACCTAGCGGCGGGGCCGAGGTGGTGGCCGAGCGGATTGAGCTCCGCTACCGAGATCGCACGAAGGCCCCCGAGCTCGCCGAAAAAATTCTTGTCCAGAACGCCAGAGTTGCCGTGGCCGATGGTGCTGGCCAGGTGCGAACCGACCTCGCTCTTCGATATGGCCCTATAGCGGCCGAAGCCGATTGGAACTCTGCAGGTGAGTGGAATGGAGAGGCTACTTGGCCGAGCCAGGAGCAAGAATATCTTTGGCCCCACGCCCGAAGGTGGATCCCGACCGAGATCTTGGATCAACTCCGTGGTTTGCAGTTTGCGGGGCTGAAAACGGGCGGAGATTTCCGGATCCAAGGGGGACCCAAAGGAGTGGGCTATTGGCAATCCGATCTGGAGGTCGATGGTCGAGGGCTTGGATTTCCCAATTGGGCCCGCCGGGCAGATCTTCGCGGGCCGGTCGGCTTGACCCCAACGCTGGCCACCCTCGATCTGAAGGCCCAGGATGGCGGTCTCGACGCCAGCTTTACCGGAATCCTCGATTGGAGCCGGGCGTTTTTGGCCGAAGGAACGTTGCGGGCGGAGGCTGACTCCACCCGAGATCTGCCGCCGATCTTGGCCCGAGCTTTGCCCGAGGATCTACGGGCCCAAGGCAACCGATTTGCCGGATCTTTGGTTTATCGGGATGGGCAGTACGAGGTTGGCGGGAAACTAGACTCCCGGCAACTGAGCTATGGAGACGTCAGTGGCGAACGCCTGGCGGGGCAAGTGCGTTTCACCGACCAGGGGTTCGTTTTGGCCGGTCTCAAGGGGCAATATGACCGGGTTCCCGTCATGGGCGGCATGAGCTACCGATATCGGGGGAACCGCCTCTCGGGATTTGCTCGAACCGCAAGCAGCGTCGACCTCCGCCGATTCGGCAAGCAGTTGGGATATTCCGATCTGCGGGGTTCGGCCCGGCTGGAAGCGGTGATCGGCGGAACTGCCGCTCGGCCCCAAGGAGCTTTTCGCGCCGAAGGTCGGCTGGGTGTGGACCGGATCGACTTCGATCGGTTTCAGGCTTCGGCCCGGCTGGATGGCGATCGGCTGACCATCGACCGTTTCCAGGGGACGGGTCGCGAAGGAGATCTGCTCGCGGCGGGAAAGATCGATCTCGGTCGCCAAACGCTGGATATCGGAGTTCAGGCCGAAGATCTTGACCTCGGAAATTGGGCTGAGGGGGTCGAAGGCGCGGGTGACTTGTCGGGGCGGTTGACGGGCGGATTTCGCTCACTCGCATTTCAGGGCCGGGCGCTCTCGGTGGGCCCCAAGTACGGTGAGTATCAGGCCGACTTTCTCTCCGCCGGAATCGCTTGGAAGGGCAATTCCCTCCGGCTAGACAACGTGCGAGCCCGGGCTAACCGAGGCGTTTTGAGCGGCGAAATAGCCCTCGACTTGAGTTCAAAAGTGCTCTCTGGCAAGCTGACCGAGGCCACCCTTCCGATCCACGAAATCCGTTCGGATTCGCCCGTCGTTGGGGTCTTTACCCTCGAATCAAGTCAACTCACGGGCACACTTGACGCTCCGGTCTTCGAGGCCACCTTCACCAGTCCTGCCTTTGCCTTGAGGGATCTCGCCGTCTCGGATGCCCGAATCCGCGTCAGGGCCGACCGAGAAAAGCTGACCCTGAGCTCTGCCCAGCTGTCGTTCGATGAAGGTCTGGCCGAATTGAGCGGAGAATACGGCTGGAAAGAACGAACGGGCTCAGCGAGCTTTCGACTCGAAGATGCGGGCCTTGCCGCCCTGAAGCTCCCCTCTCAGGTGGGTCAGCCCGGCGGCCGGGTCAGTGGCGAAGGTGAGGTGAAGTTTGACGACAAGGGCCTCACCTACGCAGAGATCGAGATTGAACCCGAACAAATCGAGATCGGCGACACCAAGTTTGGCAGTGGGGCGATTCTTGCCCGCTTCGAAGATCGCGTGTGGACCGGTTCCGCGGAAATTGGGAGTTTGGGCGGCTTCTTCATCGGTCGGGGACTCCGGTATGAACTCGATACGCAGAAGATCAACGGTCGGGTCGAGACGTTTGGCTTGGCCTTGGAGTCTTTCGCGAGCTCAAGCTTGATCCGCCAACTGGACCTCGATGAAGAAACTCAGAATCTGATCGCCGGGGTTCAGGGTGAGCTAAAGAGCGCGTTCGAACTCGGCGGAGACATCAAAAAGCCGACGGTGATCGCGGACCTGATCCAGATCGATCGATTCCGATTGGCCGACCAAGAACTAGGCCAGATCAAAGCCAGGGGATCTTTCAACACCACGAGTTGGGATCTTGTCAGTTTCGATTGGCGATTCCCCGGCGGCGCTTTGCTGGCCAAGGCCAAGCAGAATGTCGGAGGCGACTTGAGCGGCGATGTCCGGCTCGAAAACCTGGATCTGCGCGCGCTTTCTCGCATCAATCCCGCCTGGCCGAGCCTCCCCGCCACGGGGGGTGCGGACCTCGTCCTGAGCGGAACTATCGAGAGTCCAATCATCCGGGGCACCACCAACCCGATCCTCTTTGGTGAGGACACGGACAATCCCGTGGCCGTGGTTCGGGTCGACGATATCCTCTATCAGAACAAAAAACTCGAGGCCTCGGGCTCCTTCTTTGTGAGCAACTTCCGCGGATCTCTGAGAGCCGATGTCCCGCTAGCGTCGCTTCTCGAGAGTACGGCCCAGACCCCGCAGTACACCCTCAACGCCACGCTGGATGAAAGCGAGCTGGCCGATTTCCTGACTCCTCCCCAGGCGGCGGAGGAGCGGCTGATTCTGGGCAAACTGACCGGCGGCATCACCGCCACCGGAACTCAGGGCGACTTTCGCCTCGGCGGAAAGATCAACCTCCGCGATGGCAAGATCGGCGGCAAGGGGATGGCGACTGGACTCGAAGGCATCTCCGGCGACCTCACGCTGGATGGTGATCGGGCTCGCCTGCTGGTAGAGGGTCGAGGGACGCTCGGGGGCGAGGTCCAGGGCGATGTGACTGTGGACCTGGCTGAGTATCTGGGGACGGAGTTCTCGCTCCCGACCTGGCTTTCTCAATCGGGTGTCCGGGGTTCGCTGCTCGTTACCGGGTTCGCCTTTGCCGAGCACGAAAGGGATCCGAACCGACGCATCCTCGGCCAAGTCGATCTCGCCCGGGCCGATATCCGCGGGAGTCTGGCCCAGCCGCGAATCTCGGGCGGAGTTCAACTCTCCGGAGTGAGCGCGGCGCTACCCTCCGGCGAATCGGAGCCGACCACCTTCGAGGGTCTGATCAATCCGATCTTCGAGAACATCGCGATCACTCACCAGGGCCCGGCCTACGTCTCCAATCCGAGCCTGAACCTCGCTCTGAATGGTCAGGGTCTGCTCAGTGGCGATCTGAAGGCCCCCCGCCTGGAGGCTGGACTCGCGGTCGAGAGCGGAACCTTTAGCCTTCCGTCGGCCAAGATTCGGCTGGAAGAGGGCGGACGGATGAACTTTCGCTATGACGGAGCCCGGCAGTTCCAAGATCAAGCTCGCCTGGACCTAGACCTTCGGGGCACCACTCAGGTCACTGCGCTCAAGAATGGCCAAACGCCCGACCGATACGACATCGACCTAGAGATCACCGGAAACCTGCTGCAAGAAGGCGGTCTGAACCTGAACGCGACCAGCGACCCGCCCGACCTCAACCGGGATGAGATCTTGGCCTTGCTTGGTCAAACTGGGTTGATCCAAGACCTCGCCCGTGGAGTCACCGCCAACGACCAAGATGCCCTGCGCAATACCGCCTATCAATTGGCCGTGCCGAACTTGACTCAAGGACTCACCCAGAGCGTGGCCAACGCCTTCAAGATCGACTTCTTGGGGATCGACTACAACGTCTTTGAAGGGGCGACTTTCACCGCGTCGGATACGATCACTCGCGGACTGACCCTAACCGTTAGGCGGCAATTGATCGCCGAGCCGGATCGCCGGGCGTTGCAAGAGTTTCTTCTCACTTGGCGCGTGCCGAGTCGCGATCCCTTCCTCTCGCGGTTGCGCCTGGGGATCGGGGTCACCCAAGAAGTCCCGTGGAAGATCTCGCTGGGCTATAGCCAGCGGCTGGGCCTGCGACTGCGCGAATCTCGCCCGATTCGGCTGTATGGCACCCCCGAGCGGTAAGCTCCAACCGATGCGACTCACGCACACCGTCGATTGCGCTGGTTGAGCGAGCAAATTGGGCCCAACCCAACTGGCGGAGGTTCTCCGCCATCTGCCGCGAACCCTCAACCCGAACCTTCTCGTTGGATTTGAAACCAGCGACGATGCCGGGGTCTTTCGTCTGCCAACCGGTCAGGCGCTTGTTCAGACGGTGGACTTCTTTACCCCGATCGTCGATGACCCCTATGCCTATGGGCAGATCGCAGCCGCCAATGCCCTCAGCGACGTCTATGCGATGGGCGGTGATCCGATCACGGTGCTGAACATCGCCTGCTTTGATCCCACCGCCCAGCCGCCCGAGGTCTGGGCCGAGGTTCTGCGCGGGGCCTACGACAAAACTACCGAGGCCGGGGCCGTGGTCGCCGGAGGGCACAGCGTCCAAGATTCGGAGCCCAAATTCGGTATGGCCGTCACCGGCCTCGTCGATCCCGAGCGGATGTTGACCAACGACCGCGCTCAGCCCGGGGACCAGATCTGGCTGACCAAGCCCCTGGGGACAGGGATCCTGACCACCGCCGCCAAGCGCGATGCGGCCGACCCAGAGGCCCTGCGCCTCGCCATCGAGACCATGGCGACCCTCAATCGGGCGGCCAAGGACCTTGCGCTCTCGGTTGGTGCGCGATGTGCAACCGACATCACGGGTTTTGGTTTGGCCGGTCATCTTTGGAACGTCGCCCGCGCCAGCGGGGTCCAGATCGTGTTGCAGGCCGACGCCTTGCCGCTTCTTCCCACCGTCGTGGCGATGATCGAGGCAGGGATGACGACCGGTGGAGGGCGGAAGAACCGCGAATTCTTGGGCGAAAAGCTCGCACTTGGCCCCGCTCTCCCGGTTTGGATGGCCGACCTGGTGGTCGATCCCCAAACCAGCGGAGGCCTCGCCGTCTTCAGCCGCGAAGTCCCGCCCGGCGCAGCGCTGATCGGCGAGTGCCGCGCTGGAGAGGCAGGAATTCTAGTCCAGTAGCGCGGTCGGGTAGCTGCCGAGGATGGTGGTTTCTAGGGTCAGGGCTTTGAGGGCGTCGATCGCGCTCTTGAGGTGGGCATCGCTGCGGTGGCCGCTGCAATCGCAATAGAAGATGTACTCAAAAGTCGCACGCTGGGCGGGGCGGCTCTCGATCATCATCAGGTTGACGCCGTGGTCGACAAAGGCCCCGAGGGCGCGATAGAGTTCGCCCGGACGGTTGCGCAGGTTGAACATCAGGCTCGTCTTGTCGCTGGTGGTTTTAGCCGGCTCGTTGTATCCCACGACGATGAAGCGGGTTCGGTTGTGGGGGTTGTCTTCGATATGTTCCAGCAGGGCCGGGATCGCATAGGTCTCGGCCGTCAGCTTGTTCCCAATGGCGGCCCCGTGGGGGTCTTCTAGGGCGCGCTCGGCGGCTTTGGCGGTGGGGACGGTCTCGATAATCTCGGCCGTCGGCAGATTGGCTCGTAGCCACCTTTTGCACTGGTTGGCCGGCTGGGGTCCGGCGTAGACGCGCTGAATCTGCTCCAGCGATTCGCATCGGCTGAGCAGGTGGTGGTGGAT
>DDSL01000122.1 GCA_002343825.1 Chthonomonas sp. UBA2391
GTCGCCGTCGATCTTCATCGCGACGCGGCCGATGATGAAGGGATCCTCGGGGCCGCCACGCAGGGTGGACTGGAACTTTTGGGCTTCGGCATAGCCCCCCAGGAGGTCGTACCCCGCGATCATGAACTTGAGCGCTTCTTCGGCCTCGGGGCTGGCGAGCGTGCACTTTCGTCCGTCGGGGCTAAGGAAGCTGGCGTTGTTTTGAAACGCGTAGAGGTACAGCCAAGAGTTGCCGTAGTTCGGAATGAATCCGGCCCGCTTTAGCGTTCCATCAGGGTTGAACTCGGTGAGGACCTTGCTATAGGCAAGGACCTCACTCCAGGTGCGCGGCGGTCGCTCGGGGTCGAGGCCCGCAGCGCGGAGTTCCTTGGCTTTTTCTCGGAAGACCCCCTTGTTGTAGTACAGGATCCGGTTATCGGACTCGTAGGGGATCGCGTACATCTTCCCGCCGTATGAAGCCTCGTTCCAAGGCGCGGGATAGTACTTGTCGGGGGTGGGAGTGTCGGGATCCTCGCGGTCGCGCTCGATGTAGGGATCNNCCACGTCGGGCGGCACTCCGCCGACGATGGCGGTCATCAGCTTTTGGGGGTTCATCTCCCCCGCACCCATGCTCAGGATCTTGACCCGGTACTGAGGGTTGAGCCTCTCGAACTCCTTGACTTGGGCTTCGTATCCCTTGGTGTCAGGCCCGAGTGAGCTCCCCCAAACGATGATGTCTTTCTGCGATGCCTGGGCAGGCAAGGCCCAGCCCAGAAAGACGAGCAGGCACAGGCCAATCAGCCCGCTCAGACTCCATCGTCGCTGCATACCGTGCATTCTACATCGGTCTGCCGCGAATACGTATTCCTGGTTCAAAGTTTGGGGGTAGTTGCGGGCGGAGGAGCAAGGTTAGGCTCGGGCAGCGTCGGTCAAGACTCGTCCACCATCCCTCGTAGAGGCCATAAACTCGTCCAACCGGGCCTAAGACAACCGAACGACGTCGAACTCGCCGGTTTGCTGGTACCGGTGGCCCTGCGAGTCCGTCGCGAAGCCGGCTTCATCGAATTCCAGGCGGTCGCCGTAGGCACTCATCCACCCGATCACCCGAGCCGGGACCCCGGCCACCAATGCATACGCAGGTACGTCGCGGGTTACCACCGCGCCCGCCGCCACGAAGGCCCCTTCGTGCAGGGTAATCCCACACACGATCGTCGCATTGGCTCCAATGCTTGCACCGCGCTTGATTAAGGTGCGATGGTAATGCTCGCTACTCGCCCGAGGGAACTCGCATCGTGGGGTCAAAACGTTGGTGAAGACCATTGAGGGGCCGCAGAAGACGTAATCCTCCAAGATCACGCCCTCGTAGAGGCTCACGTTGTTTTGGATCTTGCAGTGATCGCCGATCGTGACTTGGTTGGCCACCAAGACGTTCTGGCCAATGCTACAGTTCCGCCCGATCACCGCCTTGGGGCAAACGTGCGTGAAGTGCCAAATGCGGGTTCCTTCACCGATCTGGGCGCCCTCGTCGACGACGGCTGTTCGGTGGACTCGAGCTCCACTCTCCAGTGTCAAGACTTCCTCAGCCGCTGACATAGGCCTCGTTTTGGTCACTCTTCAGGGCGTTTTCCAACACGCGAATAACCTCTAGCGCACTTAAGCCGTCGCTCCGGGGGGTCTCGCCGGTTTTGCAGCAATGCAGGAAGTGCTCCATTTCCAACCGGAGAGGTTCTCCCGAACCCTCATAGACCAACTCTTCACCATCGTTCACATTGCGCAGAGCCGCGTCGATCTTCTTCTTGTGCAGGTGGACAGTCTGATCAACTTCGTTATAGATCAGCATTCCCTCCGTCCCAATCACGGTCGTTCGTCGGCGCAACACAGGCCAAAGCCAACTGCAATGAAGGTGAGAGTGGACGCCGCTGGGGAACTGGACGTGCAGATAGACGTCATCTTCGATTGCTTCGGTCAGAGTCGCAACTCCGCTGGCCATGACCTTGGTGGGCATCTCGTCCACCAGGTAAAGGGCAACAGCGACATCATGGACACCAAGGCTCCAGAGAACATTTTCGGTGGCTCGGGCCCGGCCGAGATTCAGTCGCTCTTGGTGAACGCTGATGAGCTGGCCGATGCTGCCCGAGTGGATCTGCTCACGGAGAAAGGCGACGGCCGGTTGGTAGAGCAACAAGTGCCCCGCCATCAAGGTGAGGTTTCGGTTTCGAGCGAGGCTCAAGAGGGCTTCGGCGTCGCGGGATTCCAGCGTGATCGGCTTTTCGACGAAGCAGTGCTTTCCGCGCTCGAGGGCTACGGCTGCGATCTCGAAGTGGAGCGGCGCAGGGACTGCAATCGTGACCGCCTCGAACTGAGCTTGGTCGTAGGCCTGGTCTGGATCACTGAAGATCGGAACTCCGGGCGCGATTTCGGCGAGTTCGGCCTTGCTCGCTGGGTTGACCTCCACGATTGCGGTCAAGACGCCGAGGGCGTGGAGGTTCTTTACGATGTTCTTGCCCCAAGAACCCGCCCCGATCGCGCAAACTCTCATCGTCTTCGTTGTACCCGCGGCCACGGGTGACACACCATCGAGAAAGCGGCGGATTTTCCGCCGACCGGCCCGGGGCCACTCCCAACCC
>DDSL01000088.1 GCA_002343825.1 Chthonomonas sp. UBA2391
GAAGAGCATGTGCTCGATGAAGTGAGTGATCCCCGCCTCGGTCTCGGTTTCGTGTCGGCTCCCGGTGCGGCACCAGAGCCCAACGGCGGCGCTCTGCACGTGGGTGTGGTGCTCTAGCAGGATGCGCGCACCGTTGTCGAGGGTCAACTTCTTGATTTGGGACATGGATTCCTTTACGGGAGATTAGGCGATGTGGAGCGCAAGTGCGCCGATCTTTTCGATGCGGATCATGGCGACATCGCCAGGTTGAGCCGGTCGGAGGGGTAAGTCAAAAGCGGGAAGGGCAATCACATCGCCGGGGGCGACGACGTTGGTTCGACAGGCAATCTGGAGAGCCTGGTGGGGAGTCATCAGCAGGGGCTGAACCACCTCGGCGACAGGCTGCTGGTTGATCAGGAGTTCCACCTTAAACTGGCCGAGGTCACCGAACTCTTCGACCGTGTGCAGGACGGGACCGATGGCTAGCGGCAGGTCCCATGCGTCGTTCGGGCTTAGAGGTTCCACCACCATCGTGTAGCCGAGCAGGCTGGCCGCGCTGACCTCATCCTCTTCGGGGTCGGTCAGGTCCTTGACCACCAGAGCAAACCGGGCTTTGAGTTCCAAGCTGGCGGCGCCGAGTGGTGGGGTGATCGGGTCATCCGGACCCAAAAGGCCGAAGGTGTTGGCATACCGATAGTCGCCGTCGCCGCTCATGAGCCGGAGGTTGGGCGGCTGACCGATTGGGTTCAGAAACCTCACCGCTGAGATCTCGTGGACCCCGATCGCGTTGACCCCATCGGTCTCATACACCTTGCCTTCGTGGAGGACCCCCGAACGGACGGCCTCTGGCTGTTCGAGGAGTCGGAACCGGCAAAGCTTCATCGCGATAAAAGGTACCCGGAAGGCGACCCCCGTGCAGATGCATCTAGGGGACCCGGCTCGTACCCTCCCAGTCCGGATGCGCCCCCAGCCCGAGCAGAGCCGAGACCGTGCTGGCGCAGTCCATGATCTCGACGCCGGTCAGCTCTCCGGCCGAGATCGACTGGCCATAGAGGCAGAAGGGAATGGTCATGTCTTCGGGCATTTCGGTCCCATGCCCGCGGTCGTGCCCGCCGTGGTCGCTCATCCAGATCACCACGACGCCGGGGTCGATGGCCTGGGCCGCCTCAACCGCTCGTCGGACTTGGGCATCTGCGTGGGTCGCCGCGGCCAGGTATTCGGGGGACATCCAGCCGTGCCGGTGGCCCGCGGTGTCGATAAATCCCTGATAGAGAAAGACGTAGTCCAGGTTTTGGGTCTGGATCGCCTCGATCGCGAGGTCAGCGATGTGGGCATCCCCCGGGAGGGACTGGTTGTCCCAGTTCATCCCCACGACGGCGACACTCGGAGGAGCGCAAAGATCCCGCAGTTCATTCCAATTGAAGAACATCCCCGTGCGCTTTCCGTGTTGAAAAGCCCAATCCACTAAGGATGGCACGGGGCGAGCCAGAGGGGTGAAAACGTTGGAGGTGATCCCGTGCCGGGTCGGCGGAACCCCGCGGAACATGGAGGTGTGGCAGGGAAGGGTCACGCTCGGCATCACCGTCTGAGCAAGGCGCGTCCCCAAGCCATCTCGCAGCATCTGATTGAGGAAGGGGCAAGTTTCGGGCGTGATCGCGTCGGGCCGAAGGCCATCGAGGCTGATGTGCAAGACCATCCCCGAATCATGCCCCGACCCGACGTTAAGAAGTGTTAACGGTACATCCGTTCGCAGTACTCTTCTAGCATTCGACGGGTGCTGAATTGCCACGCGCTGCTGGCGATCGACTCCTTCATCACCTGAACCCACCCCTTGGGCAGGCCCTCTCCGTCTCGACCAAAGTAGAGGGGAAGGACCTCCTGTTCCAAGACATCGTAGAGGGCCTCGGCATCGGCTTTGTCTTGGGCCTTCTCGTCGGCGACCGTTTTTCGGCCTCCGACGGCCCAGCCGTTGCGAGTCTTGCCCGCTCGGTAGGCCTCATCCCACCAGCCATCAAGAACCGAGACGTTGGGGACACCATTGGCCGCGGCTTTCATTCCGCTTGTTCCCGATGCCTCCAGCGGACGGCGCGGGTTGTTGAGCCAGATATCCACTCCCTGCACCAGCATCCGGCCGACCTCCATGTCGTAATCCTCCAGGAAGAAGACCTTGCCCCGAAATTTGGGGGCGACCGTCTGGGCGTAGACCTTGGCGATCAAGCTCTGTCCGGCTCGGTCGGCAGGGTGGGCCTTTCCGGCAAAAACGATCTGGACTTTTTGGTGCTTGTGGCCGAAGATCTTGGCGAACCGCCGGGCGTTGCTCAGAATCAGGTGGGCGCGCTTATACGTGGCAAAGCGGCGAGCAAATCCGATGATGAACGCCTCGGGATCCAGCGCTTCGAGCAGCGGGTCAAGCTGCGAGGGCCCCTCTCCATGACGGGCGTGTTGCTCAAACATCCGCTGATTGGCAAAGGCGACCAGGCGCGCTTTTTGGGCTTGGTGCGCGGCCCAGACTTCTTCGTCGCTGGCTTTCAGGATCCCGCGCCAGTCCGACTGGTCGAGCGTGTCAAACTGGGTGACTTCGGCAAAGCTGGCTCCCGATCGCTCCATCAGAGTGCGCATCTCGGGTCCGAGCCAGGTTGGCATGTGGACGCCGTTGGTCAGGCCGATGACCTCTTGTCCGGCAACCTTCCGCCAGGTTCCATCGGCGGTCTTTCCGTGGAGCAAGCTCACGCCGTTTTGCAATCGGGACAATCGGAGCGCAAGGGCCGTCAGGTCAAAGATTCCCTTGGTCTTTTCGCTATCGACGGCCAGCTTGGCCAGTTCGGCAAAGCTGATCGGGGCTCCCTTCAACTCTTCGCTCAGAGTTCGCTCAACCAACGCCGCGTCAAATCGCTCGTTTCCGGCCGCGACGGGGGTGTGTATGGTTAGGATGCTGCTCTTCTTAATCGTGGACTCCGAACCGTTGCCGAGGTCCTTCATGCGCTGGAGCAAGAGAAATGCGGAGTGGCCCTCATTCATGTGGAAGACACTCGGCTTGAGCCCGAGCGCGCTCAGCACCTTGACCCCGCCCATCCCGAGCACGATCTCTTGATGCAGACGCATCTCCCGACCGCTTGTATAGAGCTGGCTAGTGATCTTGCGATCTGCCGGGGAGTTTTCGGGCAAGTCGGTATCGAGCAGGAGCATCGGGATCCGCCCGCACTGCACCCGCCAAACCCGGAAGGCCACCGAGCGACCAGGGAACTCCAACCTGAGGCGCAAGGGGCTTTGCGTCTTGGGATCCAAGACCTCTTGAACCGGATATTGTTCGGGGTCAAACGCCGGGTAGAGGTGCTCTTGGCGACCCTCGGCATCCACTACCTGATAGAAGAAGCCCCGCCGGTAGTACAGTCCGATCGCGACGAAAGGAAGGGCGAGGTCCGAGGCCTCTTTGCAGTGATCGCCGGCCAAGATGCCGAGACCGCCACTGTAGAGCGCGAAGCTCTCATGGAGCCCATACTCGGCGCAAAAATAGGCGATCAGTCCTTTCTCTTTGCTCTTTCCGCTGGATTGGTAGGCTTCCAGCCTTTCGCAGGCGGCTTGGATCCGTGCGGTGAAAGCCTTGTCCTTTTCTCGTTCGTGCAGGTGGGGGCTTTGTTGCAAGATCTTTACCGGCCCGGCCCGTTCGGCCCACAGGGTGGGGTCAATATCGCGGAAGATGGCTTGACTTTCGGGATCCCAAGACCAACGAAGGTTCAGGGCGAGCGGGGCCAATCCGGCTAGGGTCTTGGGGAGATCGAGCCTAGGATGGGGGGCAACGGGGATGTTCAGTTCGCTCATGGATGGTGGCCAGACCGTACCCAATTCTCGTTTATTCTGCGGAATCAAAGGTCGTGACTTATTTGGTAGTATTGCAAAAGTATTGAATTAGCTTAACCGGGGCACTGGCGTCCGGTAGAGCGATTCAATCAAGTGCCCCTTATGAAGAAGCTCCCCGTAACTGTCCTCTCCGGATTCCTTGGCGCAGGAAAGACGACCGTCCTCAACCACGTCCTTTCAAACCGTGAAGGCAAGCGGGTAGCGGTGATCGTCAACGATATGAGCGAGGTCAACATCGATGCCGAACTCGTAGCCGGCGGGAAGGCGAACCTGAGCCGCACCGAGGAGACCCTAGTCGAGATGACCAATGGCTGCATCTGCTGCACCCTCCGCGAGGACCTGCTTAAGGAGGTCTCGCGCCTCGCTCGGGAGGGAAGATTTGATTACCTCTTGATCGAATCGACCGGGATCAGCGAGCCCTTGCCGGTGGCCATGACGTTTACGTTTGAAGACCAATTCGGCGAGAGCCTGGGTAAGGTCTCCCAGCTCGACACGATGGTGACCGTGGTCGATGCTTTCAACTTCTTCCGAGATTTTGCCGAAGCGGATTACATCCGAGATCGAGGTGAGAGCCTAGGAGAAGGCGATGAGCGAACCGTTGTTGACCTTTTGGTTGATCAGATCGAGTTTGCTGACGTGATCCTCGTCAGCCGGGCCGACCTTGTCTCTCCGAGCCACATGGGGCGCGTCATTGGAGTCTTGAAGACCCTCAACACCGAAGCAAAGATTGTTCCGATTGCCCATGGACAGATCCCGACCAGCGAGATCATGGGCACCGGACTCTTTGATATGGAAAAGGCTCAGCGTTCGCCGGGCTGGATCAAGGAGCTGATGGGCGAACACGTCCCCGAGACGGAAGAATATGGCATCTCTAGCTTCGTCTACCGGGCGCGTCGCCCATTCCACCCCGAGCGCTTTTGGCAAGTGATCCACCAGACCTGGCCGGGGGTCCTGAGGAGCAAAGGATTTTTCTGGCTGGCCACGCGGATGAACTGGATCGGAGAATGGCACCAGGCGGGCGGCGCCTGCCGATACGGGCATGCCGGAACTTGGTGGTGCACCGCTCCGCGCGACTATTGGCCCGACGACGAAGAGGCCCTGCGGCGGATCCTCAGCAACATGCAAGAGCCCTATGGCGACCGCCGCCAAGAGATCGTGATCATCGGGATCGAAATGAACCGCCCCGCGATCATCTCCCTGCTAGATAGCGCCTTGCTGACGGACGAAGAATACGCCCAAGGCCCCGAAGCCTGGGCCAAATTCTACGATCCGTTCGATTCACATCGCGAACTCACCGGGGTGGAGTAAGTGCAGTTTCAGACCTTGGATCAGATTGAGCGGAGTCTTGTCGACGACCATGATGCGGGCGAGCTCGTCGCCCCTGGCGTCAAGGTTGCTAGGAGAGACCTCCTCCGCCTCAGTGCCCTCGGGCTTGCTTGGCTAGCCCTGCCCACCTGGGTCAGGGCAGAACGCCAGCGCACCGCCACCGGAACTGAAGGCGAGAGGATTGAGGTGGTCATGGCTGAAATTCGGGGACTCGCCTCAAAGTTGCTCGCCGAGGAAAACGCCGACGAAGAGGCTTATCTTCAGAGTCTTGCCAAGCTGGTCGGACGAATGCAGGGACCTCCCGAGCCGTGGTTCGGTTGGCAAATGAACCGCCAGCGCTGGGGCATGGATGTGGTTTGGTATTCCCAGCCGGTCGTTCTCTACCACCTGAAGTTTGAGCCCGAGGCAGTGATCGATCTACACGATCATCGTCACTACAATGGCCTGTTACTCGGGGCAACGGGAGAGATTGCGGTCAGAAATTTCGATATCGTTCCGGAGGAAGGAATGTCGTTGGATCTGCGTCGGGGTGTGGTTCCGCCTGAAGGCAAGGAGTTCCTTATCCGTCAGACCGCAACCCAAACCCTGAAGCCAGGCGTGGTGTCGACCCTCACGCGCGACCGAGACAACCTGCATGTCGTGAAAGCTGGTCCCAAGGGAGGCTCCTGCCTGGATGTCTTTACCCACTTCAACCGTGAGGCCCGGTCGTACTCGCTAGACTGGACCGGCAAACCCGAGGATAGCCAGCGGAACACCTATAGAGCGACTTGGAAGAAAGAGGAATAAGAAGCCAACTCGGAGTACAACTTTTGGTTTGGTCCATCGGCTCCTTGTCGTAGGCGGAATGGATGGCACTCCCGCGCCGAAATCCCAACGTCGTCTTCGGACTTGCCTCGCCAGACAACCAGTGTGTCAACGTCACCAAGTTGGGTAACGTCCGACGCACCAAGGTGCTTGATTCGGGTTTTGTAACGCGATGTGGGCACCGGGAGCAGTTGGAAAGAAATGAAGACTCGAATGAATCCCTTTAGGAAGCTCTCGGTCGTCCTGCTTGTTGCCATTGTTCTCACAATTCTTTGGGGTTGTGGCGGCGGCGGCGGAGGTTCGACCACGACTGGCAGTACGCCCGGCTCTGTCTCGGCGGTTTTGGATTGGCCAAACCGGACAAGAGCCACCGCCCCAACCTCGGCCCTAAGCGTCAAGATCACGGTCACCAATCCGCAAGACGGCTCTACCGTGGCATCAAGCACGGTCAATAGGACCCAAACCACGGCCTATTCCCAGACCGTTACGATTCCGAACGTCCCGGTGGGGAGCTACAACGTCTTCTTCCAGTTCACGGCCAACGCCGATGGATTGGGCAGCACGGTCGCAACTGGCAGTGTTTCGATCACCGTTAGTAGTGGCCAGACGGTGACCCTGCCGAGCGTCAACTTCACCAAGACGATCGCGAACACGATGGTGAATGCCGTGACCGGACCGGTGACTGAGGGTGACGCTCCCTTCGCACTGAGCTTTACGGCGATGGATGCCGACGGGGGAATCGTCGCTGTGACTCCGGGTTCCGAGCAGTGGTCTAATCTGTCCATCGTCAATGTGGGTTCGCTGGATTCGATCGGGAACTTCACTCCCACCTCAGCCGGAACCGCGACTGTCCGAGTGACCGTCGACGGCGTCCAGAGCCCTCCGACGAACTTCACCATCCAGTCGGCAGTGCCGACAGTCAGCACCATCGCGCTTGATTCCAATCAGATTGGTCCGCGAGAAGTGAGAAACTTGACGATCACGCTGAGCCGGGCGGCGCCGAGTGGCGGGTTCCCGGTGACGCTGACCGATACCTTTACCTTCACCGATTCGAACAACGTCCAGTGGCCCTATTTGGCGATTCGAGACTCGAATGGCAACATCCAACCGAATAGCACCGTGACGGTTCCAGCCGGACAAACCACCCATACGGTGCAGGTTGTCGGTGAAGATCTCAACCCTGCCACCGCGACCAACGCCTCGGTTTCGGTGGTAGGCCAGCCTTCGGTCAAGTTCGACTACATCGTCAACCCTTTGCGAGTGACGAGTATCAGCACGGAATACATCGTGGGCTTCACGGGACTCCTCCTCGGGCTGGATCTCACGCTTGCTCGGGCTGTCGTCGGCCCCTCCTCTGGGCGAGTGAGCTCCCAAGTCCAAGTGTGGAGTTCGAATGCCGCGGGAAGCACGAACATCGTCGACGATCCGGACTTTAAGCTCTATGGAAGCGATCTTGGCCTAGTGAATCTGGTCCAGATCGCCCTCGGAGCCGGTCAGAGCACGATTCCGTCTACCCAACTCGGTTTTTCTCCGCGGACTAACGTGGTCAACAAGAACCTGATCATCAACACCCGGTATGGAAACGGTCCGGTCTTCTCTAAGACGATCAAGCGGAATCCGTTGCCCGTTTCGAACGGACTGCCGAATTCTGGGCCGGCCAGTGAGGGCCGACTCCAGCGAGGCGAGTCTTTCGCTCTGACGGGCCAATACCTCGATAGCTGTGAAGTCCGCTTCATTCCGCTGAGCGGCGGAGCCGGGACTCCGGCGACCGGCAATACTATCTCGAACAATGCGACTCGCTGGTCGGGAGCCGTGCCTGCTTCGCTCGACCCCGGTAATTACAACATGTTCTTCCGGGACACGAATCTTCCGACGCGGACAATCCAGATCTCGGGAATCGTGATTCAGTAGCCCGGTTCGCCGCTCCCCCAGCCGACCATGTCTCGCGTGCCATCTCTTTTGGGGTGGCACGCCTTTTTGGTACGCTTCATCCACTCGAAAATGGTGGAGTTTGAGTTCGAAGGGGAAGTGATCGAGTGGCGTGGGCCCGCGCCGTTCTTGTTCGTCGCGGTTCCCCCCAAGGTTGCGGCCGCGATCCGGTCGATGTCGCGCGAGCTCAGCTATGGCTGGGGGTGTATCCCGGCCCGTGTCCGGATCGGCAAAACTGAAGTCACGACTTCGCTCTTCCCCCGCGAAGGGGGTTACCTCGTCCCGATCAAGGTCGCCCTCCAGCGCGCCGAAGGCGTGGCCCTGAGCGACATGGTGGCGCTGCGGTTGAGCGTCCCTGGTTAGGAACGAAATCCGCCGTCGTCGTAGAAGGAAATCTCGTGTGGGGTCGGTGGTTCGAATCCGGTCCAGTGGGGGTCGTGGTCCTCGCGCTGCATGATCCAGACCGGGCTGGTGAGCTCTTGGTTGCGCTTTTCGATCCTGCGCCACAGCTCGTCGCGATCCGAGGAATCCATGGCATAGAGCTCGATCCGGGCCCCGATCTCGAGGGCTTCCATCGCATATTGGGTTCGCTCCATCTCGGACCAAAACCCATTGTCGAGAATGACGGTGTGGCCTTTGGCCAGGTAGTCCCTGGCCGCCTTCCACTGCAAGTTTTCGACCGCGCTTCTCAGCCGGTCTCGTTCCTCGCGGTCTTCCGGGTTGGCCAAAACGGCCTCGATCCAGTCGTCGGGCGACATAAGGATCGCCCCTCGCTCGGCTTCGATCTGTTTGGCGAGGGTGGTCTTCCCTGACCCCGGAAGCCCGCAGATCAGGACGAGGGTTCCACCGGTTTGATGATTCTTGTCCATTTGTTTGGAGGGGAGGGCTTTGCCTCGACAAGTCAAGATCAATCCCTCGCCAGCAGGCCCACCAGAGCCTCGAATTCGGATTCGCCCAAGGGGCCGTAGTCCTCGCGCCGGGTCGACTTCCTGGCAAATTGCTCGAAAACGTGGAGCTTGATCCGGGCCTCGAGGTCGGGGTTCACCGGCCCGTATCCCCGGAGCGCGGCCCCGATGTATTGGGCCGGGATAAAGCGGAAATCGACGGCGGGATCCCCAAAGCCCGCATCCCCCCAATCGATCAGTACGGGCCGCTCGCGCTCGTCGACCAAGAGGTTGTCGGCGTGGAGGTCTTGATGAACAAAGACCGAAGGATCGGCCGTAGCCGCCCGCAACAGCGGTTCAACCTCGGCCAAAAGGCCGAGGCGGCGGGCATCCGCGCGCAGTTCCTCCGCCGAAAGCGTCCAGCTCTCGTCCAGGTATCCGCCCGGATCGGCGACCGACCTTATGGCGTGCGTCGTCCGCAGAGCGGAACCCAAGGCCGAGAAGAATCGTTCGGGGTCCGCGAGCTGAGTCCGGCTCGAAAGTGGAACGGCTTGGACTCGTTCGAAGACCGAAAANNGAACGCCCGCCGCCATCGCCGCCGGGACGGCCACCGATTCGGTGAACAGATCTTCGAGGTATTCGGGGTCTTTGCTGATCCGAACCACCCAGCGCCCACAAAGCCAAGTCTCGTTGGCCACCCCCTGAATCTCGGCCGGAGCGATGCTCTCCGCCCCCAGCCCCAGCTGGTCAAGAATCCCCCAAACCGCCTCGCGGAACTGATGCATCGCGCTCTTGTACCCGAGCGGAACACGTGGCCTGAGCGCTGGGCAAAGGGGGAGATGCTAGTACTCAAAACTGGACTCGAACCCGCGGTCGTTGCCTTTTGGTCGGAGCTGGGCGTCTTGTGGATATGCTTTTGATGGTGGTGGAACGATTTCGATCTGGACGTCCGGAGGAGGTCGGGGCCCGGTTCAGGGCTTCGGGACGACTTATCCCAGAGGGGGCGGAAATCGAATTTGTGGAGAGTTGGATGTCCCTGGATGGGACCTGCTGCTACCAGTTGATGCGGGCGCCCGCTCCGGACGCCCTTCAACCATGGCTCGATGCCTGGTCGGATCTTGTCGAGTTTGAAGTCCTCCCGGTGGTGCCTTCTGCGGAATTCTGGGCTGGTGACCGTTGGAGGTGACTCGATTTATGCTCGCTTTCTGAGGGCAAATGCGAGGATGACCAGCCCAAGCGGCACCGATATGAGCGAGCAATAGGTCGCAAAGGTGAAGGCTCCTTGGGCGTCGCCCTGCTTCGGTTCTCGGGTAACTGCGAAGAGTGCCCAGATCCACGGCCCGAGGATGACCGCCAAGCCCGAAAGCAAAGCTGCTGGCCTAGAATGTTTCATCACTTGCCCCAGCTTTGCACATTCTCTCGGAAAGAAACGCATTTTTTGCGTCCGATTGGGCGCCGCGCCTATCAGCGCTCGAACCATTTCAGAATGCTTCGGCTTGGCGGGCCTCACGAATGACGTTCTCAAGTTTCGCTGGGGACTAATCTCCCGCTCCCTTCAGGTGCCTTCATTGAGATGGGCTTGAAACTGTCATCCCAGGCCCTGTAAGCAAAGAAGGGAATACCCTTCATGATACCCCGTGTAAGACGATCGTCGAACACTTGAGGTTTTTGAGACGTCGGCCGGAGTCACCACTAAACCTCGATTCCGCAGGTTGTTCTCGCTGCCTCAATAGCGACTTCCGACGACGGAAATTTCCGACATCGCGTCGTTGATTCGCAGAAGATCGTTTGGTGTCAGTTCAATTGATCCTGCGCCAAGATTCTCCTCAAGTCGCTCCAGTTTTCGGCTGCCCGGGATCGGCACGATCCAAGGCTTTTGGGCGAGAATCCAAGCAAGGGCAATCTGAGCCGGAGTCCCGCTCTTATCGTTCGCGATTTCTCCCAAAAGATCGACCACACCTCGATTCGCTAGAATGGCTTCTTTTGTAAACCGTGGATTCCTGCTCCGAATGTCGTTGTCCGTAAAAGTGGTTGTCTCATCGACCTTCCCGGTGAGGTAGCCGCGACCCAGAGGGCTGAAGGGGACGAGCCCAATTCCAAGCTCCTCGCATGTCGGGAGTATTTCTGCTTCGATGGTTCTCCACCAAAGGGAATACTCACTTTGCAGGGCGGCGACAGGCTGCACGGCGTGAGCCCTACGAATCTGCTCGGCACTTGATTCCGACAGACCGAAGTGCTTCACTTTGCCTTCGGCGATCAGTTCTTTGACCGTGCCCGCAACGTCCTCGATGGGAACTTCAGGATCGGGTCTGTGCTGGTAGAACAGGTCGATGGCGTCCACCCGAAGGCGCCTGAGTGACTCTTCTGCGACTTGCCGAATGCGCCCCGGCTTGCTGTTTGGCTTGGATGGCGTCGGCCTATTGTCGGAACCCGGATCCCAGCCGAATTTGGTCGCAATCACAACCTGCCCCTTGAACGGCTCCAAAGCCTCTCCGACCAGCAGCTCGTTGGTGTAAGGACCGTAGACCTCGGCTGTGTCGAAGAAGTCAACGCCCCGCTCGACCGCCTTCCGAATAAATGCCACCATCTCCTGGTGGTCGCCGATCGGCGCGTCACCGAAGCTCATCCGCATACAACCAAGGCCGATGGCCGAGACTTCGATTCCACTGTTTCCTAGTCTTCTCTTTTGCATTTGAGTTCCTCTAAAATTTTGGTTGGGCAAGCCCACCGAACCAGTAGGTGGAGGTCACACCGCCGTCCATCAAGAAGTCGATGCCGGTAATGAAGGTCCCATCGAGACCCCTGAGCAGAGCGCCAATCGCCCCGAACTCATCTGGAGTTCCGGCTCGGCCCGCAACGGAGCTCTCAATCAGGCTTCGGTATGCCTCACCCCTGGGTCCGGTCAGGTCGTCGTTCTGATGAAGTAATCCTCTGACTCTCAAGGCTTCCATCAGAATCATACGAACTCACATCTGAGTCATACTTGTCCAAAACTCCAGGAGTATTGTTCGATCCTGCAAATCGACTTTGGCACACGGAGAATTTAAACCATGAGGAATCAAGATAATCCTGATGGCAGGCTCTGATCCAAAGCGCGAGTCGATGATCCGAGAGGAATTCATAGACCTATTGACCCGCTACGCCACCTTTGAGGGATCGCATGAAGTCATCCCTGGGTTAAGGCTGGCTCGTGCCACGAGCCCGACCGAAAGCGTCACGGGTGTCTTCAAGCCCTCACTATGCATCGTAGCGCAGGGCGCAAAAGAGATCCATCTCTGGGAAACCACCTACCGCTACGACCCCTCGCGCTACTTGGTCGCTAGTTTGGAGATGCCGATTACGGGCAAGGTCGTCGAGGCTTCTTCCTCGAACCCCTACCTATCGATTCGACTAGACCTTGATCCGACCGTCGTCGGATCAGTGATGTTGGAGTCCGGTCTCACTTCACCGATCGGTCACACAGACGCCAAAGCCGTCTTCGTCAGCCAACTCGACCAGAGCCTTCTCGATGTCGTTGTCCGTATGCTCCGGCTCTTGGACGACCCTACAGAACAGCGGGTACTGCTCCCGTTGATCAAACGCGAAATTGCTTTCAGACTCTTGATGGGCGAGCAAGGCGCCCGCCTGCGCCACCTCCCCACCCTTGGGGCGCACTCCCATCGCATCGCTCAAGCCGTGGAGAAGCTGCGCCGAGAGTTCGATCGGGCTATCAGCATCGAGCACCTCGCGCACGAGTTTGGAATGAGCTCATCCAGCTTTCACCACCACTTCAAGTCCGTCATGGACATGAGTCCACTTCAGTTCCAGAAGCTGATCCGACTTCAGGAGGCCAGGCAATTGATGCTCGGCGAGAATCTCGACGCTTCAAGCGCCGGCTACAGGGTCGGATACGACGATCCATCTCACTTTAGCCGCGACTACAAACGGCATTTTGGGGAAGCTCCAGGACGCGATGTCTCAAGGTTGCGAGAGCTTATTGGCACGGATTAAAGTTTGAGACAGTAGTTCGAATCCCATCCGGATCGAAACCGATTCTAGGTTCTTTAGTTTTGGTACTCCGGACGGGATTCGAACCCGCGANNCTAAACCGCTAGACGACCGGAGCAACCGTGAAATGAGATTAAACCCGATTCCCGGTGATCCTGCAAGGGGGCCAGCCTTTGTGGCCCGGCGGGTTGGAGCGAGGTTGCGCCGACTAGCCCCCCGGTTGGGAGCAGGGGACCGAGGTCCCGGGCAACGTCCGGCTCGGAAATGGGTGATTTCCAATACTCGAGCCGGAGAAAGCCGGATCTCCGAGCCGCTCGCCTTGCGCCGGTCGGGGG
>DDSL01000043.1 GCA_002343825.1 Chthonomonas sp. UBA2391
AAAGGTGTGACCGGTGAGGCACTCGCTTTGGGCGATCTCGGATTCGTGATGAGGGAAGACGAGATCCTCACCCCCGCCGTGGAGGTCAATGGTCTCGCCGAGGTACTTCATCGCCATGACCGAGCACTCGATATGCCAGCCAGGGAAGCCCCACCCCCACGGCGAGTGCCACTGCATCAGGTGCTTGTCGTCCACCTTCCACAGCGCGAAATCACCGGGGTGCTCTTTCTCTTCGTCTTGGACCACGTCCCGCACACCGACCAAGAGCTGGTCTTTGTCGCGGTTACCGCTGAGTGCGCCGTGCTCAGGATAGCTGAGGATCCGGAAATAAACGCCCTTTTCCGTCGCATAGGCATGGCCTTTTTGAATGAGTTCTTCCACGGCCACGATCTGCTCTCGCATGTGCTCGGTCGCCCGCGGAAAGACCATCGGGCGGCGGAGGCGGATCCGGTCCCAATCTTCGAGGAAGGCGTCGGCGTAGTGGCGGGCGAGGTCCCAGACGTTTTGGAAGGCTTCACCCTCTTTGCTTTTCAGGGCCTTTTCCATCTTATCCTCGCCGCTGGCGTCGGCGACATCGTCTTCGGTGAGGTGCCCGACGTCGGTGATATTGGTGACAAAGCTGACTCGCCACCCGAGTGCCTCAGCGGTGCGCACGATGAGGTCGGCGGTGAGAAAGGTCCGGAAGTTGCCGACGTGGGCGTAGCTATAGACGGTCGGTCCGCAGCTGTAGAACTTAAGGTGTCCGGGTTCGGCTGTCTTCACCGGCTCCAGTTGGCGGGTGAGGGTATTGGTGAGCCGCAGGACGGGGGTGGGCATGGAAGCTTAGTTTTACCCGCCGGGACACCCGGACCGGGGCCGACTGCGCGTCGTTCGGGGAAGGGTCGGTCCGACCGTGTGCCTCCTAGAACCAGCTCTTTTTACCGACCATGTACTCGCTATAGAACTGCTCGTCGCTTTTGGTGAGATAGATGATGCCCTCGATGATCCCGATGAGGCCGAAGAGGGCACCTGCGACCCCACAGGTCGCTAGGGTCAAAACCAACATGATGATCCCAGCCGTGGTTGCGCCATAGATGAACTTGTGGACGCCGAGCGACCCAAGCAGGATGCCGCAGATTCCGCAGGCGATCTTTTTGGTATTGGCTTCTTGCCGCAGTTGCGGGGGCATCTCGCCCATGCCCATCGGGCGCGGATAGTTTGGCTGGACGGGGCCCTGCTGCCCCCACTGCTGGTTGTACTGAGTCTGTGGGTTTTGAACCGGCGGGGGCGGGAAGTACGGGGTCCCGCACCGGGGGCACTGTTGGGCTCCCGGAGGCGATTCAGCAAAGCAGTTGGGGCAGGTCATGGGGGTTATCTTCCGTAGAAGCTGCGGACGTGGTCGGCCACGTAATGCACTTCTTCGTCGGTCAGAGTCATGTTCATCGGGAGCATGATGCAGCGCTGGAAGAAGCGTTCGGTATTCGGCAGAGCCGGGCCGGAATAGCCCAGAGCTGCGAACTGGTGGACCGCCTTTCCGCCCCACTGGATCAGCGTTCCGATCCGGTGCTCGCGGAGGTAGGTTCGGAGTTCATCTCGATTGTCCGCCTGCATCTCGTAGTTTTGGAACGTATCGAAATACTCGGGGGTTGCAGAATGGTCGGGGGCCGGGGGAAGTTGGACCTGTTCGAGGTCGCCAAGCCTCGTCTGATAGAGATCGGCGATCTCCCGGCGACGGCGGATGATCTCGGCGTAATCCTTGAATTGGAGATCCAAGAGGGCCGCCTGAAGGTTGTCCAGCCGCGAGTTGATACCCCACATCACGACTTCACCCTCGTGGTTGCGGCCGTGGTCGCGCATCAACTTGATCTGCTCGGCCATGTGGTCGTCATTGGTGACGATGGCACCGCCGTCTCCAGGGCCGCCGAGGATCTTGGCCGGATAGAAGCTGAATACCCCGGCCGCGCCAAAGGTCGAGGCAAATTGGCCCTTGTATTGAGAGCCGAGGCCCTGGGCAGAATCCTCGACGATGATCAGCCCATGTCGGTCGGCGATCTCTCGGATGCGGTCCATGTTGCACGAGCGACCGTTCAGCTGGACGGGCATGATCCCCTTGGTCTTGCTGGTGATCGCTCGCTCGGCCGAATCGGGGCACATCATTCCGATCTCGTCGCAGTCGACCGGCACCGGGATCCCGCCTGCATAGACGACCGAAGCCGGGGAGGCGACCATCGTGTGCGAGGGATAGATGACTTCGGCTCCTTCGGGTAGACCGGCCGCGCGCCAGGCGAGGATGAGGGCGTCGGTGGCATTCGCGACTCCGATGACGTGCTTGGCTCCCAGGTAGTTAGCGAGGTTGGTCTCAAAGTCGGCGAGATCCTTCTGCAGGATAAAGGCGCCGCGCCGAAGGATATCGCGGAAGGCATCCACCATCTGCTCTTCGTAGGGGGCAAAAGCCTTGGGGTAGTTGAAGAAGGGAACGGAGAGATCAGCTGCGAGGGTGGCCATGGGCTTTATCCTTGTGGGGTGGTGACCCCGGGGGCTTCGATAACGGCGTGGGCGGGTGCTTGTTGGAGCACGGGCACAAGTCGCGGAACGACCGCGTCGATTTCGGCGGGATAGAAGTTCTTGTCAAAGATCCGTCGGGCGGTGTAGAGCAGGATCTTGATGTCGGTTAGCAGGTTGTGGGTCCGACGGTAATGGAGCTGGAGCTTGAGCTTGCCCGGGCGGATGTGCTCTTCATAGCCCTTGTCGGGGTCCTCAAGTCCGGCGAGGATGGCGCCCTCGTCGCTGTTCCAGATGCTCGCCCAGTCGGTGATGCCGGGGCGCAGGTCGAGGATCGGCTTCTCCTCGGGGGTGTACATGTCGGTGTACTTCTGGACCTCGGGTCGAGGGCCGACAAAGGACATATCGCCGACGAGGACATTCATGAACTGGGGGATCTCGTCCAGCTTGAACTTGCGGATGAACTTGCCGCTCTTGGTGATCCGGCGGTCGGTGTCGGCCGTGCTGGGGCCGCCGATCTTGTCGGCATTGACCACCATGCTGCGAAACTTGAAGATCTTGAATGGCTTACCGTTGCGTCCGGTCCGCACCCCGCGATAGAAGACGGGCCCGGGGCTATCGATCTTGATCCAGAGCGAGGTGAACAGCAGAATCGGCGAGAAGACAATCAGACCGAACAGCGCGAGAGTGAAATCAAAGGCACGTTTGAGCATACGCGAGCGGGCTTGGATCCCGAAGGTTCCCCATATTTTACCGTTTACCGGATAGACGAAAAAGATTTCGCGAGGTCTTCCAGATATTGGGCGAAATCGGCGTACACCTCCTCGGCTCGAAATCGCTGTTCGAAGAGAGCGAGGGCCCTCGAGTCTGCCCCGATTCGGTGCTCTGATCTTCGCCAGTTCCGCACGGCGGCGGCGAGGGCTTCGGCGTTGCCGGGCTCGTAGAAGGCCCCGAGGTGGTGGTCCCGGACGATTCTCGCCACCGGTCCGGACTGGATCGTCGTGAGCATCGGGAGTCCGGCGCTGAGATACTCAATCACCTTATTGGGAAGGTTGGCGGCGAAGTTTTCGGTGCGGAGGTAGGGCGCAAGACCGACGTGGCTGCGGCGCTGGAGCGAATAAATTGCGGCCGCATCGACCCATCCGGGAAGGATCAGATTCGGCGGAGCGTTCTCCTTGAGGCCGGGCAGTGCCTCCCCGTCGCCGCAGACCACGAACTGGACGCCCTCCTCTTGGAGTAGTCGAGCGGCAGCCGGGATCTCGTCCAGATAGAACTGGCGGCCTAGCGTGCCAAAAAAGCAGACGCGGAAAACGCCCGCCGTCCGGCCCAAAGCCGCGCCCTCGTCCCGATCGTCATCGGGACTC
>DDSL01000069.1 GCA_002343825.1 Chthonomonas sp. UBA2391
CTGGCCCGCGATCGACGTCAAACGGTCGAGCACTCGCCACGAGGAGCGACTCTTTGATAAGGAACAGCTCGAGGGCGTCGTGCAACTTCACCGGTTGCTCGCCAACCAAAAGGACAGCGTCGAGGCCACCGACCAGCTCATCAAGCTGCTCAAGAAGACCCCGACCAACAACATCTTCCTCGAAAACGTCATGCAACGCATGCGCGCCACGGTCTGATGTGGATTCCCGAAGATCTCGTTCTGCAGGATGAATGGGTTCGCCTAGAACCGCTTGGCCCCCAACACGACGAAGGTCTCCTTGCTCTCGCGAGCTTGGAGACCTTTCGCTATTATCTGACCTTTCCGCCCTCGCTAGAGCCCTCGGCTTGGGCCGAATACATGGCCGGGGTTCGGGCCATGCCGGGAGTGGTGGGGTTCGCCGTCTGGGACCGGGTGACCGGGCGCCTCGCCGGGCAGACGACCTATATGGACATTCGCCCGGCCCACCGGGGACTTGAGATCGGGATGACCTGGTATGGCGAGGAGTTTCGGGGCACGCACGTGAACCCCGCAGCTAAGCGCTTGCTGCTGGCCTACGCCTTTGAGACGGCGCACGCGATTCGGGTCCAGCTCAAGAGCGATGCCCGCAACGCACATAGCCGCCGAGCGATGGAGAAACTCGGCGCCCGGTTTGAAGGGGTCCTGCGCAACCACGGGATCCAGAGCGACGGGGTGATCCGCGATACCGCCATGTATAGCCTCCTCCCAGAAGAGTGGCCCGCCGTCCGAGAGGGACTCGACCACCGCCTGTCTCTCGCAAGCAGCCTGGGGGAACGGTAGAGGGACGGTCGAAGAGATCAGGGATCTCTTCGACCGATTGGAGAGCAATTGGGGGACTGTGGGGAAGCAGTGGCCAAGGACTCGGATTCAGAATCTCTCCCAATGCCCCCCTACCGCGCCGCTATTGCTCNNCTCCCCGAAATCCTTGGATCTCCCCGCCGCAGGCGACCCTAACCCCTAACCCAGACAATGCGGGACGAACCGCGAGGTGTCCTGGGTGATCCAGCCGTCGGACTCCCGGATTCCGATGCCGCAGCTTTCGTCGCCCACCACCCAACTGCCGATCACCGGGCGGTTTCCGCCGAAGTCCGGGATCGGGGCCAATGCCTGATAGACGAACCCCTCGGCCCCATACCCCCCGCCCGTCGATTCCCGACCCACACCGCCCTGAACCACCGACACATTCGCCCCCTCGCGGCTGAAGATCGGCTTGCGGACGTAGTCTGCCAAGGACCCCGGCACCTCCAAAAACGCCGGTAGAAGGTTCGGGTGACCTGGGTGCCGCCGCCAGAGCTCGGCCAAAAGGACCTTGTTGCTTAGCAGCATCTTCCAAGCCGGCTCCAGCCACCGAGTCTCGGAGACATTAGCCAGCGCCCGGTCGCCGAACGGCTCGCGGGCCAGGATCTCCCACGGGTAGAGCTTGAAGAGACTTTGGATGGGCTGATTTTCCAAATCGACAAAGCGGAAAACCTCAGTGCTCCACCCGATCTCACCCATGTGCAGACCGATGGTGGTGATCCCAGCCTCCTCGGCGGCATCGCGCAAGAGGCAAACGGTCATCAGGTCTTCGACCGATTCTTCGTGCCCAAAGTGGACCACCGACCCGACCGCGCCGGTCGCCTTCAGTTGTTGCCAGCGCGAAACCAGGGCCTCCCAAATCGAATTGAACTGGTCCCCGCCGGGAGCGACGGCTTGGAGCCACTGCCACTGCACCACCGCCGCCTCCAGCAGCGACGTCGGGGTATCGGCGTTGTACTCCAGCAACTTGGGAGGGCCCACTCCGTCGTAGGCCAGATCAAATCGGCCATAGAGGGTAGCGTGACGGTCCCGCCAACTCCGCTCGACCGCCTTCTTCGAGAACTCGGTCAGACAAAAGAGATCGTAATCTCCGCGTTGGACGACCTCGTCGACCAGCTGGAGGGCCATCTGATGCAACTCGTTGGTCGCGTTTTCCAGCCGTTCGACGTCCTCGTCGGTCAAGAGATAGTAGGCCGATTCGTACCAATAAGGACGGTCTTGGTGGGTGTGATACACCATTCCCCATCGCTCGACCTCTGCTTGCCAGTTGGGCCGGGGCTGGGTGGTGATACGCTCCACTTAGGACCCGAAGGATCCGACCCGGCCGAACCCGCCCCGTGAGACCGAATTCGAACTCTTGGGGGTCGTGCTCCCGCCGACAACCTTGCCGTTGCGCAAGGTTCCGCCATAGATGTAGCGGGGATATCCGATGAAACCGCCCGCCATACTCCTCCGACATTCGCTATCGGGGCGGGGATTGCCCTGGGCATCGACGCAGTCGCGCCGCTGGGCACAACCCGTCAGCACGACCGTCGTCGCCAGAAGAACACAAGCAAGCTGGGTATTGGACTTCATCAAACTTCTAAGAGAGTTTAACGCAGGCGGCGCGGTGCTGGGTTGCGAAATCGTCGCCGCTACTCGGAAGAAAAACCTTGCCTCGGCCCGTGGGTCTGGGCTACAATCCAGACACAAGAGAGCCGCCTCCGGCGTCTCTCAAACAAAAGCTAGAAGGTCTTCGCCTGACATGGGAGCGAGCGGCGGACCTCAGCGCCCCTCTCGCTTCCCTTCCTCAGGCCAATAGATCGTCTGGCTCAGTCAAACGGAGTCAACCTCGACGATGAGCATGGATACCTTCCCGATCCGACGTGTGGACCACGTGCGGCACTATGTCAACAACGCCCGCCAGTCCGCCTTCTTCTATCAGCACACCTTTGGTTTCAATATCACCGGATTCGCCGGCCTCGAGACCGGAAGCCGCGACGAAGCAAGCTATGTGCTGGAGCAAAACGACCTTCGCTTGGTCTTCAGCGCCCCTCTGCGCCCCGGACACCCGATGGCGGGGCTGATCGCCGAACACGGGGACTTCGTCCGCGATATCGCCTTTGAGGTCGATGACGTCGATTGGGCCTTTAAGGCCGCGACCGAGCGAGGCGCCCAAGCCGCCCAAGAACCGACCACGCTGGAAGACGATCATGGCAAGGTCCGCGTTGCCAGCATCCGAACCTATGGCAACGTCGTCCACAGCCTCTTGAACCGAGACCAATACCAGGGTCCCTTTTTGCCCGGCTTCACCTCTCGCAACGAGCCAGGAGATTCGATCGGCCTCGTCGAGGTGGATCACTGCGTCGGTAACGTTGAACTCGGAAAGATGAACTATTGGGTCCAGTGGTACCAAGACGTGCTCGGGTTCAAGAACCTCATCAGCTTCGACGACAAGGACATTTCGACCGAATACACGGCATTGATGAGTAAGGTCATGGCCAGCGGAAACGGGCGGGTCAAGTTCCCGATCAACGAACCGGCCGACGGCAAAAAGAAGAGCCAGATCGACGAATATCTCGAGTTCTTCGGCGGGGCGGGCGTGCAGCACGTCGCGATGCGGACGGACGACATCGTCCACACCGTCGCCCGACTGCGCGCCCGGGGAATCCAGTTCCTCAGCGTGCCGCGCACCTACTACGATGCGCTGGAAGAGCGGGTCGGAGAGATCGACGAGGATATCAACGAGCTGGCTGATTTGGGCATTCTGGTCGACCGCGATGACGAGGGCTACCTTCTCCAGATCTTCACCAAGCCGATCACTGACCGCCCGACGTTGTTCTATGAGATCATCCACCGCAAGGGCGCCCAGAGCTTCGGCAAGGGCAACTTCAAGGCCCTCTTCGAGAGCATCGAGCGTGAGCAAGCCCTGCGCGGCACGCTCTAA
>DDSL01000150.1 GCA_002343825.1 Chthonomonas sp. UBA2391
GACCAGCACAGCGTCAGCGCTGAGGTCATCAAAGAGTTCGGGGATACGGTTGTTGGTCCTGGCCTTCACCCACTCATTCACAAGCCCGAGACCCGGAATCGGAAAAGTGGTGTTCTGGATATCGGCAGCAAAGGACTTGCGGAGGTCGGCCAGATAGTCGTCCTTGATCGGAAACTTTTCGGCAATGAAAGCTCCATTGGCGATCCGCAGGACGTTCTCGTGCTGGGCTGCTTCGCGCTGGAAGTTCGCCGCCGCGGCTCGGATCTTCTCGAAGGGTTGATCCCCGAACATAACCTTTTGAATCTCCTTGGCACTGGCTCCCTCGGCCCCGACCTGCAACATTCCGAAGGCCAAAAGAAAGCTGATGGGCGAGGATGCCACATTGTCCTCAGGATTCTCGGTGAGCTCGTACAAGAGGTGCTTGGCTCCAAACTCCCGACTCGCGAGCAGGAGGGGGACCGGGTCTGCATCGGGGACCGCCGGCGGAAGCGGCGACTNNAGAGTTTTTGGGGGGATCCACCGGAACTTTGGCGACGCTGCTGACCGGGGGGCAAACCAACAATCCGAACGCGGCAAGAGCAGCAAGAGTGGGAAGAACTTTCATCTAGGGTGTGGGACGTACGAGCCTGCTCGAACGTTACGCGACCTCGCCCGAACGGTGAACGGAGTCCGATCGTCAACGCCAGAAAACTCCTAAAAAATGTTTGTTTCAGTCTACTACTTCTCGAATATTTATAGTAGAATAGAAACCGTTATGAGCAATGTTGCTGCTGTCGTGGAGCTCGCGGAGATCCGCCTGATCGCGGTCGAACACAAGGGGCCTTACCACTTGATCGGGTCCGCGTTTGACAGAATTTTCACCTGGGCTCATCAGCACGGAGTCCCCATCGGCCGAGGCATCGGGATCTACAACGACGATCCCCGCGAGGTCGCTCCCGAGGACCTGCGGTCGCTCGCCGGAATGCAGGTTCCGGCCGACTACCAGTTGCCGGAAAGCGAGCCGGAGGTCAGGATTGAGGTCATTCCGGCCGGCCCCTATGCCACCCACACCCACATTGGGCCCTATGAGGGGTTGCCAGCGGCTTGGCAAACCTTTATGGCCCAGACTCTGCCCAATGGCGAGCCCTTGCCGCCGGGGATCTGCTTTGAGATCTACGAGAACGATCCCGACACGACCCCTCCGGATCAGCTGATCACCGGGATCTATAACGCGGCCTACTAGAGCCGACCGGCGGGGTTCACTGGACGTCCGTTGACCCGGATCTCGAAGTGGAGGTGCGGGCCAGTGGAAAGGCCAGTGGACCCAACGGCCGCGATCTTTTGGCCCTGGCGGACCCGCTCGCCGTTGCGAACAAAGAGGCGGGAGCAGTGGCCATAAAGGGTCGAAATCCCGCCGCCATGGTCGATCACAACCGTGATGCCATAGCCGCCGCGATAGCTGGCTCCAATCACGACCCCAGCCGCGGCGGCGCGGATCGGAGTGCCAGTAGGAGCGGCGAAGTCGATCCCGGCATGGAGGCGGCGCGTCCGGAGGACGGGGTGGATGCGGTAGCCGAAACCGCTGGAGATGCGACCATTGACCGGGCGAACAAATCTTCCGGTGAACCGAGTCGCACCTCCGGCATTGGCCATCTGATCCTGAATCCGTCGGATCTCGCGCTCGATGGACCGGCTTTCGGCGTCGAGGGCGTTGACTTCTCGCTGCAGAGCATTTCGCTCCATCTGAACCTTGGCCAGGATCCCGGCCTTCTCTTTGCGGACGACCTCTACCTCGGCCCGCTGTTCTTGTAGCGTTGCGAGCACGGTCTTCTGTTCTTGGACAGCCAAGAGTTGGTCGGCTCGGCGACGCTCGACCCTGGCTTCCGCGGCCTGAAACCTCTCGAAAAGCAGTCGATCGCGCTCGGCCAATCGTTCGAGAACGAACTTCCGAGCCGCGAGTTCACCCAGATCCTGGGCCGAGAGCAGGCCGATCAGACCATCTTGGTCTCCGGCGATGTAAATTTGGCGGATGCGGCGACGGACGGCAGCGGTGACTTGGGCGAGTTCGTCCCGGGCCGCGCGCAAATCCTTTTCGGCTTCGATCAGGCGGGTGCGGAGCTGTCCGAGGCGCTCCTCGTTGTATTCGATCTTGCTATCGAGCGCGGTGAGGCGCTGGTCGACCTCTTGGAGCTGGCCCGATGCGACGGAGACTTCTTGTTGGGCTTCGCGCAGATCCTTGCGGACATCCGACTTTTCGCCCTCGAGTCCTTTCAGTTTCTGCCGAAGTCCTTGGACTTTCTTCTTCTGTTGGCTGGTGTTTTGGGCCAATCCGGGGGCGACCCAAGCCCCCAGCAAGAGCAGCGTTGCCCCCGCAAAGGCGAGCCACCTCACCCCAGTTGCCTCCCCGAATCGCGCAGAGCAAAGAGCGAGCAGAGCACCCCATAGGCGGCCCCTGCCAGACCGAGGCCGAACATCCACGGGCCAAAGTTAAATCCGGTCTGGAAGCTCTGGGCGCTCAGGTTTGCGGCCAATCGCTGCATCCCAAGCACCGAACCACCGATCAACGCCCCCGCTAAGGCCCCACCTATGGCTCCTTGGAACAAACCCTCGATCACCATCGGGGCCCGGACTGTCGCCCGGGTGGCTCCGACCAATTGCATGATGCGGATCTCACGACGACGCGCGACGATGGTCAGCCGGATGGCGTTATAGATGAGCACTCCGCTGGTGAGGAGCATCATTGCCCCAAGGGCAATCCCGACGATGTGAAGGGTGCGGAGACCATCCGCCACCAGCTTCTGTTGGTCGTTCTGATAACGGACCCCATCGGGCTGGATGCCATCGAGCTTTTGAAGCCGAGCCGCCACCCCTCCAACCTGCTCCACGTCGGTGAGCTGGACGTGCAGGGAGTCGGGGAGCGGGTTGTCGAGATCCTTCGCGACCTGGGGATACTTCTTTTGGAAGTCCTTCCATCCTTCTTCTTTGGTCACCAACCGAACCGAGCGCACACCAGGAATCTGCCGAGCCTCGGCCAAGGATTGGGTAAGCACCTCTTGTTCGGCCCCATATCGAAAGAATGCGCGAACTGGGAGCCGTTCGCCGACTGCTTGAGCTGACCGCGAAACTTGAAGCCAAGTCAGGAAGAGGCCACCGAGCAAGAACAACGCAGCGGTTGCGGTGGAGATCGCGGCGAACGTCATCCAGCGGTTCCGGCGAAGCGCGGTGAAGGCTTCTCCGACCAAAAAGCCGAGTCGGTCAAACCACAAGAGCACCCTCCTTTTGCATCCGGCCTCCCTGCATCCGCAGGATCCGGTGGGGGCAACGGTTGACCACCATCATGTCGTGGGTCGCCATGAGGACGGTGGTGCCTTTCGAGTTGAGCTCCTCCAGGATCTGGAGAATTTCGAGGCTGTGCTCGGGGTCAAGGTTCCCCGTCGGCTCATCGGCGAGGATCAGCGGAGGGTCGTTGATCAGGCTACGGGCAATCGCCACTCGCTGTTGCTCCCCACCGCTGAGCTGGTGGGGGAGGGCATCGGCGCGGTGCCCGATCCGGACTTGGTCGAGGATCCGGGGAATGGTTTGGCGCACCTCTCGTCGGCCCTTTCCGATGGCCCGCATCGCGTAGCCGACATTTTCCCAGACCGTCTTGTTGGGCAAAAGGGCAAAGTCTTGGGGCACGATGCCCATTTTTCGGCGGAGGAACGGGATGTCGCGCTCGGCGAGCTGTCCGATGTTTTCTCCATCGAGCCAGACCTCACCCGACGTGGGGGCGACCTCGCGATAGAGGAGTTTGAGGATCGTGGATTTGCCCGAACCCGTCGGCCCGAGCAAATAGATAAACTCGCCTCTCTCGACGCTCAACGAGAAGTCTGCTAGCCCCGTGACGAGATCGGAATATCTGACGCAGGTATTTCGGAATTGGATGAGCGAAGGCATGGGCGGTAACGCGCCGGGACGAGCGACGGTAGGAGAAGTATTGGGATGCTACCCGCTCAAGAGTCCCTGTCTACGAAAACAGCGCCCGTCCGAACCAAACCTCGGCGCCGACGGATGCTTCTCCGGTGTTTATCGGGGGTCTCTCGACGCCATCTGAAGGCTCGGGCTTGGCGTTGGCTCTGGCGGCAGTTGGTGGTCGAGCGGGCGCTGAAGTACGGGACCGTTCACCTGAATGGCTGGCTCTTCCCGATGGCCCTTTGGACGTGGATTCTGGGCCAGGACTGGGTTTCATTTTTGATCGTGCCGGGGATCTTTGGGCTGATTTCGGCCGCCATTTTGTCGCTGCTTGCAGCGTTTCAGCCGGACCTACAGCCGGGGGAGGTTCGGCATGGTCTGGTCTTTGCGACTCCTCGACCCCTCGGAGCGGCGGCGGTCCACGCGACCCTTTTCGTGAGCTTTGCCTCGGCCCTCTCCTTGGCCGTGGCAGGACCTGCAGTGGGCTGGTCAAGTCCGGTTGACGGCTTCTTACTCCGCAACTTCTGGATCAGCCCCCTCTACTTGGGCCTGAGTTGGATTTCGTGCTTCGCGGTCTGGTGGATCAGCCTGCGCCTCCGGCTCAGCTGGCTACTCGAGGATCATATCTTGGGTACAGGTTCATCATAGAAACTTTAATCTATTGAGACATCTTTGTAGATTATTGGCGCATATGGGACTTGAGCAGGCCCAAAATCCCGAATCTTGTGACCGGAGTTGACCGTATACCAAGTAGACACCTTTTTCGAATTTTCAAGAGCCCACGGATTTTCGGGTTGAGCCTACGAAGCCGCCGAGTTCAAAAAGCGCGCAAAACAAGAGTAAATCCGCAAATGCCATACAAATCACTCCCGTTGACCGAGGTGAACTTGCGCCTAGCCTTGCCAGGGTCCGCGCCGACCGAATCTTTGGTCTACCTCATGGACCTTCAGGCTGGAGTCGGCGAAGATTTCCAGGTCCTGGACGTCGTTAGGCCCGAAACTGTCCCGGGTTTTTCCGAATTTGAACCGGCAAGACTCTTTCTTTCCAAGTCCAGCCGGGAAGTGATCATCTCCTGCTCGCCGAGGTTAATCAAAGCGAGTTGGATAGCATCGGGGACACCCACCAGCGCGACTTACCCTGGATTCGAGATCCTCTTCTCAGCAGTGATGAAGTTCTTGAGGGCGCGGCAAGAGCTGGTTGTCACTGAGGCGCACCATGCTTGCAATATCGAGTACATCAATCAATTTGACCTTCGGACGCTGTCGGTGCCTCTGCATGAGTTGCTCAAAATTCCCAATATTGAGGGTGTATCCTGGGAAGAAGTCCAAGAGTACAACGTTGCCTGGCGGAAAGATGGCATCGATCTTAGGAAGGTTCTGGCCCGCATTGGTGATCCTGGACTTGTTTTTCTTTCAAACGTCGTTGGCAGACTGAACTCTGACGGTTTGCCTCTTGAAGAATCGCTTCACCTTATTCATAAAACTGCCATCGATCATTTCGAGGCATCGATCACCGCAAAGGGAGGAAAGATTTTTGAACGCCATGTCGACAACGCTTAATTCGACTCAAGCTAGGTATCGCCAAACCTCGACGATAAATGCCGCAGTTTACACGCAAGATCGCGAGGAGCAGCGAATAAACGAGTGGCGAAGAGCATCTTTTGAAACCGAATGGAAAGATCTCGATATTGACCGACTTGCCGACCAAAAACTCACGGCATCGGCCAGACGGTTCGTGGACGAACTGATCGTAGTACTTTGCGGGTTTTCAGTAAACGGAATCGGAGTAGATTTCGATGAAGGAGTGATCTCAGTAGTTGTGACCAATACTCCAACCAGAAAACAGTTGTACTTTGAATTTTTCCCACAGAAAATCATCGTTTCCAAGGTTGGTCCTGGAGTCCAAGTAATCGAACACCCGAGCAAGCTCTATGGTTTGCAAGAGTTAGTAGAGTGGATCGTCCAACCACGAGAAGAAACCCAAACTCAGATGTGAGTTCTCATGGTCCAAGTCCTCGTCCGCCAAGTTTCTTCTAGGGATGAAATGACGCGAGACCGCGTGAGGCGATCTGTGTTCAAGCCTGGAAGAAATGATAGCGGCAATGGCTTATCGTTCCATCTCCTCGAAGCAGTAAGTCGGGAAGAATTGGCGAAGAGTATAGACGATTACCTGCAGGTGTTTAAAGCCATCCGACAACGGACACATCTCCCCGGGTGCGCGGCGGTGAGCTATCCACTGAATCAAGACCTAAGTCGAAGTCTTCGCGTTCAACTCCAAGTAACCGAAGAGCCATATGGAAATCAACACTACGTTGTAATGCAAGAGTCTAGCGACGATCTCTGTCCGGACAAAAGCCATCAGCAACTGCTTGCCGAGGACGCAACATATAACATTCGATCTGGATTGGGCAAGCCACCAGAGGGCAGCACCTAGTCCCCCATCCGGGCGATGCGGGGGTTGAACTTTCCGGTGGAGAGGTAATGCTCCAGCCGTTGGGTCGTGACCTCCAGGTAGCGGGGGATCATCGCCCGGAGTTCATGGGTATTCGACCCCAAGAGGTCGTTCAGCAGGAGCAGTTGCCGCCCGGCGACGAGGGCTTCAAGATCTTCGGACGCGTATGAAAGACCGGGACCGTAGCCGCGCCAAAGTTCCGCTTCCCACTCCGGCCCCGGGTCCTGTTGGCGAACGTAATAGAGCGTTTGGGCGATGTCCATGAGCGGCCAGGACATCAGGCAATCGTCGAAGTCGAACACGGTCAGTTGGCCTTGATACCACTTGACATTGCTGAAGTGGACGTCGAAGTGGGTGAGCCGAGGCGGCTCTTGGGCTAGCTGATCGATCACTGTTTGGGCCCGATCCAACACCTTGAAGAGGATCTCCCGCGAAGGCAGTTCGGCCAACCGGTTGGGGATTCCGATGAGGGGCTCTTGGGAGGTCTGGACCGCGCAATCTTCTGGTAACTGGAAGGCGGCCCCATGTTCGTGGAGCGTCCGGATCGCCCGACCCATGGCCTGCATGACCTCGGCGGTGGCGCGATCTTCCACGTCGGGGCCGGGCAACCAATGGTAGGCCACGGCGACGACATTTCGGCCAAAGTCCGGCGTCGAGAGGACCACGTGGTCCCTTCCGTCCGGGGTCAAACGGGGCCGCGGCACCGAGAGATCGGTCTCGGCCGCAAGCGCCCGGACCCAAGCCAACTCCGTGCGGATCCCAGCGAGATCGTGAACCGAGTTGACATTGAGCCGAAGGGCATAGCGCTCGCCGGAATCGGTTTGCACGCTGTAGGTCGAATTGAACCCGTGCCGAAACAGCCGGATCCGGCTCGCCGGTTCGCCGTAGTGAGACCAGGCCTCCCGAGCGAGGTCTCGAAGTCGGTCGAGTTGTCGCCGATGCCCCAGATCGGCGAAGGGGATCATTCTTCGGGCGTCTCGATGATGGCGAAGACCGCTCCCGCAGGATCCTGGATCACGGCAAACTGGCCCTCGCCCATGGCGCGCGGACCATCGACCACCTTGCCGCCTTCGGCCAGTGCGCGCTCGGTCGCCTCGGCCACGCTGGCCACTTCGATGTAGATCAGCCACTGGGGCGGGACCTGAGAGTTCGTCCCCCGCGCATGGCAAACTCCGGCGACGGTGTTCCCCTCGGCGTCATTCATGCTGTAGTCGGCGTAGCCACCCATGTCCACGTCTTCGGAGGTCCAACCGACCACTTTGGAATAGAAATCCCGCAGGGGTGCGGCGTCGGGAACGGTGAGGTCTTGCCAGAGAATGTGACCGGTGGACATTCCGCTATTTTAGCGGACTTCGAGGCGCAGATCGGGGGCGCGGAAGGATTCGTCGGTCGAGCCTCCATCATCCCGCAGGTTGGAACCCACCGAATACACCAGAAAATCGGACCCCTGGGCCCGGTAGATCAGGTTCCGCCCCGTGAAAGGATCGAGCCGGATCGGCGCGGCGATTCCCGCCAAGTCGGTCGGCGCGGTCCCCGTTTTCTTGAGCCTCGCCATCGACTGGCTATAGGCGACCAGCAGCCTGCCCCAAGCCAAGGAGTAATCCCGCGCCTCCAGATAGACCCGGCCACCGCGCAGGGCCGCCCGGGCGATCCGCCAGTAAGGCCGGCCTCCGGCCCCAAGGTCGGGATACTCGGCCCGTTCGCGGGTGGGCTTGGCCGCCCTCGCGCGCAGGTCGAGGATCTCGGCCTCGGCCTCTTTTGTTAGGTTTCCGAAGAACTTTTGGCGGTTCTCGGGGGACTCTTTGGAAAGCGCATCGAGCTGGGCCACGATCGCGTCTCCGCCAAAGCCGAGCTTTTTGGAAAGGTCTTTCGTGGTGCCCTTAGCAAAGGCATCTTGATAGGCTTGCAGCGCCGACTTCATGGCCTGGAGCTCATGATCCAGGACCTGTTGGGCGGTGGGCGCGTTGCGGAGGATCGCGGTTTGGGCGAGGGCGAGCCTCTGCAACCCCTGAGGACTCATTTCGGGCAGGGCGGGAGCTAGGGCTTGGCGCGCCTGGTCGATGATGGCAAACCCAGTCACCGCCTCAAAGCTGGCTCCGCCGCTCATGTCGGTGCCAAACTTGGCCGCAATCAGATAGAGATCCAAGGCTCGCCCGTAGGCCCGCTCTTTCACCGCCGCTTCGATCTGCCAGGTGAGGGCCTTGGCGAGAATCTGGTACCCCGCCATCTCGGGAATGGGTTCCAGGTAGGCAGGAGGTTCATAGCGCCATTCGCACCGCTTCCGGGTCCCCTTGATAAGCTGGGCGAGGGGTTCCTTCAGGTCGTTGAGGACGGCCTTTCGAAGTCCGGGAGTGTAGGTCTCGGCAAAGAGCTTCTCCTTGGGCAACCGGGCTGCCTGTTGGGCGGCCAGCAGGTAGTGGTCAAACGCGTTTTCGGAGCTTGGTTGGGCAACGACAGGGCGGGCCGGTTCGGCGATAGGCGCCAGTGGGGGCGGGCTCGAATTTTGGCATCCCGAGAGGGCTAGAGCCAGGGCACCGGTGAGGGCAACGA
>DDSL01000151.1:0-29379 GCA_002343825.1 Chthonomonas sp. UBA2391
ACGAAGAATGGACCTGCGACAAGGGCAAGTTCGGCCACGATTGGTACAACAGTGACAAGCGACTGCAGGTCCCGTTGATCCGCAAAGGCGACCAGTTCGTGCAATGCACCTGGGCTGAGGCCTACGAGGCAATTTTGGAAGCCTTTGCCGCGGGTGGAACCCAAGTGGCGGGACTCGTGGGAGGCACGGTCTCCAATGAAGGGCTCTATCTGTTCAAGCGGATGTTCAACGAGGTCTTCAACAGTCAGAACATCGACCACCGCTGGACTAAGCACCTGCCTGCCGGGCCGAGCTCAATCAACCCGACCTCGATCCAGGCCCTAGAATCCAAGCGCTCGATCCTGGTCTTCGGCAGCAACCTCGCCGACGAGTCGCCAATCGTCTACCTCCGGATGCGAAAGGCTTGGTTCAAGAATCTCACCGACGTGGTGGTCTTCTGCGACCATGCCAACGAGGCCGAGCAATACGCGTGCCTCCCGGTCCGGTACAAGTCTGGTACCGAGCACGCCCTCGCCGCCGGTCTTCTGCGGGAAGCCGTTCAACAGGGCCGATTGCAAGTCGATCCGAACGTTTCGGCCAAGATCGAAGAGTTCACTCCCGAGAAAGTCGAGCGGATCACCGGCGTTTCCCCGTCGGATCTCAAGCAGGCAATCGGCTACCTTCAGGGCCCGAGCGCTCTGCTGACGACCCATTCTCTTCTGAATACTTCCCAGGCTCCAGAGGTGGTGGAGTTGCTGCAAGCCTTGGCCGGTGGTGTCGGCGCCGAGTTCAATTGCCTCGCCCTCGGGGCCAATGACAAGGGAGCCGAGGCGATCGGAGTTGTCCCGGGTGAGGGAGGTCTCAACACCGAAGGCATCCTCGACGCCGCGAGTCGGGCGAGGATCGAAGCGCTTTGGATGGTCGAAGGCGACCCGGTGATGCATCACCACGATCGGGGGCAAGCCATCCGAGCCATGGAAAACGTTTCCTTCCTCGTCTATCAGGGCACGATGGAGACCGAAACGATGAACTTTGCCAGCGTTGTGCTCCCAATGGAAGCTCCGGCCGAGCAGGATGGCAGCTACATGAACGTCGAAGGACGCGTCCAGCGTATGAGCCAAGTTCTCAAGGAGCCCGGCGACAGCAAGCAAGCCTGGCGGATCTTCGGCGAGATCATGCTCCGAGCCAAGCCGATCCGCCCCTACTTCAACGCCAAGGAAGTCATGGACGAGATCGTCGCCAACGTCCCGGGATTCGAAGGGGCCAACTACGACAGCCTTCCGGTCGAAGGTCGCCAAACCGGTCTTCCTTCGGTGAGCGACGTGCTCGCCGAAGTCAACTGATCAGGGATTGATTTGGATTGAGAATGAGCGGTCCAGTTGCTGCCCATTCTCAATCGCTTCCCTGAGGGTCACCGTGAAGTTAAAGGTCCCGGCGACCGTCGGAGTACCGCTCAATACCCCGGTGAATCGATTGAGTCGTAGGCCGGGGGGTAATTTGCCTCTCCCGAGCAAAAAGTCAGGGGCACCACTCCCTCCTTTGCTGACCAACGTTTGGGAGTAAGCCGTGTTCCGAGTCCCGGCAGGTAAGCCGGTTGTCACCCACTGGAGCGGCCATAGGGCTGAGATGTCGCGGAGGGTCCAGCCGACATGGCGCATGGCCAGAATGTCCACCTTGGTGGGGAGCCATCGGCGGCGCGGAATCTGACCGTAGTACTCGTACCCAAACGCACCGCACCCGCTGCAGGGCTCGATCGTGCCGTGGAAGTGGTCAAAGGCGTCGATCATCAGCGGCCCACCCAGGAGGTCCACGATCTCGGGGTCCTCGATTCCGTTGCCGTTCTTGGCGGCCAGAAAGCGGGGGTAAGCGATGTTGAACCCAAAGGCATGGCCCATCTCGTGGCGAACAATACTGTAGAGGTCATTCTGCTCGTTTCCAAGGTTGCCGGTGGTCCACCACTGGTCGTCGTTGGTGCTCTCAATCCAGCCTAGGGTGTTGTAGTTGCCTTTGCGTTCGACCTCGACGGTTCCCGATCTTCTTAGTTGGGTCGGGTTTCCAGCCACGGACTGGAATCCTCCGCGCGAGGATCCGGCCCCCCCACTTCTCAGTTGAGGCCCATCAATCGCATAGGCGTAGAGCAAGAAGCCGTTGTATGCGCTGGTGTTCAGCCGCCAGTTGCCCCCGGTGAAGCCGTTGGTGTTCCAGATGAAGGTCCATTCACTGTTCGCGGGGACAGTCGCGTAGCCGGGGTTCACAAAGAAGTAAGCCCAATCGGCAGCGGCTTGATCGATGACGGGCCGCCGAGCGGTGTTCATCCAGTTCAACCGTTCCTGCGAGTAGTTCACGGTTAGGAGCGTGTTGGCGGGACGAGGTAGATCTTGGTCTATGACCGTGACCGGAATGCTTCGGGTGAAGCTGCGATTGAAGCGGTCGGTGACTTGGACGGTGAGCGTCGCGGTTTCATTGCCACCGGCGCGGTCGGGGAACATCGCGAGCCGAAATGGAGCCGATCCGCCATTCGTGGGGATCGTCAGGTTTTTGGTTGGGCCCGTGGCTCCATAGGTGCTGTTCTGATCGAAGTAGAGCCGGGGGTGATTGGCGGTCAGTCGCACGCTGAACGGAGCAGGATTAGGGCCATCGCCGATCACGGGCATCAGGACTTGCAGATCAAACCGAGGGGCGGGATTCATCAAGTGCCCATCCCAGTCCAAAAGCTGAATCCCGCTCGTGACGATGTCCCGCTTGAGAGGGTCCAAAACCTTCAGTCCACGGGCATCCGCCAAACTTGCCAAGGAGATCACTCCAAGTGCGAAGAATCCGACTCTCATCCGTCTCATCTTACGACAGTTTCTAGGAGTCTGCGCGAATCTTAACCGTTTCCTGTTGCAATTCCCTGGACATGATCTTGGCATCAAAGATCCAAGGACCAAATGGTAAAACCGAGGCGACTCCACCTAAGAACAGCGTCTTGAGGCTCCATTTGAACCGGAAGCCCACATACGCCAGAACCGCTAGGTAGGCGATCCACAAGAACCCGTGAGCCGACCCCACGATCGTGACCATGAGCGGTTGGTCGAAGGCGTACTTCAACGGCATCGCGATGAAGAGCAGAAGCAGGTAAGAGGTGCCTTCGATGATGCCCGTCCAGCGGAGCGAGCGAAGGAGGGTTTGATCTGTCATCCCACCCTCCTCTACGTCAACTTTAGGCCCGGATTTCCCGGTTGATCAAATCTTCGTAGCTCTCCAGCCCGGGAGGGGTGAAGTCGGTGTCCTTGCCTCGGTCATCCCAGCGCCGGAGCCGGACGGCCCACTCGAAGTGCGGTTCCTTTCGGAACTCCTCAATCTCCTCGGGAGACATCGGCCCACCTTGGAGTTTGAGGCTCAGCTGACTTGCGGCGCTCAGCTTTTCCAGGTATTCCTCATCCACTGCGGTTAGGTACCGCTTGGCGGCGACGTGAAGCCGGATCGGATCGGTGATGTCGGCATCGTAGTACTGTCGTAGCCAGACGTCGCCGAGATCCTCGTGGAGGTCGTCGTTACCGTGGTGGGCGGCATCCTCGGGGAGATCCGAGACCATGTGCCCGATATCGTGGAGCAGGGCTGCCAAGACCAAGCGATCAGGGGCTTCCTCTTGTCGGGCCCAGTGGGCGCACTGCAGTGCGTGTTGTCGTTGGGTGACGTCTTCGCCGTACATCTCGTCGCCGTGGCGGTCGAAGAGATCGGCGATGACCGGATACAAAGCCATAACCTGATGACGTTATCTGGCAAGTGTTAAGATTTGCTCTGAGGGACCGCTAGGACGGTCCGGCGCTCAAACCTTGGCTTTTCACCGATGAAGGACGAGACGTTTTCCTGCAATTCGATAGTCTTTTGAATCTGCGGCATCATGACCAGCCCCCAGGGTTGAGAGAGATCGGGCTTGGGTCCAGCCGGATAAAACATCCCGCCAAACCGGATGATGACTCGGGCTTTTTCCTCTTGCACCTCAAAGATCCGGACGCCGTTGCAGTTGCTCGTCTTTCCGAGATGGATCACGACGGCCTCTTGGGCACCGCTTTTGAGTCGCAGATCCGGGCGGGATAGGAGCGCCGGTTCGAAGAGCTGCTGGATGCGCTCGTCCCAGATCTTTTGATCCCGAATCCGCTCAAAGGTCGGCTTTGTCTCGCCGCCGTCCCGACCGGCGAACGTGCGGTCGACCGGAGCGTTGCCGAGGACTGGTGCCATCGGGGCGTCGCTTCCGATATGCGCCAGCGTCGTAATGGTCAAGACCAGCAGTTTCCAAAGCATTGGGTGTAGAACGAAGGTACGGGGACACTTGGTTCCCCAGGAGCAATCACCGTGGCGATCACTCAATCCTACCGAGCCGAAGTCGAGCGGACCCTCTCGGCTCTGGTTCCCATCCGCGTGAGGTCCATGTTTGGCGGGCTGGGCATCTACTCAGGCAACTTGTTCTTTGCCCTCGCCGACGACGACCGGGTCTATTTCAAGGTGGATGACGTGAATCTCCCCCATTTTCTCGCCGAAGGCATGGAGCCGTTTGATCCCATGCAGAACGGAAAGCCCATGCGCTATTACGAGGTTCCCAGCCGCGTTTGGCGAGATCCTATCGAACTTTCGCTTTGGGTTGATCAAGCCCTAGGTGTGGCCCAGCGGGCCTCATTGCGCAAGAAGCCTCACCGTACGCGCCTGCCCAACCTTGTATAAATTACTAGATACATTGTCAAGATAACCGCAATTTTGACAGCCTTGGTTGTTTGGGGACGAATCTTGGCGCACACTATGAAGACTTCGGAAGATCGAGGACGATCTCATGGTAGGACCTACCCAACTTGATGTCATCATCCACCCGGTGCGTTCGCGCATTTTGAGTGTGGTGACCGACCGCACAACCACTGCAACCGCGATTGCGGATCTCCTTCCCGACGTGCCCCGCCCGAGCGTTTATCGCCACGTCAACAAGATGATCGCAGCTGGGATCCTCCGGATCGTCCGAGAGACGAAAGTCCGGGGGGCCACGGAGAAGTGGCTTGAGGTCTGCGAGTCTCGAACTCAGCTCAAGATGGAGGATCTCCGGGGGATGTCGGATGAGCAGCGGTGGGCCCTGGTCAACAACCTTTTGATGATGCTGAGTGCGGATTACCGCAATGCCGTCCAGAGAACCAACCACACTTTGCCCGTTCCTCTCATCTGCTCGGTGGCGATCAATCTGAACGAAAAGGAGCGCAAGGAGTTCTGGCAAGAGATGCTCAAGCTCGTTCAGCGGTACAGGATGGAGATCCGTCCGGAAGGCCGCGAACTCTTCAGCTTTGGCTGTGCCTTGCTCCCCGATCTCGACCGAGAACCCAGCTAGTTTTTGGGCAAAAAGTCCGGGTAACGTCCGGGACGATGTTCAAGATTGGTCTCCCCCGATTCGCTCGATCGGGATTTTTGTGTTTGGCCCTGAGCGCCCTCCTCGTCGCCGGTTGTGGCGGTGGCGGAGGTGGTTCTTCGAGCGGCGGTGGCGGCGGAGGTGGAGGGAGCAATACCCAAACCGGCATCACGAAGCTCAATGACGTAATCGGCTCCACCGGAGCCGTGGATACTTCCACCCTCAACAGCGCGTTGGCGGACTTCTTAACCGCAACCGCCGCGGATCCCAATAACGCCGAAGCCAATACCGGGTATGCGTTTGTCCAATCGGCGGTGGGAATCCAAAACTTGATCGATCTCTTCGGGACTTCTTTGGATCAGAGCTCGAATGAGCGGCGCCCTTGGCTTTTGCGAGCCGCAAACCTGGCCTTCCTCACCAACATCCGAGGCGTGGCGAAGGGGCCCGAGCCGCTGGTGCCCACCCCGGCCGAAATTCTGCGCCCCTACGAATCCGCCGTCTCTCCGGCGAGCCGAGCGTTCCCAGATGATCCGACACCGGCTCAGGTCCAATCGGCACTCACCGATCTGGCCGATGATCTTGGCGCCGCCTTGGCTGCGCTCGAACGAGCTGCGGTGAGCGATGAAGACCCCTTGATTCTCGTTGCCCCGCCGGAGTTGGAGGGTGCTACCAACATCAAGATTGGAACGGCGGAGGTCGAGGCTTTTGCCGCGGCCGTCCGAGTTCTGCGCGCGGCGGCCCTCATCGGCAGCAGTTATGATGCGACCCTCGGGGGCTTCGACTGGGAAGCCAATCTAAGCGAGCTGATGCCGAACTCGGGCGAGATCTATGGTCCGCGAAGTTATCTTCCCGATGATCCCTTCTTCACCCTCCGAGCTGGTGGGGCAACCGCCATGCAACAGGCCCACGGTGAACTCGTGGCCAGCATGGAAGATTATCAGGACATGCTGGATGCGCTCGAAGCGCGAACCGACGAAGACTTCTTGATCGAGTCCTCGGCCCTGGAGGAGGACTTCAGTTACGACGAACTCCGGACCCAAGCCCAAGATCTGATCACCTACATCACCGAGCCCTACGAGACGGAGATCTACGGTAGCAGCGGGTCGTCGGCCAATGTCACCGTCGATCTGGCCGCATTCTTTGCCGATCCACCGGCCGATCTCTCGGCTTTCTTGCCCTCAGTTGAGACGCTGGTGCAAGATGATGATGCGTCGTCCACGATCTTCTTCATCGACTACATGTCGATTGAAGATAAGTCCTTCGGCGGTCTGTTCGTCGATCCGCTCCCCGATGACCTCTTTGGCTTCGAGGAGATTGAGGATCAAGAGGTGGGCCGAGCCCTGGCCGACTTCTGGTCGTCCTTCCTCAGCAATAACGACATCTCCTGATGAGCCTCGTGCCCCGGATTCTGCTGGTTTCCGGGGCACTTTTGTGCCTCAGATTTGGCCTGACGTCGCCGAGTTTGGGGTCCGACCTTCTCCCGTTGCCGGCCGAGCGGATCGGCGGTTTGGCCCTTCCCGAATCCGTTCCTCCTCCTCGGATTCAGTTGGGAACCGGGTCTAGTTTTTTGGTCCGAACCACCGAACGGGGCCGGGTCCTCCAGAGCTTTGACGGCCGCTTTCGCTGGGTGGATGCCTCGCGGGATTGGGGTGGAACCCGGGTTCGGCTTGAGTTTCGGCAGACCCGAGTCCGAGGAGCCAGTCAGGTCGGACGCGACGAGTCGAAGGGGTACGGATCCGAAGATCGCGTGTTGATTACAGCCGAGCGTGGACCCCTAGCGGTCAGCCTCGCCCGTGAAGTCGGGCGGTTGAGGGTGGACTCCGACCTCTTCGAGGGGCTCTCCGGTCTGATTCCCAACCCTGACCTCTCGGTCTCTGCGCGCGATGTGGCCCTAGGGTTGGCCTATTCGGTTCGGCTGGGCAAGCAGGTGGCGGCCAAAGTGGGGCTCTCGGCCGGTCGCTCGGTGGCCAGTGGTCGATTCCAAGAGTCAGGCCAGTCTCCCGTTCTCAATGTGCCGCTGGATCAGAGCGTTCTCGGATCGCGAATCGAACTTGAGGCCGGCAACTGGTCCGTGAAGACCCAGTTTGCAAACGGGGAGGGGACCGACCGCCTGTCCTTGAATGGCGCCTCAGCAGGCCGAGCAAAAACCACCACCGATCGCGCCGACCTCGCTCTAGGCTGGCGGAGTCAAGATCCAGCCGGATCTTGGAGTGCTAGCGCTGGGTGGAGCCGGAGCGGGGTTGGACTCCGCGGTTGGCTCAATAATTCCGCCGATCTGGCTCTGCAAACCCCACTCGATGGTCGGGTCGACTTCTCGCTCAGTGGTCGAACCCACCTCTGGTCACTACTAGCGACGAGGGAGTCCCAATACCGCAACGGAGGCGGATCGGTGGTCGAGTTTGGCCTCGTCCGAATTCGCGCCTCCTCCCGGAGCCGGTACGACTTGCGCCTCTTTGCTAACGGAATCGGGGAAGAAAGCCAAACTCGTCCGGCTCCGCTTGATCTCATCCGGCTGGGCTATCGACACCGTCAACCGCTCGGGCAGGGCCGGGCCGAGTTTGGCATTGAGCAATGGGTGCCGTTGCCGCAAAAATCGGGGCGAGGACCGGCCTCGGGTGGGGGCGGGGGAAGCCGTCGCACTTTTGGCGGATTGACCCTTTGGACCAGTTATTCGTGGTAGCGGGGTCATAATGAGGGTCCATGAAGGGCGGTCCGTCGCGATTATTGCTGAAGCAAGCCGAGAACCTCTTTCCCGATGAGGCCGAGCGGACGAAGTTTATCGAAGCGCTTACCCAAGGAAACAGCCGTGAGCCGGCGATCTTGGTCGTCAATGAGCGACCCGAGGTTCGACTGTTCCCGCGCGTCGCCCCGATGCCCTGGCAGCCCAGCTTCGCGATCCGAATCGACGAAGACTTTCGACCGGCCAAGCACCCCCTTCACGCCAAGGGCGTCTTCTATTCGCTCGACTTCAGCAGTGTCTTCTCGGCGAGTGTGTTGACCGCCGTGACCCCGCCCGCTCGGCGAATCTTGGACTTGTGTGCAAGCCCCGGCGGGAAGTCGATCTTTGCCTGGTTGCTCTTCCAGCCCGAGATCTTGGTCTGCAACGAGGCGATCCGGAAGCGGATGGGAGCCCTCATTTCGAATCTCCATCGCTGTGGGATCGAGCGGTCGGTGGTGTGGTCAGCTGATCCGTCGGTCTATGCCAACAAGTTTCCCGAGACATTTGACCTGATCTTGGTCGACGCTCCGTGTAGCGGCCAGTCACTTTTGGCCAAAGGCGACGAGGCCCCCGGATGCTTCAGCCCGACGATGATCGACATGAACGTCGGCCGTCAACGCCGGATCACCGGCCACGCCGTTCGATGCCTTCGTCCAGGTGGCCATTTGTTCTACAGCACGTGCACCTATTCGATCAAAGAAAACGAGAAGGTCATGGCGTGGCTGATGCAGGAGTATCCGGACCTTGAGGCGGTTGAGGTCCCGGGAATGGAGGAGCACCGTAGCCTCTATGCCGAGTTTCCCTGCTATCGCCTCTTCCCGCAGAGTCAAATGGGGGCGGGAGCGTTCGCGTGTTTGCTTCGATTGAAGGGAACGCCCGAGGACCACTGGCCCAGTCTCGAAGAGCTCCGTGGCTCGTGGAGATTTGGAGACCCGGCGCCCGAGCGGCCCGCGACCCCCAAGGAGACCGTGACGCCCGAACCGTTCAAGAAGCCCAAGGCTCATGGGGCAGCACCGAGAAAGCCTCGCTGGACCCCGAAACCCAAGCCTGCCCCAGGTGGCCGGCGGGGCCGCCGCCGAAACTAGCTAGGAAAAGCTACCCGCTCGCACCGGTGCTCGAGCAGTTTCACCAACTGGCGTTCCCACTCGTCGGCCTCGGTGGCAAAGACGGTGGCCGGAGGGATCCGGAACAGAGCTACGCCGAGCGTTAGAAGATAACCTTCGCGCACAACCGGAGCCAGCCGGAAGTCGATGGAAGCTTCTTCTCCCTGGACCAAGCCAAGCATGGCTTCGGGACAATAAAAAGCTAGCCGATGGGGACCAATTCCGACATCGCGATAAAACTCGAAACCGAGGCGACCATCGCGCACGATTTCCCAGATAAGGGTGTCGATGCACACCCGTCGACATTTCACAAGCACAGCCTCCGGACCAATGTCCTTCGTAACTCACTCATTCTATATGAACCCAGCCCCCATTTGGCGTGATTTGGCGACGAAAGTTTGCGGTTTATGGTGCTGGGGTCGAAATAGCAGTCCCGACTCGGCATAATGGAGGTGGATGTCTGCGACTGTCGTTCCTAATCCGGTCTCCGCAAGTGAGCCCGAGATCCCCCGTTATCGTTCGATTCTAAAGAAGAAGATCCCCGCCGAACTTTTTGAGCCCGATCTTGGGGCTCTCTGGTGGTATCCGGTTCACGCCGGGGTGATTGCCCTTTGTTGGTTTGTCCTGACCAACCACTTTTCGTGGTGGACGGCTCCTTTCTTGGCACTGGCCGTGGGCCACTCGTTTGGGTGCATGGGCTTCATCGCCCATGATATCTGCCACGGCGGGACGATCAAAAACCTCGTCGCCCGGGACCTGCTCGCCGGGATTGGCTTCAGCCCGTTCTGGATCAGCCCGCGGCTTTGGCGGCGGTGGCACAACGGAGACCACCACACTCACACCCAAGTGGAGGGCGTGGACCCGGACCACCTGTTCACCATGACCGACTACGAGCGAAACCCGATTCTGCAATGGCTCTATCGGCTCTCTCCGCTCCTTCGGAATCTGGTGATCTTCAGCAGCTTTAGCTACCGGATGAACCAGCAAACTTTGCGGATGGTGTTCGTCTACACCAAATCCAAGCTCCCCGGAACCTGGGAGAAGGTCGTCATCTGGAGCCAAATGCTGCTCATGCTAGGCCTTTGGGGCGGGGTCAGCTACATGCTCGGTAGCCAAGTCTTCTGGTGGGGCTACTTCATTCCGTTGCTCGTCGCCAACAGCATGGTCATTGGCTACATCGCCACGAACCACTTCTTGAACCCCCTCGCCGATGAGTCAGACGTGCTCGGCACCTCGCTCTCGGTTACCTTGCCCAAGTGGCTCAAGTGGCTGGATCCCTGGCACCAATCTTTTGGTGCCCACGTCGCCCACCACCTCTTCCCCCAGGCATCGGCCAAGAACTGCCGCAAGATCGAGAGCTACATCGCCGAAGAGTTCCCCGATCGATTCCACATCATGCCGCTCTTCACCGCGCTCAAGATGCTCTGGGATACGCCGTGGATCTATGAGACCAAGGAGACGTTCATCGACCCCGTTCGAGATGAGCGAACGCCGACCTTGGGTCACGGATTGGAAAAGCGGCTCAAGAAGTAGGCTTGTCCGGGTCTCGATAGCGAATTCCGACTGCATCCCAGCGATGCAAATGGGATTGTAATCGAGACCGATACTGAGTAAAGTCGCGCCCGCTGGCCGGGGTCCACAGGACCTCGGCCAGTGCCGTTAATCGGGGGAAGGCCATGTACTCCACGTGGTCTGGGGTGCGCATGTATTCGGTCCAAAGCTGGCCCTGAGCCCCCAAGACTCGATCGCGCTCATCTCCGGTCAGGGCCTCGGGAATGGGCTCGAATTCGTACACCTTTTCTAGTGGAGTGAATCCACCAATCGCATGGGGCTCTTGCTCTCGGTCTTGAGACTGATAGTGATCGAAGTAGGTGTGGCTCCAGGGAGTGATCACCACATCGTGGCCGGCTTGAGCGGCGGCAATGCCCCCATCGACCCCGCGCCAACTCATCACCGTCGCCCCCTTGGCCAATCCGCCTTCTAGGATCTCGTCCCAACCGACTAACCGTCGACCGCGCTCGGTCAGCCAGCGGTCGAAGTGCCGGATGAACCAACTCTGGAGTTCGTGCTCATCTTCCAGCCCCAACTCTTGGATCTTGGCTTGGATCTTGGGGTCGGTTTTCCAGAGGTCCTTGGGACACTCGTCCCCGCCGATGTGAATCCACGGGCTGGGGAAGAGCTCCAGAACTTCGGTGAGGACGTCTTCCAGGAATCGAAACGTGCCCGGTTCCACGTTGAAGACGGTGGTGTGAACTCCCCAATTGCCAGGGACTTCGGGGACCGGTGCCACGCCAAGCTCGGGATAAGCGGCGATGGCCGCGCTAGCATGGCCGGGCATCTCAATCTCGGGCATCACCCGGATATGGCGTTCGGCTGCATAGGCCACGATCTCGCGAATTTCGTCTTGAGAGTAGAAGCCCTCATGGGGTTCCTCCGACCAGGTCTCAGGGTCCAGCTTGAGCATTGTCCGGCGACGCTTGGACCCGACTTCGGTCAGGCGCGGGTACTTCTTGATTTCGATCCGCCATGCTTGATCTTCGGTCAGATGCCAGTGGAGGACGTTGTACTTGTACCGGGCCATCTCGTCCAGAAACTTCTTGATCCAATCGGTGGGCATGAAGTGGCGGCAGACATCCAGGTGCATTCCTCGCCAGCCGAACCTGGGCGCATCCTCAATTTCGACATAGGGAAGGGTGCCATCGACTTCGAGCTGGATCAAGGTCTGAAGGGCATAGAAGGCCCCGGCTTCGTCGGTGGCCGAGATTTCAATTCCCTCGGAGCTGACCACAAGTCGATAACCCTCTGGCGATCCGTCGGGGCCGAGGGTCACCCGGACCCCGCCCATGCCTGGGAAGACGGCTTCCCATTTCCGGACAAATGCCTCCGAAGCGTCGACTGGACCGGGAGTCAGAGCAAGGGATCCGCCTGGCAAGGCGAGCTGAGCAGGGAACGGGATGAGAGGGAGATTCGCAGACATGGAGAAAGACCCGAGCCATTATGAACGCCTGGGGTCAGTCTCTGAGAGCGACCGGACCAGGAGCAAGAAAGTGACTGGGGATGCGGCTTCGGGTCTGGTTTGATCCGTCCCTCCATTCGTTATGTTGCGCGCAACCCCGACTCCGGACCTTTTGATTGCGACACCCGGAGTGGCGGGGGTGGATGAGGCGGGGCGCGGTCCGTTAGCCGGGCCCGTGGTAGTGGCCGCCGTGCTCCTCCCAGAAAACTTCAATCTGAAGGGGATCCAAGATTCCAAGAAGATCACGCCCGAGCGGCGGAACGAACTGGCTCAGCGGATCCGCAACGAAGCCGAGTTGAGCTGGGTCGCCATCGAACCCAGCGAGATCGACCGCCTGAACATCCTCGGGGCGACTCTGGTCGGGATGACCCGAGCGCTCGACGGTTTGGGACTTCACGTCACCGAGGCTCTGATCGACGGAAACCACGCCCCCCGAGGCACCCGCCAAAAGGTGAGTCCCATCGTGAAGGGGGACGCCACCTATGCCGCCATCGCGGCTGCCTCGATCATGGCCAAAACCATTCGGGATCAGATCATGGTGGAGTATGCGATCCAGTACCCCCGATATGGGTTTAACCGAAATTTTGGCTACCCGACCCCCGATCATCTCGAAGCCTTGAGGCAAAATGGGCCATGTCCGATCCACCGCCGAAGTTTCGCCCCCGTTCGAGCGGTGGTCGAAATGCCCGGACTGTTCGACGCATTGGACTAGAGGCCGAAGACCGGATCGCCGACTACTTGCTCCAACTCGGCTGGACGGTGGTCACGCGGCGGTTCAAGTCCCAGGTCGGCGAGATCGACCTCATCGCTCTTGATGGTGATTGCCTTGTCTTCGTCGAGGTCAAAGAAGCGAGCCAAGGAGACCCCGAGGTCCGAGTGACCGATGAAAAGATCCGCCGCCTTCACTCGGCCGGGGAAGCCTATCTGGTCCAGAATCCGGTTCCCGCGTCGGAGGTCCGCTTCGATCTGGTGACCCTCGTTCGAGGCGAAATCCAACACTTTCGAAGTGCGTTCTAGCGTGGACGAGCGAGGACCCGGATGGCTCTCTGCGTGGCCTCGAGTACCCGAGGCCCGGTATCGGGACCGTGAAAGCTCAGGGTCGCCTCATATCCCCCGCGCTGATAATCTTGGGGCGTGAGGACGTAGCCGATCCAGCCGTTGACGTGGCTGCAGACGAGGACGCGCAAGCCTCGCTCTTCGCCGATGGCTTGGAGCTCCCGCCCAACTTCGGCCGTGGGCTCCCCAGGAACCCCCAGCAAGACCCAACTGCCGACTCGGATCGCGGTGATTTCGGCCTCGCGAGGGGCGAAGGCTCGCACCGCAATCAGAGCAAGAGGATCGTTCACTCCGAACGATCGAGCGAACTCCGGATGGGGTTTGGGGTCGGCGAGTTCGATCGGCTCCCGGTGGATGCGTAGCCCCGGCTCGTTGTCCATTCCGCTCTCACCCGCCATCCTTCGGCGTCCGAGGGCCGATGCCATGTTGGACACTTGGCCGCCCGGCTCGGGTCCAAGGGAGAACGGAGAGGCATCGCCGATCGACCCCACCAGTGCGAGCCGTTTGGGTCGTTGGCGCATCAGAGTCCCCGGCCAATCGCTCCGGAGTTTGAGCTCGGATTCGGGATAAAGGGTGGCATGGGCTCCAAAGTGGAAGATCTCCACCGGGCCAAGTTGCAGAGCGGTTCGGTGGGGGTCCGGCTGGGCTAGCGCACGCCTCCCCCGGGAAAAGCTGGAGCTGGCTTGGCCCCAATGCAGCTCGGTGAATGCGAATGGCGTGGACTGCTGCGCGGACTGGATGGTCCCCGCGATCTGCTTGGCCATCGAGTCGAGCTCCGCCCTGCGAAAACGGGCGATCCCGGGGACCTCAAAGGTCATCCGGTCGTTCCACATTTGGCTGTCGGGCGCACAGTGGGTATGGGTCGCAGCAAGGAACAGTTCCATCCCATCTGGGAGTTGGCGTCGGACCTCCCGAACCAGGCTTTCTGGGACGGTCAGCGACTCGATACTCACGATCGCCACCGAACTTCCGCCTGGTGACCCGAGCAAGGCGACCCGGATGCGGAGTTCATCTCCCCCGGGCTGATAACCGGCCCCCTTTCGAGCGGTGTATCCGCCAAGAGGGAGCGAATCGGTCCACTCGAAGGCCTTTTCGGCGTATTGAATGACCAAACCGGCAAGCAGGGCCGTCCAACTCATGGAACGTGGTTTACCAGAACGGGGCAGGAACCCCGATGCTACAATGATCCATCCGGAATGAGCTTTCGCCTCTTTCTCGTCAGCGACCATGTCGAAGTCGAAGCGGGTGGCAGCATGCCGCTCGCGTTCGAACTCGTCAACCAGGGCGAAGAATCCGAGATGTACGAGATCACGGTCGAGGGGCTGGACCCCGAATGGTTCGCGATTCCCAACCCGACTCCCCGGCTGGATCCGGGAGAATCCCAGCGGGAAGGTGTGCTGCTCAAGCCGCCCCGAACCAACGAGAGCGTCGCCGGTGACTACCCGTTCCTGGTGCATGTGCGGTCCCTAAGCACGGGGGAATCAAAGGAGGTTCCGGCCAGTCTTTCGATCAAGCCCTTCCACAGCATTAGCCTCACGGCAAGTCCTAAGAAGGGGCTGGTGACGCCCTCGAAGCGGGTGGCCGAATTTCGAGTGACGGCGCTGAACCTCGGAAACGGCGAACACGAACTCCAGCTATTTGGCACCGACACGGATGACGAGGTCGAATTCAATTTTTCCCAGGAGCGGATCACGGTTGGGCCGGGCCAAGAAAAGAGTGTCGTCCTTACCGCGACTCCGAACCGTCGGCCGCTCCTCGCCAACAGCCGGCTCTATGGACTCTCGATCACGGCCCGCAGTGTCACGACTCCGAGCGTTAGCAGCACGACCAGCGCCCAGATCGAACAACGCGCGGTCGCCTCGCCCGGGGCTTTCGCCGCGATTCTGTTGGTCTTAGCGCTGATCGGAGGCTGGATCCTGAGTTTCCCAAAGCCGCCCTTGCTAGAAGAATTGATTCTCAGCCAGAACCGCATCCAGCTTGGCAATACAGTGCGGATCGACTGGCGAGCGAGCAATGCCAAGAAGGTTGAGCTGATCATCGACGGCGAGCCAAAGCCCCAGCTGGCCTTGGTCGGAGCCTTAGAGTTCAAACCCACCCAGGCTCGAACCTATGAGATCGAGGCCTACGCCCTCGACGGCAGAAACCGCAGTCCCCTCGTGAAGCGGACCCTGACGGTCGATGCTCCGCCCGAAGTCCCCGTTCCGCGGATCTTGGCCTTTGACGCTCAGCAAGACACCGTCAACGTGGGTGGAAAGGTGCGGCTGGAATATTCGATCAATGACGCGGTCGTTCGCCTGACGCTCTTTCCCAACAATCTCGTCTTGGACCCTCGAGTCCGAAGCAACATGATCGAGGTTCCGGCCGAGATCGAGGGGCCGATTACCTACCGGCTGGTAGCGGAAAATTCGGCCGGAAGTCTCGATACCCGTGAAACGACGGTTACCGTAGAGAAGCGAAGTGGCGCAAAAATAGTGGTGTTCCGTGCGACGGAAACCGAAGTCGAACCCGAAGGTGGGTCGGTGCGCCTGAGTTGGACTGTTACTGAGGCGATTCGAGTGGAGCTCTTGGTCAACAAGGCGATCCAAGAGTTTCCGCCCGAGTCTTCGGGAACGGAGCTCTCGGTGACCGAAGAAACGACCTTGGTTCTCCGCGCCTTTGACCGGCAGGGACTCCTGGTGGAATCCAAACCGATCCGGATCAAATTGAAGAAACCGCCCGAGCCCACCCCGGAAGATCCGGCAGAGGGGACCCCGGACCAGAATCAACCACTGGATCCGGCGCCCGAAAAGCCCCCCGGAGCTCGTGGATAAAGAGAGAGAAATATGAAGCCCCGTGCACTGCTATCCGTAACTGATAAGACTGGACTCGTTGACTTTGCCCGGGGTCTCTCCGCTCTTGGCTTTGACTTGCTGAGCACCGGCGGCACGGCGAAAGCCCTGCGCGAGGCAGGCATGAAGGTGACCGACGTCGCCGAGGTCACTGGGTTTCCCGAGATGCTCGATGGGCGGGTCAAGACCCTCCATCCCAAGATCCACGGTGCCTTGCTTGGGGACCGGTCGAATGAATCCCACCTGTCCCAGATGGCCGAAGCTGGGATCTCTCCCATCGACCTGGTCTGCGTCAATCTCTATGCCTTTGAGCAAACCGTCCGCGAGCCGCACACGCTGAAGCAAGCCATCGAGTCGATCGACATCGGCGGTCCAGCGATGATCCGCGCGGCAAGCAAGAATGGCCTCCATGTGACGGTCGTGGTCGATCCTCAGGACTATGACCGCGTCCTATTCGCCATCGAATCGGGGAAGGTCGAAGAGATGCGGCCCGAGCTCATGGCCAAGGCTTTTCGGCTGACGGCCTACTATGACTCGATGATCTCTCGCTATCTAACTCGGGTTGCTGGAGTGCAGGACTATCCGAGCGAGCTCACGTTCGGCTTTCGGCGATCCTTGACCATGCGCTACGGAGAAAATCCCCACCAGATGGCCGCGCTCTATCGGGATCCGATGTCCCATCCCGGCCTCGGAGAGAGCGAGATTCTCTGGGGGAAAGAGTTAAGCTACAACAACATTCTCGACGGCGATGCCGCTTGGGAGTTGGTCTGCGACCTGCCGGAAGGAAGCTGCGCGATCATCAAGCACGGCAACCCTTGTGGAGCCGCCACTCATGAAGACCTCGGGGAAGCCTATCGACTTGCTCGTAAAGCCGATGAAGTTTCTGCCTACGGTGGAATCGCGGCCTTCAATCGACCGATTGATAAGGCCGCCGCGGAGGCGATGACGGAGAAAGGCAACTTCCTCGAGATGATCATCGGGCCGGAAGTCGAAGATGAAGCTCTCGAAATCATCAAGGCCCGCAGCGGCTGGGGACAATATGTTCGAGTCCTCAAGGCTCCCGTTCCCCCTTCGAGCATCGAGCTTTCGCTCCGCACCGTCCGGGGTGGAGTCCTCGTGCAAACCACCGACGAAGAGTTGACGGCGGATTGGCGAGTGGCCACCGAGCGGGTTCCGAGCGAAGTCGAATGGGAATCGCTCCGGTTCCTCTGGTCCGTGGTCAAGCACGTGAAATCCAATGCCATCGTCGTCGGCAAGGGTAACCGACTTCTCGGCGTGGGAGCGGGGCAGATGAACCGCGTGCGTTCGGTCCGGTTGGCCATCGAACAAGCCGGAGAGGAGGTCTCGGGGGCTGCCTTGGCCAGCGATGCTTTCTTCCCATTTCCGGATAGCATCGAAGAGGCGGCCAAGCATGGAATCACGGCGGTGATTCAGCCCGGCGGAAGCAAGCAAGACCCCGCAGTGATCTCAAAAGCGAACGAACTCGGTATCGCAATGGTTCTTACTGGGGTAAGGCACTTCCGACATTAGTCCGATGGTGCAATAATGGACGGATGGACTCGTTGGAGTCTTGAGACGGATCGATGAAGCAAAACGACTGGATTTTGGTGGCCGTATGTTTGGTGGTCTCGCTGATCATCGGCGGAGTCGCATTCTCGCAGGCTCGTCAGCCCGAGACCCCTGCTCCGCCCGAAACGATTCCGACCAACGCCGTCTCGATTCCTACTGTGCCGATGGTTTATGCCAACGGGCTGCCCAATGCCGGTAAGGGTCCCGAGGGTGCAGAAGGCGGATTCGAGTCGGGTGGCGGCGGTGCCGCCCCGGGCGGTGCTGGCGACGAAGGTGCCAACCCGTTCGGCCCAGGGGCTGGCGGTGGAGCTCCGAGCAATGCGGCAAATAGCATCAGCCAAGGCCAAACTCAGGCCGCAGGCGGAGGCTAGGTCGGTTTGCATCGGTCTATAGTCAGGCCTGAGCAAGGGAAGTTTTTGAGATGAGACGGAACGGATCTTCGCGGTCGTTGGCGTCTCTCTTTGCCGGATTTCGACGCGATATCGGCATTGATCTTGGGACGGCCAATACGCTGGTCCAGGTCAACGGGCGTGGAATTGTCCTGCGCGAACCAAGCGTGGTAGCGGTCAACAAGGAGACCGGGCAGGTCTTGGAAGTTGGCTCGGCGGCCAAGCGGATGCTCGGTCGAACTCCGGCGAGCATCGTCGCCTCCCGTCCGCTGAAGGATGGCGTCATCGCGGACTACATCCAGACCGAAGCGATGCTCCGGCACTTCATTCGCGCCACCGGCAGGGGACCGAGTTTATTCGTCACCGTTGTGGTCGGAATTCCGAGTGGAGTCACCGAAGTCGAGCGACTTGCCGTGATTGAGGCGAGCCGCAAGGCGGGGGCCAATAAGGCCTACGTGATCGAAGAGCCGATGGCCGCCGCAATCGGAGCCGGGATGCCGATCGACGAGCCGATTGGTAACATGATTGTGGACATTGGGGGAGGGACGACCGAGGTCGCCGTCATCTCGCTCGCTGGCATCGTGCACTCGCGGTCGGTCCGGATCGCCGGGGACGAATTGGATGAGTCGATCGCCAACTACGTCCGCCGTGCCTATAACCTCTACATCGGGGAACGAACCGCCGAGCAAGTCAAGATCGAGATTGCTAGCGCCTATAAGCTCGAACAAGAGCTCTCCATGACGATCAAGGGGCGAGACATGGTCACCGGTCTTCCGCGCAGCGCCGTGATCCGGAGCGAGGAAGTCCGCGCCGCCATCGCCGAACCCGTGAACACCATCGTCGAAGCGATCAAGCTCACTCTCGAAGCGACTCCGCCAGAACTCGCCGCCGACGCCATGAACAATGGCATCATGCTCGCGGGTGGCGGAGCGCTCCTGCGCGGCCTTGATACGCTGATCCATCAGGAAACGGGCATGCCGGTCCGGATTGCGGAGAACCCACTGGATTGTGTCGTGCTCGGGACGGGCAAAATGCTCGAAGCCATGCATGACAATCCGGCGATTCGCCGCACTCTGGAGAAAGCATCGAGACCGTAGAGCGAATCCGCATATCAGACTGGGTTTGGCTCCTCGTCGTCATCGTCATCGGCGCAGCCCTGGGGCGGTGGCAGAACGTGAGTCGAGCCAACGGCCGCCTCGATCCCATCAGCCAATCGCTCCAGACCATGCTCACGGCCGGGGGTGCTCCGATCCGCTCGACGTTGCAGTGGTCGAGTGATCTCACCGAGGGCGTCCGAAATGGACCGTCACTGGTCCGAGAAAATCGATCGCTGAAGGACCAACTGGCGGCCACCCGGCTTTATGTCGAACAGAATTCCTCGCTGAAGGACCAGGTGCGAGAGCTCCAAGGGCTGCTGGCGATCCCGCCGGTCCCCGGGCGCAGCTGGGTGGGGGCCCGAGTTTTGGCCTATAGCCCCCACGAGCGGCGGATATTGATCTCGGTCGGCAGTCGAGATGGGATCAAACCGATGACGCCCGTCGTTGCGGGCACTGGTTTGGTCGGCATCGTGAGTACGGTTTCCGCCGGAACCAGCCAGATCAACTTGGTGATCTCGCCCCAGGTTCAGATAGGGGCCACGATCCGCCGTGGTCTCAACCCTACCGGATTGCTGAAAGGCGATGGCATCGCCTCGATGGTGATCGAGTACCTAGAATCGGCCTCCGACATCCGTGTTGGGGACCTCGTCGTGACGAGCGGGTTTAGTGAGATGATCCCAGCTGGTATCCCGATTGGTGAAGTGGTGAACCGGAATGTCGACGCTCAATACGGCAGTCGGCGTGCCCTGGTCGCGCCGTTCGTCCTTCCTGGTGACGTGCGCGAAGTGAGGGTTTTGCGGTGAGTTTCGGAGGGTGGGTCTTCTTTATTCTTGTGGGAGCTCCGCTTTCGGTGATCTTGCAAGACTCGCTGGCTCCATCGCTCTCGATCTTGGGTGGTCAGCCTGACTTTCCCCTGCTTTTGATTTGTCTTTGTAGCCTCATGGCTCGTCCGGCGGGCGGTGCGGCCTTTGGAGGCTGGGTTGGTTTGCTCACCGGGTCTTTGGCGGGGGCCAACCTGACGCACTATGTCACGACCCGGGCGGTCACGGGGTTTCTCTCGGCTTGGGCCCGGGACATTAACATCGACTTCAATGTGGCGGTGGCTTGCGTCGTAGCGGCAGTGGGGGTGATGATCGGTCAGGCGGGCCTGTTGTTCTTTGCCCCGACACCCGCCATCGGAACGTTCATTCAAGCTACAATCATAAGTGCAATTTACAATGGCGTGGTTGCGGCTCCGCTCTACTGGGTGCTTCGCCGTTTCTCCAGCCGAAGATAGATTCCCATGAGTGGTCACATCAATGTTCTCGAAATGGCGCGCGAGCAGCTCGCCCATGCGGCCCAATACTTGGAGCTCGATTCCGGTCTTCACCATGTCCTTTCCCGGCCCAAGCGGCAGGTGATCGTCAACTTTCCGGTCGTCATGGATAACGGAGAGGTCGTGTGTTTCGAAGGGTTCCGCGTCCAACACAACACCAGTCGCGGCCCCACCAAGGGCGGAATTCGCTATCACCCCGAGGTTGATGTGGATGAAACAACTGCCCTCGCGATGTGGATGACCTGGAAGTGCGCAGTCGTCAACATTCCCTACGGCGGCGCAAAAGGTTCGGTCAAGGTCGACCGAAAGAAGCTGAGCCGACGAGAACTGGAGAAGCTCACACGCCGTTTCACCAGCGAAATCAACTTGATCATCGGCGAACGCAGTGACATCCCAGCGCCGGATATCGGCACCGACGGAATGGTCATGGCTTGGATCATGGACACGATGTCGATGCAAGCGGGCTACACCGTCCCCGGCATCGTCACCGGTAAGCCGGTCGAACTTGGGGGTTCCGAAGGTCGCGTTGAGGCCACCGGACGTGGGGTCATCGTCGCGACCGAAGAGGCCGCCAAATATATGAACCTCGACCTCGGAAAGTCGCGGGTCGTGGTTCAAGGATTCGGGAACGTCGGATCCGTTGCGGCCCGAATTGCGGCCCAACACGGAGCCACCATCGTCGGCATCAGCGACGCCCGGGGTGGGATCTATAATCCGAAAGGTCTGCCGATCGAGGAGCTGTATCACAAGTATTCGGGTCAAGACGGCGGGATCCGCGAATTCAAGGACTGCGAGCACGTCAGCAACGAGGAGCTTTTGGAGCTCGACTGCGATGTGTTGTTGCCCTGCGCGATTTCGACTCAGCTCGTGAAGGAGAACGCGGACAAGATCAAGGCCCGGCTCATCGTCGAGGGAGCCAACGGTCCGACGACTCCCGAAGCCGACAACATCCTCAGCGACCGAGGTGTGACCGTGGTCCCCGACATCTTGGCCAACGCCGGTGGCGTCATTGTCAGCTACTTCGAATGGGTCCAAGACCTGCAGAACTTCTTCTGGGAAGAGCTCGAAGTCAACACTAAGCTCAGCCGGATCATGCGGCGTGCCTATACCGACGTCCACAACACGCGGGAGCACTACAAGACCGACATGAGAACAGCGGCCATGATCATCGGGGTCAAGCGCGTCGCCGAGGCAACGGTCATGCGCGGCATCTTCCCCTAGACCCCCTTGCTGGGTCCAGAGACTCTTGGACCCAGCAAACCAACTGCCCTTCTCAACCGTCTTATCGGTGCCCCCCTGCAAAAGCAGGGGCGAAGCGCTCTATACTCAGGGATAACGAACCGAGTTCAACGCAATCCATGAAACCGATCCGCACTGCCGCTTGGCTCTTGGCCGCTTCCATGGCCGCGTCTGCCCTCGCCGACTTCTCTGGTCCGGCCCCGCTTGCTTGGCGATGGATCCAGCCCACTGCCGTTGTGCCGGGAGGCAGCCTCGCCGCGACCGGTGAGCTGATCTATGCTGCGGTCGGCAACCGAATGTATGCCATAGAGCGAGATTCGGGGAACCAGCGCTGGCGCTATCCAAGTGGAGAGCCGGTTGCGGGAAATTTCCGCTCGGGTCTGCTCCTTGCCGGTGACTTGGTCGTTGGCATCGCCGACAACAAGACGATGTACGCCGTGGAGGCAAGCTCCGGGAATCTGAAGTGGACCTACAACCTGGAGGAGAACTTGGTCGGGACTCCGGTGATCGCCGGTCCTTATGTGGTTTTTGCCGCCGGTGGAGCCCTCAATGCAGTGAAGCTTTCGGACGGCCAAAGCGCTTGGCAAAGTCCTCAACGGATTTTCGATGGCATTCAAGGTGGCCTGAGCGCTTATCTGGATAATGTTCTCTTCTTTACCGGGCTCGGCGAACTCTGGAGCCTTAACATCGGCTCTCAGAACCTGAACTGGAAGCGTCGCTTCTCCCGCGTTGAGGGCAATGTTCGACCGGTGGTGTTCGGGGATTCGATCTTCATCAATACCGGAACCTTCGTCGTCTCGCTGCGGGCTCTTAACGGTCAGCCGCGGTTCGAGATGGACACCCGGATGAACCTCACCCGAAATCCAGCCGTGAACGAGAATGGCTTCGCCGTCATGTCGCTCGAAGGGCAGGTCATGACTTACGATCTTAACGGCCGCAAGACGATGGACAAGCCGGTTGAGCTCGAAGCCGCCCCGGCAAACGACCCGGTCCTAGTCAACAAGATGCTCGCAGTTGGCACCACCAACGGAGCTGTCAATCTCGTCGATCCCGCCTCCGGAAAGCTGGTGTGGAGCTACACGATCCCTCTGGTCACGCGGGCCAAGACGACCGGAGAAGCCAACTCACCTTATTTCATTCAGCCGGCCACCGCGCCGCTCGTCTCGGGAACGAGCATGATCATCGCCGCCCGCGATGGCAGCATCCTCAGCTTTGATGCCGTGAACGGTGTGGATGCCACTCCGCCCGAGGTCACCCAGGTATTCCCGGTGCCTGGAGAGGTCGGTGCTGGACGCCCGCCGATGGAGGTCTACTTCACAATCCGCGACGAGGCAACTGGAGTCAATCCAAGCTCGATCAAGGTGACCGTCGGGGGCCGTGAACTCAAGCACCGCTACACCCGGGACGGGTTCATCATCATCGCCTTTGAACAAGGAGCGGGCGCAACTGGCAATGCTCCCCTCGGAGATGGCCGCCAGGTGCTCAAGGTAACGGCATCGGACTGGCTGGGCAACCCCGTCAGCAAGGAATTTGGTATCCGGATCGATAGCAGTGCGGCACCCTTTGGGCGACCACGTCGACCCGAAGGCTCCGGCACCGCCGGTGGCGCCGGTGGACCTGGATCGGGCGGGCGCGAAGGCGGATAGCCGTCGCTATGAACCCACAGTTCTGGAACCTCTTTTTGGCCTGCGGCTTGGATGCGCCGCGGGCCAATCGGTTGTTGGAGGAACTGCGAGAGACCTCGCTCGATCCGATTGCCTTTTTGAATTCGTGGCCCGGCCTGACCGAGGGCAATCGCAAGGCCATGAAGCACGTCGATGGCCGGACCCTTGAAGCGGCACTCGCACAAGGAGCCTGGGTTTGGGACCCGCCCGACTACCGAGTCGAGGATCCTCGGTTTTTTGCTCCCGTCCTCTTTGGTATCGGGCAACGGCCGAAGCCTGGGGCGCTGCGAGTCGGTATCGTGGGGACCCGGTCTGCCTCCCCCTATGGTCTGGCTTGCGCCAAGAAGTTTGGCGAGGGGCTGGCCGCGATGGGGATCGAGGTCGTGAGCGGCGGCGCGTTAGGAATTGACACGGCCAGCCATCAAGGTGCTTTGGCCGTCGACGGAGTGACCCATGTGGTCCTGCCGTCGGGGATCGATGTCACCTATCCTCCGGCCAACAAGAGTCTGTTCGAGAGGATTCGGGTCCGGGGCAGTCTCCTGAGTCAGAACGCCACCGGCTCTCCCGCCATCGCCCACCGGATCCCCGAGCGTAACCCGACGATCGCCGCTCTCAGTGACGTTTTAGTGGTGATCGAAGCCCCCGAAAAGTCGGGCTCGTTGCAAACCGCTCTGGCCGCCGCAGAGCAAAACAAGACGGTTCTCGTGGTACCAGGTCCAGTAACTCTCGACGGGTTCCGTGGGTCCCACCGGTTGATTCGGGATGGCGCGACGCTGGTCACCCACCCATTTCACGTCGCCGAAGAGCTTGGGATCGACCCCGTTGCGCCCATGGAATCGGTCCAACCGGCCAACGAACTGCAAGCTGCGATTCTTGCCGCACTGGATGCTGTGCCCGTTGCGACCGACAAAATCGCCGAGCGGGTCGGGATGGACACCGCCACCATCGCGGCGGAACTGACCGAAATGGAACTGGAGGGCCTGGTGATGCGGGCTGGGATCGGGTATTCCCTAAAGCCATGACCGTCGACACACTGGGGCCGGAAGGTTTCGGGACATATCAGGTGGACTGGAGCGCCGGGGAGCCACAGTTCACCCGCGTGAGCCGTCCCCCCGAGCGGCTTCTGATTCCCGGATTCGTGGATATCCACTTCCACGGCGCGTTTGGCGTGGACTGCTTGACCACCGACGAAGCGGGGATGGCGACCCTCATCGCCCGTCTTGAGGCAGAGGGCTATGAAGGCGTGCTCCCGACGACCGTCACCACCGACAGCGCGACGGTACTGCGCTTTCTCCATACTCTCCCCGACCATCCGCTGGTCTTGGGCTTTCACCTAGAGGGTCCCTTCATCAGCCCCAAGTACCCAGGGGCCCAGCCTCCCGAATTCATCCTCGATCCACCCGAAGGGCCGAGCGAGTGGGATCTCATTCTCGACCATCCGCGCCTGAAGGTGATCACCATGGCCCCAGAACTGCCTCGGGCCCTGGAGTTGATCCGGCGGTTGGATCAGAGGGGTGTGGTCATCAGCATGGGGCACACCAACGCGACCTATGACGAAGCTCGATTTGGGTTCGAGTTCGGGGCCCGCCACACCACCCACACCTATAACGCGATGAGGCCGCTGCACCACCGCGACGCCGGGACGGTCGGCTATGCACTCTGGCAAGAGGGTCTCGCCTGCGAACTCATCTATGATCGTAAGCACGTGAGCCGGGAGGCCGCCGCGATCTTGATCCGGAACAAACCCGAAGACAAGATCATCGGGATCAGCGATTGTACGATGGCCGCAGGGATGCCCTCGGGGACGGTTTTTGAGATGTGGGGCCTGCGCTGCGTGACCGGCAAGGGCGAGGTCCGGCTGGAAGAAAATGGAGCCCTCGCGGGGAGCGCGGCGACCCTCTACGACGTTTTCCGAAATCTCTGCGAGGACTTCGGGCCCGAAGTCGCAATTCGCGCCTGTTGCCTCAATCCTCGAATCGCGCTTGGTTTGAAGACGTCCCCCCGGGTCTTTTTGGAACTGGACAAGGACTTGAAGATCGTGGCCCGCCGCGCACTTCGGTCATAATCCAAGAGGTGCCCCCTTCAGGGAGTTCCGTCTTATGGCTGGTTTGGGTCGATTAAAGCGGCTCTTGCTGGGCAACCCGATTGCCAGCAAGCACGCCCATCACGAGAAGCTTCCGAAAAGGATCGCTCTCCCCGTTTTTGCGAGTGATGCGCTCTCTTCCGTTGCTTATGCCACGGAAGAAATCATGCACATCTTCCAGCATCACCGGGCTCTGCACCTACTGCAGTTAACGCTTAACCTCTCCGTCGCGATTGCTATCTTGATCGTGATCGTGAGCATTAGCTACGTCCAGACTATTTATGCTTATCCGAGTGGTGGTGGAAGTTATACGGTCGCCAAGGAGAACCTTGGGCACAAAGTTGGCAAGGTCGCCGGTGCTTCGCTTCTGATCGATTACACCTTGACGGTTGCAGTTTCGATTTCTGCCGGAGTTGCGGCCGTCGTTTCCATTGCTCCAGGGACTCAGCCCTACGTCATACCCATGTGTTTGGGCGCTATCGGGTTCATCACCATGGCGAACCTGAGAGGAGCTAAAGAGAGCGGGGTCCTTTTCGCGATTCCCACTTACGCCTTTATCTTGATGATGTTTGGCTTGCTGATCAAGGGAGCAATGACACCGCCATTGCCTTTCCCGCAAGAGATCTTGGATGCCAAGGCCAATCCTCCCGAAGATCTTATTGGCCTGGCATACTTCTTTATGCTGGCTCGTGCGTTTGCCGCTGGATGTACGGCCCTGACCGGGATCGAGGCGATCAGTAATGGAACGGGCGCCTTTAAGGAACCGGTGAGCAAAAATGCCTCTCTTACGCTCGCGGTGATGTCGCTCATCTTGGGCACTTTGTTTGTTGGTATGAGCTGGCTGGGTGAACGATTCCACGCCATGCCGATGCAGTACGGCGAGGAGGGATTCAAGACGGTATCAGCCCAGATCGCGGCCGCGGCTTTTGGTGAAGGACATTGGTACTTTTACGGAATCCAGATCGCTACTGCGGCCATCCTTCTATTAGCAGCCAATACGGCCTACGCGGATTTCCCTCGACTAACCAGTATTATCGCCAAAGATGGATACCTGCCCCGTCAGCTCAACGCACTTGGTGATAAACTTGTGTTCCAGAATGGGATCCTCACCCTTGCGGTCGGAGCATCCATTCTTGTGGTTGCTTTTAAGGGCACTGTTACACTCCTCGTTCCGCTTTACGCTGTTGGTGTTTTTCTCTGCTTTACGCTGAGTCAGTTTGGGATGGTCGTACACGAAAGGCGCAACAAGCGCCCGTTTGCAAGTGTGGCCCTGTCATTCGTGGGGGGGACGGTTACGGGCATCGTCACGATCATCATCTTTGTCACCAAGTTCAAAGAGGGAGCTTGGCTTGTTCTGATCGCGGCAACGGGAATCTACTGGATTTTTGGCAAGATTCGAGGCCACTATAACTACTTGGCCGAGGCCCTTACGCCGGAACCTACCGACACCGTGCCCGAAATAAAGGGAACAGTACTCCTTCTTGTCCCGAGAGTACACCGTGGCATCCTTCAGGCGATTGCCTACGCACGAACCATGTCCCGAGACGTCCGGGCTCTGCACGTGACGTTGGATAGCAAGAGTGCCGAGTCCATTAAGAAGGATTGGAATCAGTGGGGTGGCGGCCTGCCCCTGGTGATTCTTGAATCTCCCTATCGGTCTTTCGTGGAGCCCATCACCGAGTATATCGACCAAGCCTTGGCCGAGGACCCCGACCATACCATTACCGTGATCGTGCCGCAAGCCATCCCGAAACATTGGTATCAGAGCCTTCTGCATAACAATGTCGCCGTCTCACTCAAATATGCTCTCGGCGCCCGGAAAAACGTTGTCGTCACGAACGTGAGGTATTTCTTGTCATGATCATCGAAAGCTACGAGGACCTCATCATTCTTTCCGGAGAGCTGCGGTTTAACTTCTGGGATACTGTCCACACGGCAATAAGCCTTGCATTGAAGAGAAGTCCACAGGGTGTCATTATCGATTGTTCTCAGATTACTGAGTGCACGATCGATGGGGCCGATACCTTTCGAGATGTGATGTCCTTCATCGAGGATCATGAGGCACGAGTCATCGTCGCAAGTGTTCCTGCTCACGTGATGGAGGTTCTTAAGCAAGTCCAGGACGTCCGCTCGCAGCTCCCGGTCACTAAGACTGTGGAAGAAGCCCGCGCATCTTTGTATCGATTACAAGAGCCGGAAGAGAGCAAGAGAAAGAAGAAAGCTCTCCACGTCGGGCCTACCTACCTTGTCGGAATGTCGGGGGGGCCAAATGACGACTATGCCCTACAGATAGCCTGTGAACATGCAGAAAAGAGCAGCGCAAAACTCTTCTTGATGTATCCCATCATTGTGCCTCGGGAACTCCCGCTGCAAACGCCGATGGCTGAAGATGAAGCCGCTGGGGAAGCCCTACTCGAACGAGCTCGACACTACTGTGAAAACCTAGGGATTCATTGCGAAAGAGCGATGGAGCGAGGGCGCGATGTCGCCTCACTCATCGAAGAATCGCTCAAGGATCATCAAGCGACGCAAATCTTTATTCCGCTGCCGGATGGAGAGCCCGAAGGTGCGGCGAAGATCGTGAAGAGCGTTTTGACTAAAGTTCAAGCTCCAGTGCTGTTTATTCGAGATCGGAAGCCTTCGTAACCGCCCGTTCGAGCCGGTCCCAAATCGCCATCCAGGCCGGTGTTCGCGGCGGTCGCTCGATAGAGAGGCGGTCCAGACCCCAGCAGTCGGCGCTAAACAAAGCCCGGTAGAGGCCTTCGGCGTAGGCCTCAGGCTTCTTGGGGAGGCGAATCTGATTGGCGTGGCGCGGTTTTTGGAAGCCAATGCCGGGGAGGTCTCCCAGGGTATCGGTCAAGAATAGAGGGGTTCGCGGAGCGTAATGTCGGGCATAACTTCCCGGAGTTCCTCCCTCGTCGTGCCGGCGTACCTCGATCTGACCCCCTAGAAGGGCCCTCAGTCTGGCGGGGGTGACGTGTCCGGTCCTCACCACCATGGGCACTTCGCCGGTCAGGTCGAGAATTGTGGATTCGATTCCGACGCTACATGGCCCGCCGTCGATGGCGAATTCCACCTGTTCCGCAAGCTTGGGGTCGATCTGCTCAAGAGAGGTTGGAGAGAGTTGACCTGAGAGATTCGCACTGGGGGCGGCCAAGGGCTTAAACGTCAGCGAAATGAGGTGGCGCATCATCGGATGCGCCGGAATGCGGACCGCTACGGTCGATCCACCCGCAATCGCCTCCGGCAGAACGCTTGGCCGGGCCGGAAGGATCAGCGTCAGCGGCCCAGGCCAAAAGCTTTCGGCCAAGCTCTCGACCGCGGGATGGCTGCAATCCGCGATCTGCTGAACCATATCGATGTTGGCCGCGTGGTGAATCAATGGGTTGTCGGCTGGCCGACCCTTGGCGCGGTAGATGCTGGCCACCCCAATGGCCGATGTTGCATCACAGGCAAGTCCATAAACGGTCTCGGTGGGGACAATTCCGATGCCGCCCCGCCGAAGAATCATCGCGGCCTCCATCAAGCCGTCGGCGTCGGGCGGAAGAATTCTCACGGTAAAGACCTCCGTAGGAGTTCTCGGGAAACCTCGTGGCCAAGCCACCAACCCAGGGCCCGCGCGCCTTGGGCGGCCAGCATTTCACGGCCATCCCTCGTCTTCCATCCGGCCCGGTGGGCGCCAATCAAGAATTGGGTCGGGTGTTCTTGGTAGAAGACATCGTAGGCCACACCGGGATGATCGGTTGGCCAGTGGAGTTCCATAGGCTCATCGCTTAGCCCCGCGCTCGTGGTGTTGATGACGAGGTGGTACCCGGTGAGATCCAGCCCCTCTTGGACTTCGGCCCCAACCTGTTGGGCGAGCGCGACGGCCTTAGCGTGAGTTCGGTTGGTGAGCACGAGTTGAATGGCGCCAGTGTGGTGGCGGCCCGGCCCGGAGGCCAATCCCGACCCAGG
>DDSL01000151.1:29387-53070 GCA_002343825.1 Chthonomonas sp. UBA2391
AGGGGCCCCGCTCGCTGCGCTCGCGCCCTGGGTCCCGCCCTCGGGCCGCCACCCCACCAGCGCCCGAGCAAGAGCCCGCGCCGTACCCCCCGCCCCGATGAGCAAGACCCGAGAACCCGAACCTAGCCTCAGATCGGCCAAGGTATCCAGAAAACCAGGGGCGTCGGTGTTGAGTCCCGCACCGGTTCGCAAGTCCAAGGTGTTCAGAGAACCATAGGCGGCGGATTCGGGATCCACGGTCTCTGCCCAAGCAAAGGCTTCTTCCTTGAGCGGAACCGTGCAGTTCACCCCGAGGTAACCCAACCCGCTCAGGTGCGCGAGAGCCTCGCCCAACTCACCGGATGGAACGCGAATCGCCACATAGCGGAACGGAAACCCGAGCTCGCGGAGGGCGTAGTTTTGCATGGCCGGACTCCAAGAGTGCGAAACAGGATCCCCAAGCACGGCGAATTCGGCCCGAGGCGCATCCCGCCATTCCCACCATTCGGTCACTTGGCCGTCCCTCGCCGGAAGGCCCAAAGGCGCTGACCAGTGAAGTTCCAAATCGCGACCAGACCGGCCGCCACCAGCGTCGCCAGCCACCAGTTGCCCTCCTGGGTCCCCTTGGCCATTGCGTTGATCACCGAACTGATGATCGTGTTCAGGGCCTGGCCGATGAGGCTCACGACGATGAAGCGGGCAAGCTGCTGCCCACGCTCTTCCTTGCCCCGAATCCCCCACGTCCACCTGCGGTTCCAATAGAAACTATTCAGGATAGCAAGCGAAGAAGTCAGGATCTTAAAGCCTAAAAAGGCCGCATCGTGAGCCGCGTCTGCGGTCGCTGAGCCACCAAGAATCCACCGTCCGAAGACTTGGCTGACGGGTTGGCCTTCAAGCTGCACATAGAACATGAGGATCTTATGCAACCCGGCGTCGATCAAAAAGCTGGACCCCCCGACGATGCCGAACTTGAGGATCTGGCGAACAATCCGGCGCTGGAGCAGTCCGACCGGAGCCACGATAGGGAGATCATCATCCTCGTCGATCATGGCCCGATAGAGACTCGGCCGGACGATGGATTCGATGATCCGGTTGGCTCGGGTTCCAAAGAACTCGCGGTCCGACATCCTCCGGACCAGATAGGCGGTCACCCCCGATCTGTTTGCGCCGAGGATATCGGTCAGGATTTGGTCTCCGACCATCACCATCTGGTGGGGTTCGACTCCGTATTTTTGTGCCGCTTGGTGGTACATGTCCCGGCTTGGTTTGAACTTCCCCTTCAGGTGGTCGATCCCCATCTGCTCGGCCAATCTGCCGAGTCGGTCGAGGTTGCGAGTATTGCTGACGAGGCAAAGTTGCAGTCCGGCACTCCTCGCTTCTTGAATCCACGCCAATGAGCTCTCGGGCACGGTGTGATCCCGCCAGGGGAGCAGCGTGTTGTCGACGTCGAGGAGGACGACCTTGAAGCCCAAGGCCGTGAGTTCGGCCGGCCGGATGTCGGTCAGTTGGTCGAAGGCCTGGTCGGGGCAAAGCTTTTGGAGCGCCCTGGGGGCCTGGCCCCGGTCAAACTTTCCGCTTCGAAAACTCTTCATCGGGTCATGCTCCTGGCTCGGCGGATGTTCACGAGGTGTTGGTCATAGGTCTCGCTAAAGAAGTGGGTTCCGTCTGGCTTGGCCACATAGAAGAGCTTGCGGGTTGGAGTCGGTTTTAGGGCGGCTTCGATGCTCTTGAGGCCTGGACTCCCAATAGGACCGGGCGGTAATCCGCTGATCCGGTAGGTGTTGTAGGGGTGATCGACGGAGTTGACCACGCCGGGACCCAGGTTCTTCCACTCCTGCAGGGCATAGAGGACGGTCGCATCGATCTGAAGTCGCATTCGCCGACGGAGCCGCTCTTCGATCAAGCCCGCCACGAGCGGTCGTTCGGCATCGACTTTGACCTCGGTCTCGACCATCGAGGCGATGGTCAGAATTCGGTGGACATCGCGCCCTTTCACCTTGGGCCAAACCCGCCGTTCGAAATTCTTGAGTTGCCGAACGATGGTGCCCCGAGCCCCGAGCAAGGGTGGAAGGTCATAGGTATCGGGGAAGAGATAACCCTCTAAGCTGTCTTTTGGTAGGGGAAAGTCGACGACGTCGGCAAACTTCTCGGGCTGATTCGCGAGTTCAATGTACTCCTCCGCCTTGCAGACCCCCATCTCCTCCAACCGTCGGGCCGTGCGTGCGATCCACCATCCCTCGGGCAGCCGGACGGGTTGAGCGACGGGGCGCTTGAGCGACATCAGAATCTCGTCGAGCGTCATCCCCGGCCGAAAGCGATACGTGCCCTCGCCGACGGTCGGACTCTTGCCTTGGAGTCGCAAGGCGAGTCGGGCCATCTCTGCACTTCGGAGGACGCCTTTCTTTTCCAGCTCTTCGAGGACCGCACCCAGCCCTTGGCCTTTGTCAAAGCGCACCGTCACGGGCTCTCCCTTAGGCAGGGGTTTGATTCCGTTCTGTAGGTAGAGCCGACCCCCCAGTGCGGCCAATAGAGGGAGCAGCACCATGGCGAAAATCAGAATGCGGAGGGTTTTACGCTTCATCCAAGACCCGGAAGTATCTCTCCAGAATACGACAAGCAGCCTCCCCGTCGCGCCGCTTGCGTCTCTCGCTGGCTTTCAGATCGGTTTCTCTGAGGGCCGCTTCGCTCTCGACGCTGGTGTAGGATTCGTCTACGCCGACCGCGTCGGCCCCGAGTTCGGTGAGCCGCTCGATCAGCATTCGGCAGACCCGTGCTTGGCGACTCTCGGCTTCATCTTGCTCGGGAATCCCGACCACGATGCGTTGGACCTCCTCTCGGCGGGCCAACTGCAGGACCTGCTCGGCGTCGGCCTTGATGCTGCCGCGGGCGTCTAGGGCCGGACGGGGCGAAGCGATGCGGACTTCGGTCTCGCCGACCGCCACTCCGATCCGAACCGAACCGAAGTCGATGCCGAGCAACCTCAACCGGCGAACCGCTCCAAGACCGCCGCGTGGAGGTGCCCGTTGGTGCTGATCGCTTCGCGGTGGATGCCGCTCTGGCCGCCAAAGTCGCTGAAACGGCCCCCGGCCTCCTCGACGATGACCTTCATCGCGCTCAGGTCGTACCACTCCACGATCGGATCGATCATTAAGTCGGCGCGACCGGTGGCGACGAGCGCGTGTCCATAGGCATCGCCCCAGGTCCGGCTGACCCGGCAGGTCTCGACAAGGCTCATCCAGCCCGGTTCCCGGCCATGTTTCCGCATCGATCCGGGGGAGCCACAGACCATCGTGGCCTCACTCAGGTCTCGCACCTTCGAGACCCGGACCGGACGCCCGTTGAAGAAAGCGCCTTCCCCCGCCTCGGCGTACACGATCTCGTCTAGAGCGGGGAAGTAGCAGACTCCCAGAATCGGATTGTGATCAACCTCGAAACTAAGAAGGGTGCCGTAGAGTGGAACTCCGGAGATAAAGGACTTGGTCCCATCGATCGGGTCAATCACCCAGCGCTCAGCCGCGTCACCGGATTCGCCCTGCTCCTCGCCCAGAATTCCGTGGTCGGGATACTCGGCGGCGATCATCCGGCGGATCTCTTCTTCGCATTCCCGGTCGGCCCGCGTCACGGGACTGGTGTCGGCCTTCCGCTCCACCTCGACCGCAGTCTGAAAGTAGGCGAGGGTCCGCTTTCCACCCGCTGTGGCGGCACGAAGGGCAAAGGCCAATAGGGGCGACATCGCCCACCATTTTGGCACGCCTAGTACCATATTCTCCTCATGCGACTTAGGGCCCAGATTGCGCTGACCACGATCGGGATCGTCTTCCTGACGGTGGCGGTGGTCCTCAGCGTGGGATATCAGCGCCTCCGAACGTCGCTGGTCGAGGTTGCCGAGACCAACGTGGCCCTGTCCAGCACGTTGGTTCGGCGCTACATCCGCACCGAGGCTGGGGTCGTTCAGAACGCGGCCGAGTTCCTCAAGCGGAGGATCGAGAGTTCCGATTCTCCCCTCGATTCCCGGCTCCTCGGCGATTTCGAACCGACGTTGGTTGCCCTCGGACAAAGCTTTCCCCAACTGACCTACGTGAGTATCAGCGTCGAGGCGACGGGGGACTACATGCACGTCGAGCGCCGAAGCGGACAGCGGATCCTCCAGACCAGTTTGAGAAGTTCCCAGGGTGGCTTTGAGATGCGCGAATATGATTTGGATCGAGATCGCCAACTTCTGCGCAAGGAAAAGAATTGGGATTACGACCCCCGAAAGCGCCCCTTCTATCAGCAAGCCGCGAGTTCCCAGGGACCGGTCTGGACTCCGACCTACGCCTTCCGGACCCCGAGCGGGCAACAAGTGTTGGGGGTCACCTGCGCGGCCCCGATCCTTTCCCCAAGGGGAGAGATTTTAGGGGTTGTGACGGCCGACATTGCCCTGGCCAGCCTTAGCAACTTCGTCCGAACACTCGAACTCGGAAAAGGCGGGCAAGTCTTTGTGGCCGAGGTCCGAGAGGGAAAGAGTTTGCGGCTGATCGCCCACCGAGACCTCGAACGACTGAAGGGGAGCGGCGACCTCGAAGCTGCGGGCAAGGTCATGGCCCCGGTTCAAGAGGGCTTCAAGGTGCTCCGGGGCCGGCTCATGCCGGATGGCCCCCTGCCGAGTGGGGTGATGGACGTCGAGCTTGACGGGGTGCGGTACTTCGGAGGCTACGTCCCGGTGACCCCCGATGGAACTCCACCGTGGTACGTGTTCGCCTTGATGCGAGAAGAGGATCTGCTGGTCGGTCTCCGCAAGACCTCCCAAATCCTCATCGGCTTTAGCATTGCCTCGCTCCTCGGAAGCTTCTTGCTGAGCATTTGGCTTGCCCGCCGACTGGCCCAACCTCTAACGTTGATCGCCGACGAGACCGAGCGGTTGACGCGGTTGGAGATTTCGGAACGGGAACTCCCTGTGAGTCGCATCAAGGAGATCAATGACCTCGTGGAGAGCACGGCCAAGATGCGCACCGCTCTGGGGTCGCTCCAGCGCCTCGTGCCTGCCGACTATGCGCGTCAGTTGCTCCGGAAAGGCGAACTCGCCGAGCTAGGAGGAGAACGCCGCCGGATCACGATCCTTTTCTGCGACATCGCCAACTTTTCGACCTACAGCGAAACCCACTCGACGGAGGAGACCTTCCGGGTGCTGGGGCAATATCTGGAGGTCTTGAGTCGGTCCGTCAAGCTGCATGAAGGAACGATCGACAAGTACACCGGAGATGGCCTGATGGCCTTTTGGGGAGCCCCCGAGAGGGTCGAGGAATCCGAACGGAAGGCTGTTCGGGCCGCCCTCCAAGGGTTGAGCGAGGTCCGTCGACTCCGAGAACTTGGCCTCCCATTTGACGTGCGATTTGGCATCGCCACCGGAGAGGTTCTCGTGGGGAACGTCGGCAGTCCGACTCGGCTGAACTACACCGTCCTGGGCGATAGCGTGAATCTCGCTGCCCGGCTGGAGGCACTGAACAAAGAGTACGGGACCCAGATCCTGATCGATCGGACGACCCATGAAGCCTTGGGGGAGGAGTTCACGGCAGACCAGATTGATTCGGTTCGGGTGAAGGGCCGTGAGCAGGTTGAGGTCATCTATCGAGTGGTTCCGAGAGATTGAGGATCATGGGATCTCGGAACCAACCAACCGGCTTGCATGAACAATTCATGAACGACATGAACAGTTCATGGCGAGGACCCAGTTTGGCGGGATTTGATTTGTAAAGTTCTTCTGAGCGCGGCAGACCGCTCGCGCAAGGAAAGGACTATGAAGAATCGCATCTTTATCCTGGCCGGACTCACGGCCCTTGTTCTCCCCGGCCAAGCGGCCATGGTGTATGGCTTGACGACTCGAAACGAACTCGTTCGCTTCGATTCCAGCGCACCGGGATCGCTTCAACAAGCCTCCTTCATCTGGGGATTGGCCCCCAATGAGTCGTTGGTTGGAATCGACTTTCGCCCCGCCAACAATATGCTCTATGGGGTCGGCTCGTTTGGTCGGATCTACACGATCCAGCCGATGACGGGCATGGCAACCTTCGTGAATTCGCTCACCGATTCGGTCACGGGTGCCCCGCTGAGCCTGATGGGGACCGAGTTTGGCGTGGACTTCAACCCCGTCCCCGACCGACTCCGCGTCACGAGCAACCAGGGCCAGAACCTGCGCATCAACGTCGCGACAGGGGTCACGGTGGTGGACGGAATGCTGAACCAAGCTTCGGGCCGACCGCACATCGTCGCCTCGGCCTATACCAACAACTTCCCGGGGGCGACGACCACGACGCTCTACAACATCGACTCGGTGAGCGACATGTTGACCCGCCAAGTCCCACCCAACAACGGGACCCAAGTCAACGTCGGGATGCTGGGCATGGACGTCTCGGCCCTTGCCGGATTCGACATCATGACCGTGGCCGGGATGGACATGGCCTACGCCGCTCTCCAATCCGCGGGGATGCAGGGCTCGCGCTTTGCTCGCATCAACCTCTCGACCGGTATGGCAACCGACCTCGGGATGATCGGCCGCGATCAAACGAGCGACTCGCTGGCCATTCGCGACATTGCCATCAACCCAGTTCCGGAACCCGGAACTCTCCTTGCACTCGGTGCCGGTCTGGCCACGCTCGTGCGGCGTCGCCGGTCTCCGCGCCGCTAGTTCAGGAGACTCACTTGGCCGCGTCGTTTCCCCAAAGGCGCGGCCACTTTTTCTAGGAAAACGATAATGAATCTCGAAGAAATCACTATGAATCGACGTGCGCTGCTCAAGGCCGCCGCGATCACCGGAGCGGGTGCCCTACTCGGAGGAGTCCTGGCCGGATGCGGCGGAAGCGGAGTCGCGGTTGCCGACACGAGCCTCGATGGAACCATTCTCGGAGCGGCGAAGATTGCTGAGGCTCTCGCCACCACCATGTACACGGCGATCATCGAGGATGCCGCGTTTTTCGCCGACCTCTCGCCCGAAGATCAGTCTTACATCACGGCCGCCCGTGACCAGGAGAAGTTCCACTATGACCTCTTGAAAGCGGCGACGGGAGGGACAGATGCCCAACTCTCATACTTTTTCCCAACCGGGATGTTCACCGATCTCGCGACGACCATCAACACGCTGGTGACCCTCGAAGATGCCTTCATCGCCGCTTATCTGATTGGGGTGAAAGATCTTAGTAGCCCCGCGCTTCGGGTCTTGGCGGCCCAGATCATGGGAGTGGAAAGCGATCACCGCACCCTGGCCCGCTTGATCGGAGATGAACTCGGCCTCACGCAGATCACTGGCTTAAGTGGCACCCCCGAAGAGGTTGATCCTCCCAACAACAACGTCTATGAGCGGACCTATGGTCTGACGAGCATCGACCAAGTGGTCGCCGCCCTTACCCCGTTCCTCTCGGCCGGGACCGACACGGTGGAAAAAGTCTTCCGTCCAGCCTATCAACCCAGCAACATGGGGCTGTATCCCAATCCAGCAAACGGCTAGACTTTCGCCAAGATGCCCTTCTCGAAGTCGTCGGTTGCCCTCCGAGCGATGCAACCCGGAGAGCGCGATGGAGTCCTGAGATCGATCTTGGGATCGGTGGAGGTCGGAGTCATGTTGACCGACCTCCACCACACCACCCTCGTCACCAACGAGAAGCTGGGGGAGCTCTTTGGCTTTGCCCACCAGGATGCGGTCCGCGAAGATCCTGAAGCCGTACGGCAGTGGGTCGCCAATCGGATCGCGGACTACCAGGATTGGCTCGCCAATCTTGACCAAGTCTACCGAGACCCCCTGACCATTCAAGAAGATCATTTAGTTCTCAAGGATCCATATGCGGTCCTCGAACGCCATACCCGACCAGTCCAAGACGAGAACGGTGTCCCCTTTGCCCGGCTCTGGACCTTTACCGACCGGACGGCCGAGTTCGACCGCCGCCGGATCCAGGATCTCATCCAGGAGATCAGCCTGTACTTTGACCCTCGGCCGAGCGCCGTCTACCGAAGGATCGTTCGGGGGTTGAGCGACTTCTACAACACGACGAGCGTGCTCAGCATTCTGGAAGGCGACCTCATGCGCTTCCAGGCGATTGCGAGTCCGATTCCCGAGGTCGCGGCCATGACCCAGAACGAACTGGCCAACACCTATTGCCAGTTCTGCCTGGAGGTCGATGCCCCTTTCGTCATCCAGAACGCCCTTGAGAACCCTCGGACGGCCCAGGTGCTCCCCGCCACCGTGGGGGTAACTCGTTACGTAGGGGTTCCACTGCGGACCTCGGACCGAAGAGTGATCGGAACTCTCTGTATCCTCGACCATCACAGCTCGACAAAGGTCACCGAGGACGATCTGCGCCTCCTTTCGGTCATGGGGATGCGGGTGAGCGGTGAGCTTGAGAGGGAGGCCCACCTTCGGTCGCTGGAGCAGGACTTGGAGTCCGCGGAATCCAAGATGATCCAAAGCGAAAAGCTCGCGATCACCGGAACCTTAGCAGCTTCGATCGCTCACGATATCCGCAATATCGTGAGCGCGATTCAGCTCGATCTCTCGATGCCTGGGGGGGCCGAGGAGTCGCGGCTAGATGCGGTCAAGACCCACCTCGACCGATTCAACATCCTTTCTGCCCGGCTCCTTTCTTATGCCAAGCCAGCCCAAATCGCCCGATCTCGGGTGAGCCTGGCCGAGTGTGTTCACCGGATGTACCAGCTCCTCATTCCGTCGCTTGGTCTGGCGGGTGTCCAACTGGAGGTGCGGTTGCCTCCCGAACTTCCCGACGTCTTGGGGGATGCGGCCCGGCTGGAGCACCTCTTTATGAACCTCTTTCTAAACGCCCTTCAGGTGACCCCACCCGGCGGCCAGATCTTGGTCGAGGGCCGGGTGAGCCCCGAGTGGGTTGTTGTCGAGGTTTCGGACACTGGACCAGGCATGACACCTCAGCAGATCGAGAAAGCTTTCGACGCCTTCCAGAGCTCCCGGCCCGATGGCTTTGGTCTTGGCCTCTATAGTTGTCGCCAGATTTTGCGGGAGGTTGGGGGCGAGATCGAGATCGAATCCCAAGCCGGTGGGGGCACGACGATGCGACTGCGCTTTCCTGTGGAGGCCCCATGATCCTCGTCTGTGATGACGACCTCTTTTTGGCCCGGAGCCTGGGTCGGCTTTTGACCTCTCACAAGTTCGCGGTCGAGACGGTCCACAGTGTCGCCGATGCCTGGAAAACCATTCAGGCCTTTCCACCGGAACTCCTCGTCCTTGATCTCAGCTTGCCCGATGGTGATGGCACCGAACTCTGCAGCCGGATCCGAACGAAGTACGACTTCCCGATCTTGATGCTCACTTCGCGAGGCGACTCGATCGACAAAGTCACCGGGTTGGGTCTTGGGGCCGATGACTATCTCACCAAGCCGTTCGACCCCCATGAACTCGTGGCGCGGATTCAAGCATTGATGCGCCGCGCCGCGCCGCGCACACCTCAGGTGGTCTCGAACCTCACCCTCGGGGACCTCGTCATCGATCAAGCCCAGCATGAAGTCCGGGTGAGGGCGGTCGCCCTGAGCCTGACCGAAACCGAGTACTCGCTCTTACACTACTTGGTTCAAAACGCCCAGCGGTCGGTGAGCCGGGATGAGATCTACCGAGCCGTTTGGGGCTATGCCGCTGGCGAGGGCAGCAATTCTTTGGACGTTCTCATCTACCGCGTTCGTACGAAGCTAAGCCAGGCTGGGTCGGGGCAGACCATCGCCACGATCCGCGGCTTTGGCTATCGGATGCGGGATCGGGCTTAGTTACCTCTTGGCGGGATCGGCGGCGAGGGCGGCTTTGACTCCGGCGAGCAGGGCCCGGGCCATCTTGGTGCGTCCGGCCGCGCTGGCCATGAACCGGTCGTCACCGTCGTTGTTCAAGACGGCCATCTCGACCAGGATGCTGGGGACCTTGGAGTGGATCGACCCCACGAGGGCTCCCTTCTTCGCCCCGACGGCGGTTTTCTGTTCGGTCCGTAGGCCTCGATCTTCGAGACTGCCCGCAAGGCCTTCGCCCCACGCCCGGTGGAAGGCGCTCGCCATCGGCTTAACTCGCTGAAGGACCTCCTTGCTGGGCCCGGTGACTTTTCCATCGCGGCCCTGGCGGTCGGCAAAGAAGGTCGCAAACCCCGATTCGCCGGGGGCGTGATCGCAGTGCAACCGCAGCATCAGGTCGGCCTTCGCCGCGTTCGCGATCTCGGCCCGGCGCTTATTGGTGACCTTTTCGCGCATGGACTTCTTGGTCATCACAACGGTGTAGCCCTCCTTCTTGAGGAGCGGTTCGAGTTCTTTGGCAACCAGCCAAACGGCTTCCAGTTCGGTGATCCTTTTGCCCCGAGTTCCTGGCCCGATCTCGCTGGGATGACCAGGGTCTAGGCAGATGATCGGCTTCGCACCTACGGCCCAGCCGATGCAGAAAAAGACCAAGGCCATGATCCAGCGAAGCATCGAAAAGGAGGCTACCCGCTCAACCGGATACAATTGCCGGAAGTATCGTGCGGACCTTCCTCGTTAAATGGGCTTTGATGGTGGTCGCGTTGGTCTTGTCGGCCTTCTTGACCTCACTCTTCGTGAAGGGCTTCACCGTGGCGTACAGCTCCGCCGGTGAGATCTTTGCGCTCTTCCTCGGGGTCGGGGTGATCGCTCTCCTAAACGCGACGGTAGGTACCCTGCTCAACCTCCTGACCCTGCCCTTGAGCTGCATTACACTCGGTCTCTTTCGCTGGGTCGTGAATGCGCTTGTCTTCAATATGGCCGGGCAAGTTTCGATCGGGTTCCGCACCGAGAACTTCACCGCCGCCTTCATCGGCGCGACCCTCTACACCCTGATCGGGAGTTCGTTGACGACCTTGTTCGCTCCGGACGAAAAGGACAAGAAAAAGAAGCGTGATTAGCAGGCACCGCATCCGGCGATTGATGGCTCCGACCGCCGGGTTACGGTGGGCGGGTCTATTTGTCTTCGTCGGACTGGTGACCTTTATGCTGGGCTTCGGACTCAGCTTCTTCCATCGGGTTGTGCCGCAGATCCAAAAAGTCGCTCTGGCCTGGGATGATGGGATCGCGCAGTTCGTCGGCCGCGATAAGGTCGACCAAGCCAACCACCTTTTGGGCGGAGCATTGCTGCTGCTCGGAGTGATCCTCATCGTAAAAGGCGTCCGAGATGGCGTCCGACGGGTGGTCGAGATTCTCAACCCCTCCATGAAGGACGGCAAGGTGGTGAACGTCTTGGTGCGGCGCCAGCAACTCGCGGCTGGGCCCCGCATCGTCGCTCTCGGTGGGGGGACCGGTCTCAGCACCCTGCTCCGCGGCCTCAAGCAGCATTCCAGCAACATCACCGCCGTCGTGACCGTGACCGATGATGGCGGAAGTAGCGGGCGACTGAGCAAAGAACTTGGCATCATTCCCCCCGGTGACATCCGCAACTGCCTTGTGGCCCTCGCCGACGCCGAAAAGCTGATGACCGATGTCTTCCAGCATCGGTTCAAGAATGCCCGGGGATCGCTGGCCGGGCACTCGCTGGGGAACCTGCTGATCGCCGGCCTGGTGGATCAGTGCGGCGGCGACTTCGACAAGGCCCTCAGCATGGCCAGCGAGGTTCTCAACATCCGCGGTCGGGTCACGCCCTCGACGCTCGACCAGGTGCGCCTAAGAGCCGTGCTCGAAGATGGCACCGAGGTCTGCGGCGAGACCGCGATCGTCGAATCAGGGCGGAGGATCCGCCGGATCTTCCTCGATCCGGGCGAAGTTAAGGCCTTTCCCGATTCGCTGGCCGCGATCCGCGAGGCCGATCTGATCGTCGTGGGGCCGGGGAGCGTCTTCACCAGCGTGATCCCCAATCTCTTGGTCCCCGGAATCAGCGAAGCCCTGGCCGAAGCCGAGGCTCCGAAGGTTTATGTCTGCAACGTGATGACCCAGCCCGGGGAAAGCGATCAATTCACGGCCAGCGAGCACGTCAGCGCGATCATCGCCAACGTCGACCGCAAGGTCTTTGACTACGTCGTGGTGAATACTGGAACACCCAGTTCGGTGACGTTGGAGAAGTATCGCAGTAGCGACCAGTACTTCGTCGATCCGGACATCGAGCGGATCCGTGCGATGGGCCTTCGCGCCATCGTCGGCAACTTTATGAACGAAAGCGACTACGTTCGGCACGACCCGCTCAAGGTCGCACAACGCCTGGTGGACCTTCTCCAATGAGCACCGGGCGCCTCCTTATCTTCTCAGGCCCCAGCGGAGTCGGAAAGGACACCCTGCTCGACCTCTGGATGGCCCGGAACCCACGGCTGAAGCGGGTCTGCGCGGCCACGACGCGGACTCCCCGGACGGGCGAACGCGAGGGAGTCGACTACTTCTTCCTCAGCCGGGAGGAGTTTGAGCGCCTCATCGCCGAGGGCCGGTTTTTGGAACATGCCGAATACGCCGGCAACTACTACGGCACCCCGATTGAGCCGATGGAGGCCCTGCTTGCCGAGGGGCTGGTAGCCGTCCTCAAAATCGAGACTCAGGGAGCTCTTCAGGTCATGGAAAAGCGCCCCGAGGCCGTGAGTATCTTCATTCTCCCGCCATCGCTGGAGGTACTGAGAGAGCGGATCGTGGGGCGGGGAACCGAAGACCCCGCAGCCCTGCAACGGCGCCTCGTCGAAGCCGAAAACGAAATCGCCCTGAGTGAGCGGTACCAGTTTCAGATCGTTAATGACGACCTGGAAACCGCGCTGGCCGATCTGGAAGATATCCTGGAGAGGTCATGAGGATCATTCTGGGAGTGAGTGGAAGCGTCGCCGCCTATCGGGCGTGCGACCTGGCGCGCGAACTCATGAGGCAAGGCCACCAGGTCCGGGTTTGCCTCACCGATTCCGCGCAGAACTTCGTGACACCTGCCCTGTTCGAGGCGCTAACCGGGCAGCCCTGCCTGGTCGATACCTTTGATGAGCCCGACCGGGGACGGATGGCCCACATTGACTGGGCCCGAGCCGCGGATCTCGTTTTGGTGGCACCGGCGACGGCGAATACCCTCGCTAAGCTGGCCCACGGAGTCGCTGACGACATGCTCACGACCCTCGCCGTGGCGAGCCAAGCCCCGCTGATGGTGGTCCCGGCGATGAACCCCACCATGTACTCCAGTCCGGGGGTGCTGCAGGCGCGGGGGATCCTGATGGATCGAGGGGCCGAGTGGCTGGAACCGAGCACCGGCGATGTGGCCTGCGGCGAGAATGGACAAGGCAAGTTTCCGCCCATCGAGGTGATCGTCCATGAGGTTCAAGAAGTGCTTTCGCGGTCGAACCAACTGGCGGGGCAAACGGTGCTGATTAGCAGCGGCCCGACCCAGGAACCGATTGACATCGCCCGGTATCTGACCAACCGGAGCAGCGGAAAGATGGGTGCCGCGCTCGCCCGTGCCGCGCTGAGGATGGGTGCGCGGGTGATCGTGGTGGCGGGACCACAACGCGCCCGGCTCCCGGTCGAGGCCGAGATCATTCCCGTCCAGACCGCCATCGAGATGCGCGACCGGATGGTCGAGATGGCCCCCGGCGCGGACTGGATCGTCGGCGTGGCTGCGGTCGCCGATTATCGCCCGGCTTCGCCCTCTCTGGGCAAGATCCGGCGTTCGTCTGAGCCGCTGCAACTGGAACTTTTGCCCAATCCCGACGTTTTGGCCGAAGCGGTGGCCGCCGCTCGCCCGGGCACGCGGGCCATCGGCTTTGCCGCCGAGGTCGGTGACGACCCTGAGGTGATCGCAGGAAAGCTGGAGCGGAAAAATCTCTCCGCGATCGCAATCAACGACGTCGCCGGAGCCGAAACGGGATTCGAAAGCGAGACCAACCAGATCACGCTTCAGTTCCGCGATGGCGAACGCATCGCCAGCGAGAAGATGAGCAAATCAGCCCTCGCCCGCTGGCTGTTCGAGCAGGCATTGAGTAGGAGCTAGGACCTCTCTCAAGCCGGAGGCTGCTCCTAGAAACTCTCTGACCGCCACTGATCGAAGCGCTCTCGGTCCGATTCGGCGGCCGCATCGGGTTCAAAGACTCGATCCATTCGGGTCGTGCGGGTGATCACGTTCAGGTCGGCGTAGCCGGCCCCGTAGAGGGCTCCCATTGCCGCGCCGACCGCGCCATCGGCTTCGACCCGCTCGACCGTCGCTCCCAAGAGGTTTGCCATCGTTTGGGCAAAAAGGTCAGACAGGAAGAGGTTCGCCCGCGCCGCCCGAACCCGTTTGACCGAACCCGAAAGCAACTGGCCGTGGGCCAAGGCAAAAGCGACCCCATCCAGAGTCGCCCGCGCCAACTCGGCGAGCCCGTGGCGGGCAAAGTCGAGCCCGGCAAAGCTGGCGCCGGGGTTGGCTTGACCGAGCATCCTTTCGGCCCCATTGCCGAAGGGAAGCATCCGCAGGTCCAGCGCCCGAGCCGATTCGGCCAGTGCATTGAGTTCGGGAAAGGTCAACCCCGGGGCAAGGGTCCGGCGGAACCAACTATAGGCCGACCCCGCTCCATTGAGGCAGAGCAGCATCCCGACGGTGCCGTTCACGTGGAGGAAGGCGTTCGCGGCTTGGTTCGGCTCGCTGGGAAGGTTGGGCAAAACGCTAAAGAGCACACCCGATGTCCCGGCCGTCGCGGCCACCTCCCCCGGCTGGAGCACCCCCATCGCGAGGGCGTTATTGGGCTGATCCCCGGCTCGGTAGGTGATGCCGCCCCCCTGATCGCCGAAAGTGGGAAGCACTTCTGGCCATTGGCTGGCGTTTGCGCCGGTCGCCTTTTGACCATCGTCGTAGGGCGAGCCCCGATCAAAATCCCAGAGCATCATCTCGCTGAGGCCGCTAGGAGTGTTCGAAATCCGTGCTCCGAGTTTGGCCGCGATGAAGTCGCCGGGCAGCAGGATCGAGGCGGCCCGGGCGAGGGCTTCGGGCTCGTGGTCGGCCACCCACCGAATTTTGCTGGCCGTGAAGTTGCCGGGTTGGCTACCAGTTCGAGCGGTGAACTCTGCAAGCTCAGCCGCAATCCGATTGCCCGATTCGGTCGCCCGGCTGTCGCACCAGAGGATCGCCGGACGGGTGGGTTCCAGGTTCGAGTCGACCAGGGTCAGGCCGTGCATCTGGTAGGCGATTCCCGTGCAGGTCGCGGCAGCGAAGGCGTCTGGGGCCTTTAGCCTCAAGGCTCCAAGGGCTTCCTGAGTGAGTCGCCACCACTCGCGCGGGTCCTGCTCGGCCCACCCCGGGTGGGGAGCAGAGATGGCGTGTTCGCCTTGTTCGGGAGCTTGGGCGGTAGCAAGGATCTGGCCCTCGGCGTCGACGAGGGCTGCCTTGATGCTTGACGTTCCGAGGTCGATTCCGATCGCTACACTCATTCTTCCAGTGTGCCCCGAAACGCTTCGACTCGATCGGAGCCTTCTCGCTCTGCGGACGACCGGTGAACCACCAATGCCCCTTCATTCGTCTGCATTACGTGGACATTCGTCAAGCAATCAAGCGGCAAAACCATGCGGCGCTCGCGATGTTGCGGCAGTGTGTGGAGCTTTGCCCCGATTCTGTCTGGACCCAAGGCCCTCATCCCCGGCAAACATGGAGGATCGCCTACCACGCGGCCGCTTATGCCCATCTCTACCTGTTTCCTGATCTGCAGTCGTTCCTCCCCTGGCCCCAGCACCGGCTGGACTGCACCTATCTGGAGGGTGAGGCTCCCGAGGTGACGCCCTACACCCAGCCCGAGCTCTTGGAGTGCATCGACCTGATCGTGTCGGAAGTCGATAGCCGGATTGATGCGCTGGACCTAGAGGCCGAAACTTCCGGATTCACGTGGTATCCGACCGTCAGCCGGGTCGAACTGCAGATCCTGAGCCTGCGGCACTTGCACGGACACATCGGCCAGATCTCGGAGATCCTGATCGCCCACGGTATCGACACGGATTGGATCGGACCGGCCCCGGCGGAACGGGTGCGCTAGTCGATTCGTAACCTTCCATCAATGAAAGTTCTCATTCCCCTCAGCCTTATCGGGATGGCGTGCGTGGCCCACGGTGAGCGCGGCCCGTGGACCCTCGACCTCGAGTCCGGTCTGACTTCGACCCGATACAACTCGGCCCAAGTCCCCAAGTCGACGGGCACCGAGGTCGATGTCGCCCGACTGGTGGGCAAGGAGTGGCGGACGTTTGGTCGGATCTCGCTGATCTATCAAGACCGGTCGGGCGGCAGTTGGAAGATCCTCTATGCCCCTTTTCGACAGTCTGGCAACGGCAGTCTGGGCGCGGCGACGAGCTTTGCGGGCCAGAACTTTGCGCCCGGGGACGCCGAGGCGACCTACCGATTCGATAGCTATCGTCTCACCTATCGAAAGCCTTGGAAGGGTGGCTGGTCAGTGGGGGGAACGCTCAAGATCCGCGACGCCGAGATTCGCTTGCGGCAGGGGGCGACGGTCGCCTCCGAGAGCAACACGGGCTTCGTTCCGTTGCTCCACGTTTATGGCGAGGGCAAACTTGCGGCCGGGTTCGACTACGAAGTTGAGCTCGACGGACTCGCAGGCGGGCCGGGTCGCGCGATCGATCTGAGCCTTCGGGTCAAACGTCAGCTGGGACCCGGGACGACTGGGTTCTTGGGCTATCGAGTTTTGGAAGGTGGAGCCGATGTCCCCCGAGTGAAGAATTTTGCTTGGGTGAACTACATCACCGCGGGCCTGATCTTCCGGCTATGAGTCGGATTTTCGCCCCTCTTTAGTCAAAAAGGTGGAGGCCTTGGGAACGGGAGAAGGACGGCGGAATGTTCGCACGGATATGCGTGTGTTGTCGTGTGTCGTGTGGCTCTTGGCCCTTGTGGTGCTGGTGGGATGTTCTGGAGGTCGGGATACCACCTCTAATGCCGGGGCGACATCGGCTAAAGCCCCCATAGCCGAAGGCAGCGTCGACGCTGAGTCCGCCGATGCCTCGCTGGCTTCCGTCCAGAAGGTGACTCGGGAGATCATCCGCACCGCCTCGCTGACCGTGGAAGTCAAGGACCTGGCCGAGGCCGAGCTTCTGGCCACCAAGTGGGTTCTGCAGTCCCAAGGCTACGTCGAAGCAACCGCATCGAACAACCTGAACTCCGTGCGCGCGAGCCTGTCGATGACTCTGAGGGTCCCAGTCGACAAGTTCGATCAGGCGATCGGGACCTTCGAGGGATATGGAACCCTTGTGAGCAAGAGCATTGAGAGCGAGGACGTTACGACCCAACTGGTGGACCTGCGCGCCCGGCTCACCGTTTTGCGCGAACAAGAGAAAGTTTTGCTCGGCTTTCTTCGCGAGAGCAAGTCCCTCAAGGACAGCCTGGCGGTCAACCAAGAACTGACTCGCGTTCGCCAAGAGATCGAGAGCATGGATGCGATCCGGCGCTCTCAGGAACAGCTCGCCGCTCTCTCGACGATCGTCGTTGAGTTCCGCTCTCCGGCACAGGTGGTGCAGCGCAGTGACTCGAAGGCTTGGGCGAATGACGCCTGGACCGATTCGACCAACTCGCTCATCGGCCTCGGCCGAGGCGTGGGCCGGTTCGGGATCTCGTTGCTGGTCTTTGCTCCGATCTGGCTGCCCCTGGTCGCGGGCGGAATCTGGTGGATGCGACGCCGCCGGAATCTCAAACCGAGCGCGTAGCAGGCTGAGCTAGCTCCCGGGCGGGATGCTCTCTTGCATCGGTTACCGGATCCCTTCGGCGGCTTCCCAGGCCTTGGTCTCTTGACCTCGGATCTGGTCGGGAAAGTTTCTTGCTAGACCAGAGCCCAAGGGACGCCAGAACAGGTCGCGGTGCATCGGGGCCGGTTGTGCCGTCAGATTCGATCTTGGAGTTATTGCGGAAGGCCAGTGGAAACCCTGCCGGTCGCCGGGGACTGGAGGATACAGACCGCGCAGGTCGTCTCTTGCGAGGGAATTTGGTGGAGGCAAGGGGACTCGAACCCCTGACATCCTGCTTGCAAAGCAGGTGCTCTCCCATTGAGCTATGCCCCCAAATTGTCTGCCGGAAGTTTTCCGGCCCGCGCGGGATGGGATCCCGTTCGCAACGCTAATGTACCTAATCGGAAGATCTGGCGTCGACCCTTAGGGACGGGACCAAGGACCCGGGGTCGGTCTCGGGGGCGGGTATCACTAAAGAACTCCGGAGCGGCGACTGGCAGTGTCGCGGAGTCCCGCCCCATCCCTCACATAACCTCAAGGGGTGAACTTTGTCATGACAAAAACGCGAAACATCTCACTACTGATTTTGGCGACCCTTGCCACCACGCCCCAGCTCGGAAAGGCCCAATTCGACTTTGGCGGCACGCCCGAACTCACCGATCAGGTCCTCAGCGACTTCATCCGCGCGTCCGAAAGTCTCGTCTTGGCCAAGTTCAATCCGGACCAGCGAAGCCGCATGAAGGGAATTCTTCAAAAACTCTGGAACGATGGTCAGACTCCTCAGGCCGTGATCGGAACCATCGACGGCAGCCGCCAATTGGCCCAGCTCCCCGAGCGAACTCAGCGCCTCGCCCTGATGGCCAATATCCTGGGCTTCCTGACCCGGGCCGAGGACTTGGTTCAACAAGGGGACGAATACAGCGCTCTGATGTTGGAGGTGTATCGCAGCAATCACAAGCCGCTCCATCTGCAAGCCCCCCTCTTCACCAAGCCCATCGCTGACGTGTACATCGATGCTTTCCTCTTTTTGGGAATGGTCCAAAGCGGCAAGCCCGAGCCCAAGATCGGGGAAGCCTCGCGCGAGAAGCTGCGGCTTGAGTTGGCGCGAGACTATGCCAAAGCAGATCGCAAGGCGAGGGACCAGTTCCAGCTGAACGTGGGCCAGGTGATCGGGCACATGATCCAGTGGCCGACCATGGATGCGCTCCAAAAACTTTTGGTCCGGGCCGATCTCGGGGCGAAGCTGACCCCCGAGGAACAAAGCTATGTCGTCCAAGCCCGCCAGATGATGAGCAATCACGCCCATCAGATGATGTCGAGCCAACTCAACTTTATGAAGCAGAGCTCAGAGACCATCATGGGAAGCGCCCCGCTCTGGAACCCCACGACGAACCGCTGGGAGCAAAAGGGCGGAATCGTCACCGAGTTTGGCGTGACTTCGGTCAAGTAAAGGTCAAAATCGAAGGACCATCCACTGAACCCTTTGGATGGTCCTGACGTTGTGACCGATAAGAGAAGTCCATCATGAAGACGATCCTGCTCCTTGCGTCGACGGCCCTGCTACTTGGGGTGGGGATCTTCCAAAAAGAGCCAGATGCTCCGGTGAAGCAAGCGGCCCCGAGTAGCTCCGTGCGAAACATCGGGTTGCGAATCCAGCTTTCGGGGCAGTCACTCGATGGCGCGGCGGTCGAGGTGCCCGTCCCGGGAGCCAAGGCGACGGTCGTTGCCCTCACCAGCACGACGTGCCCACTTTGCAACAAGTACGGCCCCACCCTGGGTCGGTTGGAAGCCGAGTTCAAATCGAGGGGCGTCCAGTTCGTCTATCTGAACCCCACCGAGACTGAGGACCCTGCCGAGATGCGGGATCAATCGGCACGCTGGAAGTTTAGCGGCCCCTATCTCCATCAGCCGGGCGGCCGCTGGGTGCCCACGCTCCAAGCCAAGACCACCACCGAGGTCTTTCTGATTGATGCCGAAGGACGCCTGCGCTATCGGGGCGCGGTGGACGACCAATTTGGAATCGGGAGCGGACTGCCCAAGCCTCGGAACAACTTTCTGAAAGATGCCCTCAACTCGGTTTTGGACGGCAACGCGCCCGCGATTCCGGCGACCGACGCCCCGGGTTGTCTCTTGGCCGAGGCCACTGCCACCAAAGCCGAGGTCCCGACCTACCACGGACGGATCCAGCACCTGATCCAAAAGAACTGCATGACCTGCCACAGGGATGGAGGCGTGGCGCCCTTCAGCCTGGATGGCTATGCGGCGGTGAGTTCGCGGGCCAAGATGCTCGAGTTCGTCGTGGAGGAGGGGATTATGCCGCCCTGGTACGCGGCGAAGGGCACCGGACCCTGGGCCAACGACCGCTCGCTGAGTGAAGGCGACAAGGCCGCTCTGCGAGAATGGATTGCCGGAGGAATGCCCAAAGGAGACCCGAAAGACGCGCCCGAGCCTCTGCGATTTGTGGAGGGGTGGACGATCGGCAAGCCCGATGCCGTCTTCCAGATTCCTAAGCCGATCCCCATCCAAGAAAGTGGGGTCATGAACTACGTCAACGTCGATGTTCCGACGACCTTCTCAGAAGACAAATGGGTGGAGAAGATCGAGGTCGTTCCGGGCGATCGACGGGCGGTTCACCACGTCCTTGTCTTCATCCGCAAGCCCGGAGAGCGGTGGTCGGCCCAACAAGAGGCCTTGGCCGAACTCGGAGGGTTTTTCGGTGGCTATGTCCCCGGCTACAGTGCGTCGATCTATCCGGCGGGGCTCGCAAAGAGGCTTCCCAAGGGCTCGACTCTTCGGTTCCAACTTCATTACACCCCCTATGGAAAGGCGAGCTCGGACCAAACCAAGATCGGCCTTGTCTTTGCCAAGACTCCGGTCGTGAACGAGGTCCACACCACGAGTCTCGCGAGCCTGCGCCTATCGATTCCGCCGGGGGCCCCCAACCACGAGGTCTCGGCCACGCTGGATGTACCGTTCCAAGCGAAGATCCTCAGCTTCTTGCCCCACATGCACGTTCGCGGCAAGGCGGCGCGATATGAACTGGTTCGAGAAGGCAAAAGCCGGGTGCTGTTGGACGTCCCGCGCTACGACTTCAACTGGCAACTGAACTACATCCTAAAGAATCCGATGGAGGTCAAGCCCGGTGACCAGTTGAAATACACCGCTTGGTATGACAACAGCGCGGAGAACCCCAACAATCCTGACCCAAACCGGCGCGTCGGCTGGGGCGCCCAGACCTACGACGAGATGCACCTGGGCTATCTGGAATTCATCGTTCCGGGCGAAAAGCCGGGTGAGGGAAGTGCCTCATCGCTCGGGCGGGGCGGCGCGGTGGATGGCATCATCGTGCGCACCTTCCGGCGGTTGGACCGCGACCAAGATGGCTTCGTGACCGCGGCCGAGGCACGGGGTCTTTGGAATTCCATCTCCCGCGCCGACGCGAATTCCGACGGCCGCCTGAGCCTGGAAGAAGCGAAAACCCTGGGTCGATAAGGGGGGCGCGCCGGTCGGCGCCGATTCGGCCCAAGGCCACGCCCTCGCCCCTCGCGGCGCTCAGGGCTCTGCCCCGAACCGGCGGGACCGGGAGTTCAGCATAAACCTGTGGAATTCGCGATCGCCGATTTTCAGATCACTGGACTCATTGTCGGTGAGATTCCAAACTTTGCGAGAATGGCACCAGAGTTCCTCGTCTGCGCATTCCATGTGTTCGGATCCTGGGGCAACATCCGAACCCGGGTTGGGCCGCGGCGCTCGCGTGACAAAGTGAAGTGGGCCCTGTATTTGTGATGTCGGTTCAATCCTCCGGAACATTTAAAGGACTCATGGACCTCGAAGGGTGGTACAGTGCACTGATGAAGCTCCTAAGTTCATTGCTAGCTCTGGGCGTGGTGGCCCTCGCTCATCGTGCTTTGGCTGCTCCCGAGTATGCTTTCGTTGATCCGGGGCTGGGTTCCCCCCTGGTCACGGTGTATCAGGTGAATAATCGCGGCGACTTTACCGCGTTTTACAACTCCTTTCCGAACAACGTGTTTTTGGCCGACAATGGTCCCATTTTTTGGCGTGTGTCCAGCAGTACAGCCTCAATCCGCGGTCTTACTGCCAGTCGGCTTGCCTCAGTCTACGATCCCACCGGTCCGAAGAGCTACAGATTCGATATCGTAACTGGCAACGTGTCGAATTTTGCGGCTGGCGAGGTTAGGCTGACCAATGATGATGACGAAGGCATTTTTTGGAATGGCACTCAGCACGTCCTCGCAAAATTCGATGGGACGATTCTCGGCACCTATGACGCCTCGCTGCGGCTACTCGCCGTACCGTCAACCCAGAATATAGGTGGTCGGTCCATTCGTCAGAGCATCAACCGCGACGGTGCGCTCGTCGCTGTGAAGTCAGGCAGTTCGGATACTGCTCATCTCTTCAACGGAGCAACCTCCTTCGCCCTGCCATGGAGTGCCGCGCCGAACACGGTCGGGCTCACCTTGACCTCCGCTTTTCTCAACGACTCTTATATAGCTGCGGGAGCGGGCTCCAAGACGGTGAACTTCCAAAATCAGCGGTTCGGATGGGTCTATGCAGGTGGGCAAATCGTTGAGATTTCACGGTCGGGAAGCATCGACGTCACAGGGTTGGATAACGCTGGCAATGTCTTTGGCGCCGACGGGTTTGACAATGGAAGCTCCTTTGCTGCGACGCAAGCTTGGCGCTGGAATAGCTCCAGCGGCAAGGTGCCGATTGCCTCGCTCGTGGCCATGCCGGACGACACGTATACGCGGACGCTTGTTTTGCCCAACGCGGTGAGTCCCAACGGTATCGTTGCCGTGCGATTCTCAGGCACGTCGGCGTCCGCAGGAAGTATTTCCGGAGGCGCCATGCTGGTTCCGCTGTCCATGACCGGCCGCATCGAGGGGCGCGTCGAGTCACCCGACTACGGCGGCACCTGGGACGGCTTCCCAGCCCTTCTCTCCATCTATGAAGGTACCAAACTCGTTGCTAACCGGAGTATCTATTTGCGGGCGGATGGCAGTTTCACCCTTAATGAGCCAACGCTCGGCACCCGTGATTACCGGATTAGAACGCGCCACTTCTTGCAACGGAAGATTTCCGGTGTCACCCTCAGTGCCGGCGGGTCGGCAAGTCTGAACTTCACGCTTCTTGGCGGTGACATCGATCGCGACAACGCGATCACGGTCTTCGACTACATTATCCTTTCGCAGTACTTTGAGCGAACGAGTGCGGACGCGAATTGGAACACGGTTGGGGCGAATGGTCACCGGCCAAGCAGCGCCGACCTCGATTTCGACGGAGAGGTGTCGATTTTCGACTACATCATCCTCAGCGGTAACTTTGACATGCAGGGCGATTGAATTCTTTCCCGAACCTCGGGCGAGCCCTGTTTGTGTGACCGACTTCGTTGCTCCTTGGCTTGTTGCTTGCTTCATGTGATGGTGCGGCCGGGGTGGGAAGGATCCAATCCGGGCTGGCTGACCCGCAGAGGCGAGCGCGATCTCCCAAGATGTTCCTTTGGCTTGCGGTACATCCCCTCGCGTGCCGGATTGTGACGCACTTAGCAGATGCTCTTGAGGACCTCCGGCCGAGAAAAATCGAGGTCGTATCCGTTACTCGTTTCCCATAGCCGCTACGGACCCCGTTGCCACTCCACAACCGAGCAAGGTCATCCTGGACAAGGATAGACAGAATACTGGCGGCCATAGACTGCTTCAAGATGCGAAGGATCCAAGAGCTATGATGACTCTTGGTTTGCAGCCAGAAGATGACATGGAAGTGATGGGGCACTCAACGAAGGACCTTGGCCGATGGGGGAGCGCCCTTTCTCCCGCCGATTCGCGGGTACCGGCTGGCAAGTTGACGCGCGCAGGGATGCGGGAACGCGCCGAGATCCCCAACAACCCGGTAGCAATTCCATCTCAAGATCCTATCGAGGGCGGAAAACCAACGGTGTCGGACCAGCTCAAGCGGCTCGCCGACAGCCAAGAAAAAGGAGTCGCGGGTCTATCCCCCCAACCAAGCCCGTGATCGCTCCCACCCTCCAGCCCCCGGGCCGGCTTCCCCCGCCGGCCCTCCCCTCTTT